>JAPPOR010000953.1 GCA_028817905.1 Myxococcales bacterium
GCACAGGGGGCAATCGCAAAGGGGGAGCTATGCGGGGGCGGAGCCATGCTCCGCCCCCGCAGGGGGCTTCGGGGCCGACGAGCTCCGGGCACCGAACCACCAACAAACCCCTCTGGGGGGAAAGGAACCGAAACCATGAGCGAACACAAAGAGCCGGCAACCCCGGAAGTCGAGATCGAGGAGATCAGCGAAGAAGAATTGGATGCCACCGCGGGGGGAGCACCCGTCTATCGCATCAATCTGAGCCGGGCCACCACGCAGCAGGACGTGCGCGTGATTCGTGCGGTGCCACCGGTCCAGAGTGTGCCGATCAACGGCGGGAGCCGAATCCTCGACGTGCGCGCGCTTGGCGATATCGGACTGACTGCCAGCACCGTGATGTGCCCCTGGTAGGTCCACATCCATAGTCACCCTTTTCCTTGAAGTCCCCGCCCGTCCAACCGTGTGCCGCTTGCGGCACTCGGTGGACGGGTGGGGCACCCGCAAACACCTCACGGAGAGCAAACGGAGTGCCATGCAAATCACGATCCTCGGACATGCAAGTACGCTGATTGAGTCGAAGGCGGCGCGGGTCCTGGTCGACCCTATCTTCGCGGACACCTTTGCGAGTGACACCCTTCGCATTTGTCCGGCACGGGACATTGACGTCGAGGTGCTTGCCTCGGACCTGTCCGCCCTGGTTATCACTCACGCGCATCTCGATCACTTCCACCCCCCTACGCTGGCCCGGCTCTCCAAGCGGATCCCGGTCATCGTGCCCCCCCACGACTTTCTCGTTGGCGCCGTTCGCGAGTTGGGGTTCGAGCAGGTCATACCCCTCCCCGCCTGGGACCGGATAAGCGTGGGACCCGGTGGACCAGATGGGTCGCTGGAACTGCTCATCACGCCCTCCGACTTCGAGTGGGATGAGCTGGGGGTGGTGGCCTCGAGTCCTGATGCTTCCTATTGGCACATGTCCGATAGCATCGTCACGCGCGAAGTCGGCGCCCGGGTGCGGCGCGAGGTGGGCCGCATCTCGCTAGTCGCAGCCAAGTTCGCACCGCTGAGGACCGTCATCGGTTATCAGCGCGGCGTCCAGTCGATGATGCTCGACCGCGATGAGATCGTGGATGGCTTCGAAGCGGCGTGCGCGGCCGAGCCGGCTGCCATGTTTCCCTATGCGTTCGGGTTCGCCTATGCGGGCGAGCATGCATGGGCGAACCGCCACATTGGACCCTATTCCCCTGACGAGGTTGCGGCGCTATTCAAGCGCAGACTCGGCTCGGCTTGCGACACCTTCACCGTGCGGCCCGGCGATGTCCTGACGATTTCGGGACGCACCGTCACCCGCAAAGCAGCAAGCGCTGGCTTCGTGCGCGAGAAGCCTTCCGCGCCGGTACAACCCTGGGAGCCCATCGACCCCTCTACCTTGGCGGGCCTGCCCTCTACGGCCTGCCGCGATGCGTTCAGCGCCGAGCTCGACGACTTGGTGCGACGGGGGGTGTTCCCCTGGGTGCGGCTGCTGCTCGAAAGGCGCGCGGGAATGTTCGACGCCTACCACGAGCTGCAGGCAGTCTGGCAGGGTGTCGTGCACGTCAGCCCCAATGATCGGCTTCACTACGCCATCGATTTCAGGGAGCCGGAGCCGCCTCTATATCTTGGTCTACGGCATCCCGAGGCCAACGTGTTCTCCCACGTGTCCGCGGGCCACCTGCATCGGGTCCTACGGGGCCAAGCCGGTGCTGAGCTCTTTTGGATGGCGGGTGGATACCGGCAGTACGAAAAGCTTCTGATGATTCGCGACGGCCGGTTCGCCGCTCCGGAACAGATGGGTTGGGAACTCTTTGAGCAGCTTCCCGATCCGCTCACCCAGTACCTGCGCAAGGTCGGAACAGAAAGGCTCGTGGCATGAGCGAGCGACTCTCAGACGACATACGGCTGCACCTGACCTACGAGGATCGGACGCCTTTCGGGAGTCAAACGTCTCAGCGCTTTGACCGGGAGCTGCGTGCGCGCTGTGAGACGCTAATGGAAGCGATCAGGTCCCGGGGGCTTTGTTGGGCAGTCCAGAACGGTCCAGCGCTGCTCTCCAACGCGCTTTCGTCGCGCGACATGCAGGTGCTTTTTCAGGGCCCCAATCGACTGCGCGACGAGGTGCTCTTCCCAGCCCAGGAGCTGTGCCAGCCTCGCGCGCTGGTCGTCGAGCAAGCCGGCGGGCCTGTCCCTATCGCACTGTCCACGGGTCTCGTTGGGGAGCTCGCCTGTTGGCTCGGAGACTGGCAGCGCGGCGCGCCTGCGCCCCGCCATGGTGCCGCGCGCGCCTTGCATCGGGCGCTCCGGGACGCTGGCGCCATCGTAGATGACCCGGTGCCGACTGCCGAGGCCTTGGAGCCGGTCACCTTTCTCGGTCACGCGGGTGTGCGCATCTCCCATGGGGATACCACCGCGTTGGTCGACCCGTTCGTTCTGCCGTCCCACCCGGAGGATCCGCCCGGCCTTGTCCCTCTGCAAATCGGTCAGCTAGGCCCCGTGCATGGGGTCTTGATCACGCACTCGCACCCGGACCACTTCGACCTGGGGACCTTGCTGCGGCTCGGCGCTGACACGACCATTATGGTCCCGGAGGTCGAGCGGGAGTCGCTGCTCGCCACCGACATGGCCGCGCGCCTGCGCGAACTGGGGTTCCGGCGCGTGCAGACCCTGGCCTGGTGGCAGGCGGCCACCCTCGGAAGCCTGACCGTGCACGCCCTGCCGTTCTTCGGCGAGCAGCCGACCGATGGCGAGGTGCTGCACCCTGAGGTTCGCAATCTCGGCAACACCTACCAAGTCGTCCTGGGCGACCGAAGCGTCGCGTTGACGGTCGACTCGGGGACCGATCGGCTCGGCACCCCGAAAGCCGTCGCGCGCCGTGCCCGCAAGATGATCGGCGCCCCAGACCTCTTGCTCGGCGGTCACCGTGGTTTCGGTATGTATCCCGTGCAGTATGCGATGTCGTCAGTCGCGCGATATGTCCTGTTTGTTCCGCCCGACCAATGGGGTGCGCGTCAACAGATTATGTGTGACTCGCAGGGCCTTGTGGACGTTGCCGAAAGTTGGGGCGCAGCGACGGTAGCGCCCTATGCGGCTGGGGGCGCCCCGTGCTTTTGGCGAATGGGGTTGGGGCCCGCGTTGGATGGCAGTCGCCCTTTGCAGATGGCGGTCGACCCGCCACCAGAAGCGGTCGTGCAAGCGACCGTGCAGCGCAGTGGATCACTCAGTCACGGTGACGTTGCATCACCCGTGCGACCGCTGATTCTGCGCCCTGGGGAGGGGGTCGTGCTGGCAGGCTCCGACACCGCACCCGTTGCGCGCTCCGAGTGGCCCTATCCGCCCATCACTGCTCTTCAAAGTGACTACAGTGCGGTGCCCCGCTACTGCGACCGGTATGCGCATGAGGACTGGAGCGAGCGCAATAACGAGGAGACCACGCCGGGCGGTGACTCGGTCGCGTGGCTCAAGAAGAAAGCCCTGCTTGGGATCCTTGCGCGCGAGCACGCACGGTTGCTTGGGGTGTTTCCCTCGCCGTCCGCGGTTCGTGCTACGAGTGACAACTTTCGCAAGCGCTTCGGGCTTTCCCGCGTGGCGGACACGCGCAGATTCTTCGACGAGCAGGGCCTCGACACAACAACTTGGTCCGAAATGATGACGGACATTTGCGCGATCGACACCGTGGAGGCTGTATTGAGCGGCGCGGTGCTCGCCCGGGTGCCCGCCGTGGCGCGCGTTTGGAACGCGCGCGCCAGGGGTCGGGTTCGATGAGCACTGCCCCCATGTCAGGAGAGCCATCAGGAGAGCCGTCAGCACAGCAGCGGCCATCAGAGCGGGCGACACGCCCCCGCACGGTCCAGCTGGCAGACACCTTCATGGTCCGGGCCGCGGCGTTTCCACTCAATCAGTTGCTCACTCTTGGTACCGAGCCCCTGCATACCCTGCGAGGTGCGGTGACCGTGCGGGACCGGACGCTGGCCTATGACGAAATCGTAGAGCGGGAAAGAATAGCGCTTCACGCGGAGACGTGTCGCAGCGATACGTTCCTCAAGGCTCTGACCCTGAGCAATCCGCAACTTGCGGCACGGGCCCGAACACTTTCCTGCAAACGTGTCCGAAACAAGCGCGTTCGACATTTGGAGACGACCCTGTTTCGCTATCTGTCACGTGCCACCACGCGCACGACACCGGGCGATCTGTGGGCCGGCGTGACGGTGGGTGTCCGAAGCACGCGGACCGCAGTGACCGAGTGCCCCGCTGTCATTCAGTGCGAACCCGACCTGCGTCCCCTGGTTGCGCTCTTCAACGGTGTGGTGACCGCTGACCGCGCGCGTGTCCGGTGGCGGCTGAATCCTACCGTTCAGGTGCAGGGAGATGAACTTCGTTTTGTGACGCCAGACGCGCGCGCTCTTGGTCTGGCATTCGAAGGTGCCGGCGTGGTGGTTGAACGCCTGCGCCTCCGGGAGTCTGCGGGCTTGTTTGAGTATGAGGACGACCTTCGCAACCTATGGCCGGACCTCGATGCAGAGGCCCTCCTTGCAGTTCTGATCGAGCGCGGTCTACTGGTCACCGCGCAGCGCTTTCCCTACCGTTTCGCGTCGGTGTGGGAGGCTCTTCGGCAGGCGCAGGCGGACTTGCCACGCTCGGCGCGCGACGTCTGGCAGTGCTGTACAAATGAGTTGCGTACGCTTTGTCTGGCGCTTGAGACCGGGTATGGGTCCTGGTCAGCCGACGAAGTGGCCGCGCTTCAGGAGCAGGCCGCTACATGCGTGGCCGGTGCCGGGCGGGCGCTTGGTGTGCACGTTGAGGTACCCCGTGCGCCGCTCCGAGCCAACCTGCGTGCCGGCTTGCGCGTACAGCTCGGCCCCGAGCTATGGGCCCAGCTTCGGATCGCGTGCGATGACTTTAGCATCTATCAGCGTCAACTTGCGTTGGGACCCGCGCTGGCTACGTGGACGAGTGAATCCCTGGCCAGCCGCTTTCAGGGCGACCAGTCGTTGGTTCCGTTGCCACTATCCGCGCCGTTCCAGACCGAGGGTGAGTCGCTGCCTTTGGCGTCTACCTGGGAGGACGTAGCGTGCAGTGTACGCGCGGGCTTGCCGTTGCAGCAGCGTCTGACACGCATGAGCAAGTTGCTCGCCCAAGGGGGGGACTCGGTCGTGTTTTTGCCCACCGACGAGCCCGGGTTGCCGGTCGGCACCGGCAGCTGGGCGATGCTATGCGGCCTGCGGATAGGGCGAAAGCATTCGGTTCATGGTCTGAACGCCCTCGTGCCCCATCCCCATTCTCTGCACGGACGCGTTGCTGAGCTACTTTCTCCGGTTCCCGGAGCCGCAGAGCTGCATCAGTGGCTGCGTGGCCAGTTGGACACGTGCCTGGAGTCAGAGGCGTGCGAAGCGGTCGAGGTCGTCGGTCCCTTTGACCACACGGCCAATGTGTTGTCACGCCCGGCATCCGGACTGCCGGTGATCGATCCGTGGCGACCCGACGCCAGCGACATCCTATTGTCGGACCTCGTGATGCGCGCGGGCAAGCTCTTTCACCATCCAACTGGCAAACAGATTCGCGCGCATTGGTTGTCGGCGGCCAACCCCGCCGACGCCGTGAGTGAGCTCCTCACAAGCACAATAGGCTACCTGCCGCGCCTGTTGCGCTTTGAGACGGCGTCGCTTCCCCTGAGGGTGGAGACCCAACAGCTCTGTACGCCGGAGGTCCGGCTGTCGCACGGTGCGCGCATTCGACCGCGCCGAAGCGTGGTCGCGGGCGCGGACTTGAAGGCCCTGCTGGCCATGCGCGACAAGGCGGAACGGTTCGTCCGCTGGCTTGCCCTGGCTGAGGCGCGCGACTGGCCTCGACTCGTCCGGGTGCGCTTTGCCGGCCGGTCACCAATAGTGATCCCAACCCACAGTCCTCTGGCCGTCGAGAGCTTGTGCGAGGGCCAGCGCTGGAGCGAGGGTGCGCGCCTGATAGTGGAGGATTTTGACGGCGATGTTGGCATCACGCTCCCCGACGGGCGGCACTACGTCGCGGAACTTGCTGTTTTTGGCACCATGGATGATCCGACAACACGGAACTGTCCCTCGGTTCGCCGGCTTGGGCTGGGCGCCACAGGAGTCGCCCGATGATCGCTCGTATGGTCTTCTGGCAGTACAACATCGCGCTCGTCCGCTCGTCCGACGGTGTACGGAGCGCTGCGCCCTTCCAAGCGCTATTCGCGAGTGAACGCGAGCTTGGCGGTCAGCTGGGGTGTTGGTTCTTCACGCGCAAGAGGCCAGACCTGCGGTTGCGAGTCGAGGCATCTCGGAACTTCCACGCGGAGCTAGAGCAGCGGCTACACGCGTGCGCGCGAAGCGGGGAGATCTGCTCGGTCGCGCGCGCGACCTACGAGCCTCAAGTGGGCATGTTCGGAGGACCTTGGGGCTTGGCCTTGGCCCATGCGCAATTCCGTCTGGACAGTGAAGCCTGGTGGCGCCTTTCGGAGCTAGAGACAGCCGATCATTGGATCGATTGGCCCAATGTCAGCTGTTCTCTGCTCAACGAGCTGTTTTGCGGGGTCCTCGAGAGCATCGACGAGGTTTGGGAGGTTTGGCTGAAGCTGCGCGCATTGCGCCCCGACGGCGTTGCGAGCATTGACCGTCCCCTTACCGTCGAACGTGCGCTTCTTGGGCACGCGCCAGAGCTTGCGACGGCTCTCGAGCCGCTGCTCGAGGGCAACCGCGAGCTTGCGAGCGAGCTTGCTCAGTTGCATCTCGCCGGCTGCCTCACATGTGGCGAGCGTGCACTGCTGGCCAACCTGGCCCAGTTTCATCTCAACCGTTGGGGCATCAGGCAAGCGTCCGAAGTGATCGCGAGCATGGTGCATCAGCTCGACCCGAACGTCGACCGCGCTACCCACCACCCCGAAGAGGCCGCATGCGTGTTTCCCTGATCTATCCTCCTACAGGCGACCTGCGAGCGCCACAGCTTGCCTTGCCCTCCTTGGCTGCATACTTGCGTGGGCAAGGGGCGCAGGTGGACCTGCTCGATCTGAACGTCGAAGGCGTGTACTTTCTGGCGCAAGAGCAGCAGCTTAGCAGAACCTGTGAGCGACTCGTTGACAAGACACGTGCTGGGCTCGACCCTCGCTTCCTGTTGCTCGCGGACGCGGCGCGTGAGCGAGCTGGTTGGGCCCTGGGAGCGCTTCGAGATAGTGAAGTCTTCTTCAACCCCCACGATCACAGAGCCGCCCGCGACGTCTTCAACGGCATGTTGGTCGCCTCTGGTGCCGCAAGCGAGCGTCGGGTTTCCTTCGGGCTAGACCCGATCCGCTATGAGGTTCAGGGGGTCGATACTGGGCGCGTCCGGGACCTGATTGAGGTGTCGGACTCGGACGATGCGAACGTCTTCGCGCGGTTTTACAAGCACGTCGTGATACCCCGCCTAGTGGATGACCGGCCAGATCTGATCGGCATCACCATCACCAATAGACAGCAGCTGATTCCCGGTCTGACCCTGGCTCGCAGGCTGCGGGACCAGGGGCTCTTCGTCGTGTTGGGTGGAGCACTGATGTCCAAGTTCGCGGAACAGCTGCCGCGTTTGCCCGAGTTCTTTCGCTACTTCGCCGATGGCGTTGTGTGCAACGAGGGCGAGACAGCGACGGCGGCCTTGCTCGATCAGCTCGCGGGCTCGCGGGATTTCTCGCGGGTACCGAACCTGCTGTTTGTGGCTGACGGGCGGGTACGCAGAAATGCCGTCTACGTGGAGGACGTCAACGGGCTGAGAACCCCCGACTTCGCTGGCCTGCCGCTCGACAAGTACCTGGTGCCGGAGCCCGTTCTGCCGATCCTCACAGGCAAGGGCTGCTACTTCAACCGATGCAAGTTTTGCGACATACCGTTCATTAACCGAGTCGCTGCCAAGGCCTACCGCGTTCGCGCACCCGAAAAAGTCGTGGAGGACGTTCGGCAACTCGAGGCGCGTCATGGTGCTCGCTCCTTTGTCATCACGGACGAGGCGCTGGCGCCGAAGCTGATGCTACGACTGGCCGATGCCTTCGCGCCCTACCGGCACGAACCGCGCTACTTTAGCGGCTATGCCCGGCTGGAGGAGGGCTATACTCCCGCTGTCTTTCGGCGTTTGCACGCCATGGGGGTGCGAAAGCTATTCTTTGGTCTCGAGTCGGCGTCGCAGCGCACGATCGACCACATGAACAAGGGCACGCGGTCAGACTCCGCGGGTCCCATTCTACGCGCCTGTCGCAGTGCCGGGATCGGGTTCCACGTGTTTTCGATCATCGGATTTCCCGAGGAGGACGAGGCGCATGCCCGACAGACCATGCAGTTCTTCGCGGATCATCGCGGCACGCTGGACCACGCGCGCAATAGCTTTGACATACACGCTTTCGGACTGGAGCATCGCGCGGAATACTTCAGGCAACGCTCGATGTACGGAATCAGGGTCAAAGCGAGCGCGTTGCGCCGGGACCTTCCCATTGGGCTCGAAGCCGAAGAGTGGACGAACCCCCGCGGTCTTGGAAAGGACGATGTGGAGCGTTTGATCGAGGGTGAGTTTCGGCCCGAGCTCGGTCGTCTCTTCCGGCGCTTTCATGCTGGCTGCAACCCGATATGGCCCGGAACCGAAGAGTATTCGATTCTCTATGCGGCCCGCTTCGAGCACCGCGCGGACTTTCCCTTTGCGACTGCTCTGCCAAGCATCGATAGCTCGGTGAAGTTATCCGTGCGGTGGAGTCCGGCCGCCCTGATCGAGCGGCGCAACCAATGGGTTGTCGTTCAGTTCGGTGGTCGGCAGATCGAGTTCGCGTCCGCGCTGTTCGAGACGCTTGCCACCACTGGGCAGATGACATGCCGCGAGTACTTGACGCAGATCGCGGGGGAGGGCGCGCGGGACGAGCAGGGCCTACGCGAACGGGCTGACCGTATCCATGACATGCTCGCCCTGGGTCTCTTGCAGCTGACGACCGAAAGCCTGCCCCAGCCGCCGGCGGGTCAGACGCTGCCGATGTTCCGCAAGAAGCAATTGCTGCGCGCGCTGTGTGTCCGGGAGGCGGCCGAGCTGGGTATTGAGCCAACCGAGCATGAGCAGAGACAGTTCGTTGCAGATTTTCGCCGCCAGTATGGGCTATCGGATCCGGGCTCGCAGGAAAGCTGGCTCGCGGCCCAAGGCCTCAGTGAGGGCGAGTTCTGCGCGATCATGCGAGAGCTACTACTGGTGGACATGGTCGAGGCAGTTCACGATGCGGGCCTCAGGGAGGGGATGATCGAGTACATGAAAGTGGCAAGCGCGCTCGACCGCGGGCAGCCATCTGCCTGGAATGCGACGCAGGTCAAGGGGCCGGTGCACGGTGCTCCAACCGTGGGGGGCGGCGGCGGGCCTTCTGCGCGCGCCGGAGAAGCACAGGAGCGGCCCGCATGGCACTGATTGATCAAGGAACGGATCACCAGACCATTTTTGGTCGGTGTCGTGCGCAGCTCGGGGTCCTGTGTCGCGGTGTGTTGGGGGAGGCTCGCGCAGATGAGGCGGTTGCTCAGCTCGACAAGCTTGTCCCCGCGCTTGGAGACCGGCCGGTCAGTGCACCCCCCCTATGGTCCGGTATGTGCGACGACGCCAGTCCATACGAGTTGTCGGTCGCCATGCGATCGGGGGGCTCGAGTGAAGTTGGGCGGCGTAACCAGGCAGCTGACGTGCGCCTGCTCTTGGAGGCCCATCGGTCGCCCGCTTCGCCGCAAGCCTACTGGCGTGCGAGTCAACGACTAACGCACGTGCTTTGCCAGGTGGCCGGGGTCGACTGGGCGGGAGTTCGGCAGATCGAGGACCTGTTTGTGCCGCGTGTTCAACAGCCGTTCTTTGTGTGCCAGCACGGCCTGGAGTTCCGCGCCGATCGTAGGGCGCTCGGGAAGATCTACCTGAACCCGGCGGCGAGCGGGCGCGATCCCTGGGAGGTCGTTGGCCTGGCCGCGGAGCGCCTGGGTGTGGTGGAAGCCTGTCGGCGATTGCGGAGGGAACTTCCCGCCTCTGCCAGGGTCACACTGATCTCCGTGGATCTCTCGCGCGGATCGGCACCGCGCTTCAAGGTCTATGTTCGCAGGTGGCATGCCACACCCGACGAACTGACCGACGCCTACATGCGTGGCGAGCATGCTCGAGAGCAAGACATACCCGCATTTACGCGACTGCTCACCGGTAGTGAAGGTTCCCTCGCCCGGCGCCCCGTGTTCATGACGTATCACTTGACGAAGACGAACGCGCTTCCTTCGAGGGTCGTGCTTTCCCTTCCGATGTTCCCCTACTGCGCGCACGACGGCGTCGCTAGGGATCGGATCCTGCGATTGCTCGACCACTTCGCCATCGACCCGAAACCCTACCTGACCGTCCACCGGGCCGTTTGCGGCGTAGGCGTTGTCCAGGGCCCGAGCACGGTAGGCTCTCACAGCTACGTTTCTTTCCAGCGCGAAGCCACAGGAGCACGCGTCACCACGTACTTCTGCCCTTTGCTGTATGCGCCGCGTCACGGTCTCCTGGCGCTTGACCCACAGAAGAACTTCTGGGCTGACCCGACTGGGGAAGCCGGCCCTATTCCAACCCCGCACGGGGTGTCCACTCATACGGGAGAATAGCATCATGTTGACCGAACAGACCCTGATGACCAGACGTTGGGAGCCAGCGAGCCGAGCGCAAATTGTCCACTCACTCATCTTGGTGGTGGGGATGGCCTCCACCTTCATTCTTGGCTTTGGAGTGATTGGGCCGGCATTGGGCCTCAAGATGGACGAGGTGTTTAGCGGTAGCCTGCCCGCGATGTTGACCACTGCGCTGATGGGTCTCTATTCGGTCGGTGGCGTCGTGGGGCTCGGCCTGCTCCTGCTCGGGCGCGTGCGCCCGGGCGATTTGGGCTGGCGCGTGGACCAGTTGGGACGCGACGTGGTGGCTGGCCTCATCGGCGTCGTGGGCCTGGTGGCGTGCATGCTGGTGGTGATGCTGGGCTTCGGTCTGGACCTCGATGGCCTGTTCGTATCGATCACCTCGTTCACGGGCCCCCAGCGGGCGCAGATGCTTCTCATCGGCGTGATCGCGGCGCTGGGTGAGGAGTCAGTATTCCGCGGCTACTTGCAGCCAGCGCTGACGTCGCGCATGGGGCCGGCCACAGGAATCTTCTTGGGCGCCGCGATCTTCGCGATCTACCACGTGCCCGTCACGCCCCATGCGATCGGGATCACCGCCAAGTTCGGCTTCGGGCTTGTGCTGGGCTTGCTCCGCTATCGCACAGGCTCCCTTGTGCCCGCGGCCGTCGCCCATTGGGGGTTCTGGCAGATCATGGGCTTCGCCTGAGCACCAGCTTGCGAGACGCGACGGCAGTGGATGTACTCGGCATCGCCAGGGGGACGGCAGACGGCCTTCGCGCCCGAAATCGCTAGCCCGGATGATTCATGAACTCTGCGTCGGATCGCGCAGGGATTCGGCTTCACACGGCTTTTCGGCGACCGACCCACATACTGCCTGTATTTGCGAGGGCGACGAAAGGCGTGTGAAGTCGAAGAACAAGCGAGGCGATGCAGAGTTCATGAATCATCCGGGCTAGCCCGCATCCATCACCAAGGCACGTGATGATCGTGCAAGTGATCGGCTTCGCAGGGCTTTCGGTGAAGGAGGGAATACTCGCTGTATTTTCGACTGAAGCGAAAGCCCTGCGGAGTCGAGCAGTTGTACGAGGGCGCGTGATTTGGTGATGGATGCGGGCTACCCCAGATCGAGACTGGTCAGTTCACCGGGCCCGCGTGAACCAGCCCCAGGCGCCGCCAAAGCCGGGCCTGGGCGGGTCCGAAGAGGCCGTGTTGTTCGCACAGCTTCCGGACGGGCCGGGCGGCCGCCACGACCGCATCCCGGTGGGGCGTGCCTGGGCCGAAGGCCTCGCGCAGCGTCTGGTCCGGGATGCCGAAGGCCCGCGTGAGGGCACGTGTCGGGACCAGCATCATCCGGCACGGGTCGGTCAGCAGGGTCGGCACGATCCAGCTGAGGGCTAGCTTCTTGCTCCGCGAAAGGCGGGACAGGTGCTCGCGTAGGTATTGCTCGGCGAAGCACAGATGGCGGGCCTCTTCGGTAACGTGGATCTGCACGACCCTGCGGACCAACGGATGCACGGCCTGTCGCGGCTGCCGGAGGAGCTCGCGGTTTTGCCGGTCCACAAAGATCTCGCCACCGAGCACGGCGAAAAAGAACAGTTCGGGAAACGTGCGGCCACAGGCTGCGACTCGGTCGTCCGCAAACCGATGAAATCGGGACACAGGCTGGGGGTCTTCGCCAAGGCGATTGATCAGCTCTTGAAACATGAGCGAGTGCCGCCCCTCTTCGACGACCTCGTGCATGACGTAGCGGAACTCCGGTGAACGGTTGGGAAGGCCCTGCGCGTAGCGGAGCAGCCCGCGGTTCAGGACGGCTTCGAACCCCACACCGTATTTGAGGGTTTGGGCGAGCCACGCAACCGAAAAGCGCGTCCGCTCGTCCTCGGACAACCCAGCATACCACTGTGTCCCCGCGAGTGGATGGGTCGCGGGGAGCTGCAGCCGGGGGTCGCGCGGGTCGATCCGGTTCTCGGGGGCATCCCACGCGATGTCGCTGAAGGGGTCGTGGGCCTTATGCACGCTCATCGTGTTGAGCTGTTCGAGCAGGTGGGCGTAGGTCTTTCTTACGGTGTTCCCGCTTGGTAGGGCCGCAGGGGTAGCCAGGGGTGCCAAAGACATGCCTTCCTCCTTGTTCGGGCTGGCACTGCAACCATGGAATCTCCGGCAGCCGATGGCATTGACCTCCACGTCCGTCTTTGTGGGGTCTGCGGCCAAACCAGCCGGAGACTGCGAAGGCCCCCACTTCAGAGCGCTGGCGGGTGTTCCTGGCGGCCATTTTTCTGGGATCGCCGGCCACGTCGTCCCTCCCCGACGTGTGATAGGGTCGCGGGCGTGTTTGTCCCGTCGCACATGCAGTTGGGGTGGCTCAGATGAGCAGCGCGCAGCCACCCGGGAGCATGGGAGCCTTCCAGCTCCTGCCGCTGGTCGAGGCGGCCGGGGCGCTCGGCCTGGAGGCGGACAGACTCCTGGCGTGTATCAATGTCCGCGCGGAGGAACTGGAGGACCCGCGCTGTCGGTTGCCGTTGGGCGTCGAGTTCGCACTGTGGGACGCGCTGCAGGAAATGACCCAGGATCCGCTGGTTGCGCTGCGCGTGGGGGCGACCGTGCGCGTGGGCGTGTATGGCGCGTACGAGTACGTGCTGCGCAACAGCCTGACCTTGCGTGCCTGCGTCGAGCGCGCACACCGCTTCCAGCGGCTCGTCGATGATGTGACGACCATCTCCCTGGTGGAGACCGCCGATGAAGCGACCCTGCGGGTGGCCCGTGCGGGCGGCTATCCAGTCCCACCGCGTGGCGTGGAGTGCCTGTTCGTCGTCCTCGCGCGGCTTGGCCGCGAGCAATATGGGGAGGGGGTCCCGAAGCAGGTGCGCTTCGCGCATCCAGCACCGACGGATGCCCACGTATTCGAGAAGCACTTCGGCTGCCCGGTGCGCTTCGGCGCGTGGCACAACGAAATCGTGGTCGATCGAGAGTTGGTCGATCGGCCCGCCAACGGCGTCGACCCGCACCTGGGTCGCGTTCTGGAGGACCACCTGAACCACTTGCTGCAGACAGTTCCACAGCAGGATGCGTTCATTCTGCGCGCCCGTGGGGCCGTGCATGACGCCCTGGCGGCCGGGCAAGTCTCGATGGACGAAGTAGCTCGCCGTCTGTCCATGAGTCCACGCACCCTGCGCAGACACCTGGAGCAACGTGGCACCAGCTACAAGCTGATGTTGGACGATCTGCGCCGCGCGCTAGCCCTGCAGCTCGTCGAGCAAGCCGACGATCCCCTAGACGCCATCGCCGCGCGCCTCGGCTTCAGCGAACCGAGCACGTTCTACCGAGCGTTCAAGCGCTGGTCCGGAACCACGCCAGCGGCTCACCGGGCTCAACACCGCAGCTAGCGACCTTGAGTCAGGGTTTCGTGCACGTTTGCGTCAAGGTTGATCGCGTCACCTTGAATAGAAGCGTCTGGACAAGGTCGCTAAGTCGCGCTGGCGCGCTCCGGGGATGAGTTGTAGCCGACGGCGGTTGCCGGTGGCGCTTGGGTCTCATGCCTTGTCGGGCTGGGGCGAAGGCCCCGTTGGCGACCTTGAGTCAGCATTGCGTGGTGGTTTGAGTCAAGTTTGGCCGCATTGCCTTGACTAGATGCGCACGAACAAGGTCGCTGGCCCCGTCAGCGGTCCGATGCGGGCCTTCATCCCATGGGCTACAGCGACACGGGTTGGTGCGCGAGTTGGGCGCGGATCTCGTCGTGACGCGCGCGGGTCAGCGGGTAAGCGAGATAGATCGTAACACCGACGAGGGTAACCACGGCCGTGAGTGGGCCCTCGGCCAGCCCGAGGCTGAAGAGCACTTCCGGGGCCACCTGGCCCGGTTCGGCCTTGTCCGGAAAGTCGATCAGCTTGAGCAGTAGCCCCCCCAACATCGTACCGAGCCCAGAAGTTGCCTTGGTGATCAGTGAACGACACGAAAAGATCAGGCCCTCAACCCGCTTGCCATCCGCAAGAGCAACCTCGTCCCCGATGTCGGCAAACATGGACTGCGGAATGCTGATCAGCGCAGGCCCGATCAGTCCCCCACACAGGCGAAAAGCGAGCAACAGGGGAACGAGCATGGGCGAGCCGTTTTCCGGGAACACGCCTGCCAGGCGGCAGATGATGGGCACGTTCGTCGCAGCCACCAGCACCAACACGCATCCGACCATCGCATTGCGCTTGTCGAACCGGTGGGTCAGCCACGGAACCAGGTAGAACGACGGCAGCAGCCCGACGAGTACGGGCACGCCCATGAGACCGAGCTGGGCGGAGCTTAGCCCCCAGAAGTAGATCCCCATATAGGTGAACATGAAGGCCTCCACGCCCAACGTGAAGGTGGTGAGGAGCATGCCAAAGAAGAGGGCTCGGAAAGAACGGAAGCGCATCAACCCGATCAAGCCCGAGAATGTGTCGCGGAGGGAAAAACGACGACCTGCCGTGGGCGCCGGCAGGTGGGGAATGTGTCGGCGTGTGCCCCAGGCGCACAGCAGGATCACGACGACCATCGCGGCGCCAACGGACAACGCGAAGGGCCCGTACGCATCGGGGTCGAGCAGCTCCCGGTCGCTACGAGAGAAAAACAGCGGCGGCGCTGCCACGCGCATGGACATCGCACCAAGGAATCCGAAAAACGTACTGTAGGTGAACAGCCTGGCGCGCTCGACGTAGTCGGGAGAAAGCTCCGCTCCCAAAGCCATGTGCGGCACAAAGTAGAAGGTCATGGCAGCACGCACCAGGATGGCCGCCACCAATAGCCAACCGAACAGGGCCCAGCCCTCGAGCCCCTGGGGTGGCGAAAACAGACCGAAGAAGGTCACCCCCAACGGGACGGCCGATAGAACCATGAAGGGGTGGCGCCTGCCCCAACGGGATCGGGTCACGTCCGAGATCGCGCCCGCTACGGGATCCGTGACCGCGTCGAAGGCCAGGGAGATGCCCACGGCAAGCCCCGCCAAGCCGGGATCGAGCCCGAGTACCTGATTGTAGTAGAGCATCAGAAACATCGAAAACGCGATGTTCTTCATGCCTTCGGCGCTCTGGCCCACCCCAAACGCTAGCTTTGTCCCAACACTGAGTCCGTCGCGCCTCGTCCCCATGCTCCCAGTCCTCGAAAAAAGGGGCCCCTCGCAGGCTGGGGCGGGAGCAAACGACTCGACATGGACGAGCCGGGCCAAAGTGTTGCTGTGGGCGGCCAATCCACGACCACGCCGCCCGGCCGCTACCGCTTCTCCAATGTGAGCGCGTATGGCTCAAACCCCAACGACTGGTAGAAACTGCGCGCGCGGTCATTGTTCAGCAACACCTGGAGGTGCAACCGCGCATCCGGACGGAGGACTTCCGCGATAAGCAGTTCCATGGCCCGGCGTCCGTAGCCCTTCCGACGCTCGTCTCGCACGACGAAGAACTGGCGTAGGTAGTGGCCGCCTCGGTCGTCGTCGCGGTGCAGCGAATAGGCAACTGTTCTGCCGCGCACGCGAAAAAGTGTCGCAACGTATGTCTCGACCAGCCAATCCCCCATGCGCCGCTCCAGCTCGGGTACGGACATCGCGTTTTCGTGTCCCTCGTCCTGAATCAGCTGGGCGTTGAGCTTCCCCAATTCGCCCACGTCATCAACCGTCGCGCGCCTCCATCGCATGGCGGCGGGTTGACCTCGGGAAGGCCAGAGGCTAGCGGTCATGGCCCCCCCAGCAGTGCACGTTGCACATGGAAGGATGGCGCCGTCCGGTCTGCTTCATGCCCAGCACGGTAGCGCGAAGGAACTGGTTGCGCACGCTGAACCGCGCCCCCCAACCCTGTCCCCACCCAAGCACCCCCTCCCGGGGAGGGGGAGACCAGGCGAGGCCCCGCAAAGTTCGTCGGGAGGTACTCGAAAAGACGGGTGA
>JAPPOR010000589.1 GCA_028817905.1 Myxococcales bacterium
CTCCATGCCACCGTCGGGCCCACCCTCCATGCCACCATCGGGCCCACCCTCCATGCCCCCATCGGGACCACTCCCTACAGCCTCGGGCACATCATCATCGTCGCCACAAGCGACCCCCAGCACCAGACAGCCTCCCGCAACGCCCGTCTGCATGAGGAAGGCGCGCCGGGAGACCTTGTGCACGCAAACATTGTTGGGGACACGAGCCAACATCTTGTGGATCGGAAGCATGGCTAGCCCTCCCCGCCGAGTTCCACAGCCCGGCGAATCGCGGCGCGAATGCGCTTGTATGTGCCGCAACGGCAGATGTTCCCGTTCATCGCGCCTTCAATGTCGGCGTCGGTCGGAGCACGGTTATCCCTGAGGAGGGACGCTGCACTCATGATTTGCCCTGCCTGGCAATAGCCGCATTGGGGAACGTTCTGTTCGCACCAGGCCTGTTGCAGCGGGTGGCTACCATCGTCGGAAAGGCCTTCGATGGTGGTGATCTCGCGCCCTTCTGCCGCCTCCACGGTGACCCCGCAGGATCGTACGGCGGCACCGTCCATATGAACCGTACAGGCGCCACACTGCTGGATGCCACAGCCGTACTTCGTACCGGTCAGTCCAGCGATGTCCCGGATAGCCCACAGCAGTGGCATCGACCCGTCTTCGACGTCGACATCGCGGCCGTTGATCTTGAGCGCGACCATCATGCCTCCCCTCGTTGTAGCCTTTGGCGATCACCACGTTGGGGCACAGGCCCGCAACCTGGCGCTGCAAGCGAGCGCTAACCGGTAGCAGCGGCCCGTGCCTCCGTCAACCACCGGCGAGGCGGTTCCCGGACCCTGGTGCTTGGCCGATACGCTGAAGGTCCAATGGTTGCTTTTGCAGCGCACAAGCGACCGGCTGATGGTCCCTTCAGATCACTGGAACGCGCCTGGCAAAGCACTGCTCAAGCTCGGCCACGATCGAAAGGGCGATCGCGCGGGCCCCCTCACCGCCGAGGGCAAGCCCCGCCGGAGCCCGCAGACGGGAGCGCGCCTGCTCGGGCAGAGGGGCGCGCTCCTCAATGGCGGCGAGAAGCTTGTCGGCGCGCTCGCTAGGCCCGAGCAGACCCACATAGGCCAGCTCGCCACTGCGAAGGGCATGCTCGATGCACAGTCGATCGAGCGGAACGCTGTGCGTCATGATCACCATAGCGCCGTTCGGATGCCGGCCAAGCCAGCCGCGCAAGGCCACCCCGCTGAGCTCGATGCGGTCGTGGGGCGCGCCCAGGTCCTCCGCGGTGTGCTCGGCGGCCACGCACACGCGCCAACCGCAATCCTTCGCGAGCTGCACCAGCGGGGCCGTGTCGTAGTGGCGCCCGGCGACCAGCAGGTGGCGAGGCGGGGCCACATACTCGATGAGCACACGAAGGTCACCACCTTCCGTCGCAAGGTCGCGATGCAGATGGGCGCGGCCTTCCAGGCACGCCCGTACCAACGGCTCACAGGCGGAACTCCAGGCCGGCTCACCGTAGCGTCCGGTGTCCGAAACGGCGTAGCTCGTGCCCACTCGACAAGCCGGATCGTGGCTTTCCAGCACGCTGACAACCGCACAGGGCCCATCCTGCTCTGCGACCCAGCCCAACGTCGCGAGCGCATGGGGATCGGCGCGCTCTAGGAGGACGCGGATGGTGCCGCCACAGCCCAGGTACGAACGCTCGGACTCGTCGCCGTCCGCCGAGGTGTCAAACGTTTCGACACGCGCTCCATCCTCCGTCATCCAAGCGATGCGTCGCACCAGGTCGCGCTCCAGGCAGCCTCCACTCACGCCTCCCGCAAGTCGACCTTGGGACCCCACGAGCAGCCGAGCCCCCGTCTTGCGGTAGCACGGGCCCTGTGTGTGCACGACCGTGGCGAGGTACATGGGCGCCGCGGCGCCCCGTGCCCTGTGTACCAGCTCCGGGATATCGATGCTCACCGTTCCAGGCGATATACGCGCAGACGCTTCGCTGGGCAAGCGAGCCCCCCGTCGCTTCGCCCGGACATCTCACCCACGTCCGCGAGCGGATCGCATTGGGAGCGTCCCGGGGCTTTCGGCGAGCGCCAAAGTCCTCACTGTCGTCGCGAGGGAGGCAAACCCTGTGCGGTCGAGGCTGAGCGAGGCGCCGCAAACCGAGCATACGCGCCTGCGCACGCCAACGGAGCTCATTGGCGAACGTCGGCAGGGGTGTCGATATCACGGTGAATCCCGTTGTCGCCGACCTCCACCGCGACCACCCGCTCACCCGGGGATTCGAGAAGTGCGCGCGCTCCTCGATCGCCCGTGATGGCTTGCATCGCCTCGAAGCAGCGCGCCGGCCACAGGATCGGGTTGCCACGCCTCCCCGCGTGCACTGGCACGCAAACGTCCTGCTTGCCACCCGCCACGAACGCCGCAACCAGCAGGTCGAGCTGAGCGGCGCGCACCCACGGCATGTCCGCCAAGCACACCAGCACACCCTCGGTCGTCTTCGGGAGCTGAGACAACCCTGCCCGCAGGGAAGTGCTCAAGCCCTGCCCGTAGTCGGGATTGTGAACGATGCTCACCTGGTGGCCACGCAGGGCGCCCCGCACCTCCCTGGCCTCGGCGCCCGTCACCACACGCACCCACGAGGCCCGCGATGCCAATGCCACCTCGACCGCCCGCGCGACCATCGGAGTGCCGCCGATCTCTAAAAGCAACTTATTGCGCCGGCCCATCCGCCGGGATCCCCCCGCCGCCAACACCAACGCGCATACGTTCGCTTCCGCCGTCATGGTTACTTCCTGCTACCTGCCTGTGAAGCGCCAGGCGAGCGGTCGACACGATGCTTTCCGCACCCCGGCTCGCGCCAGGCCGCTGCGACATACCTCACCGCTTCTCCGTCGGACAAATCGCTGAGCGCGAGACCATTTCGCAGGAGAAGGTACGCGCAGGCACCACACCGATCAATTCAGCTGCGAACCGACGTTCACGCGAAGCCGGCCAGCGCCAACAACGACGCCACCGTCGGCGCATCGGGAGACCCGGCGGCCCGCTCCCCGTTCGCGGTTGGTCGCGGGCTCGCTCGCCCGCCTTGCCTATCCCCCGGCGGGAACGTTGGAATCAGGGTCCGAGAAACGGACAGGGCCGAAACCCGCGGGGCTCTCGTCATCCCCTACGGCGATCTCTTCGTAGTAGCGCGTGTCCGGATTCGGAACCGAGCCCCAACAGTATACCCGCCGAGCATCACGCAATGCGCAGCTGGTCGAATCCCCAATGGAGATCTGGATGGCGTCACCACCGATGTCGACTGCCTTGCCGTAGTCAGCCGGCGTTTCATCATCGCCAATCACGAGTAGCCCGCTCTCCACCGTGCCCAACAATCCGGGGGGAGAGTAGTTGGGTTGATAGTTGGTGCCCCAGCAGCGAATCTCCCCGCTCTCGAGCAAGGCGCACGCAGTGCGGTAGCCAACCGAAACCTGCCTGACGCGCCCACCGACGTCCACGCCCCTCTGCTCCGAGGGGGCCACTAGGGACTGGACGCCCGGATAACCCAGCTGACCGAACTCACTCCTTCCCCAACAACGTACTCCACCCGACGATGTCACGGCACACGCACAGCTGCCGCCCATCGAGACCTGCTCGACGGCCTCGCCCACGTCCACCTCTGGATAGTCGGAAGGCGGTTTGTGCAAGCCCGGGTTGACTCCGGCCACGGCCGCTGCCCCCCCCCAGCACCGGACACCGCCAGTCTCGAGTACAGCGCAGCTGGAACCGTGGCCCACGGCGATCGAGGTCGCCCTCCCACCGAGGCTCACATCTCCAGCGGTGGCAGGAGCCTCGTCATCCCCGATGGTCTCGTCGTTGCCGTAGCCAAGCGCGCCGACGCCTCCACAGCCCCAACAGCGGACGCCGCCGTCTTCCATCAAGGCACAGGTGTTCGTGCTGCCCGCCGCGATGTCGACCGCTTTGCCGCCAAGATCAATGTCGCCCTTGCTTGCAGGCGTTTCGTCGTCCCCCACGTGCTCGAGCTCGCCATAGCCAAGACCGCACGCTTCGCCGGCCCCCCAGCAGCGCACGGCACCGGTGTCCAGTAGTACGCATACGCGGAGAGTACCCACCGAAAGCTTGGTCACGTACCCTCCGACGTCAACTCGAAAGCGGGGCGCGGCAACGTGAAGCTCGCCGGGCAATCCCAAGGCCCCATACGTGCTAGAACCCCAGCAGCGCACCGTGCCGTCGCTGAGCAAAGCGCAGCGAAAGCGCTCAAAGTTGTTGTTGGACCCGCCGGCCCCGACCGCCAGCACCCGCCGCCCCATGTCGAGCCGGTCCGAGTCTGGAGATGGGGTGTCCCCGCCGGCGTCGGGCCCGTCATCGGACGCCATGGCAGGTACCGACCCATCGGCAGCGAAGCCGTCGTCGTCAGGGCCGGGTCCATCGTCGGTGGGCACATCCTGGGGTGACTCGTCGTCTCCCCTCGGCGCGTAGGGAAGCGGCGCTTCCCCACCACACCCCACGGCCACGAGCACCATGCCTAGCGCAAAGAACCAGCTGAGCAAATCTCAAAACCCTGCCGATCAAGCATATGTGCCAGGGGGCGCCTGAACAACCCAACCGGCACGTGGCAGGCAACGAACGGTAGGTTCACCGACTGCGCGGTTCCGCCTTCGCATAGCTTTCCGGACCACCGCGCCCAGGGTGCTCGCAGGTGATCACAGCGGGCCCACCGCGCAGGACAGTCGCGCCCGGCAACTGGCGAAGCCGCGACGGTAGTTGGAAGCTCCCGGACGCGCCCCGGGGTAAGCAAGGTGCGCTCGTAAAACGATAGCGGGCTACTCCGGGGCACAGCCCGCCCAAAAACCCTGGCAATGGTGACGCCGGCGCTTCGAGGAATCACCTCAACGGGTCACGCGTCGAGGTGATTCCTTCGTAGCGCCATGGGACACTCTGGAGCGAACCGAGTAGAGGCAAGATGGAGATTGAGAGCACGGTCTACTTCAGTCACGGCGACGCGGCGGTGAACGACGCACTACGCGCCCTGTTCGAGTTGGTGTGCTGCAACGCTCATCGCTATGTCGAGGACCCGAAGAAGCGCGAAAAGGCGTTCGCCGCGGCCGCCAACAAGATGAAAGCCGGGAGCGGAAAACTGGCTGAAAAGCTCATGCGCAAGAAGCTCATGAATGTGAAAGAGTTCGAGTTCGGCATCGAGTCGATCGGAAAGGCAGGGAACTTCACGCTCCTCCGCTGCCAGCACGGCAGCTGCGGCGACCAGATGGTCGTTGAGATGATCGAGTTCATCGGCAAGCTAGCTCCGGAGGCCGTTGTGCGAGCCTTTGGGAGTTTCGACGAGGATGCGCCTGAGTTCTGGCTCGTGCTGGAAGATCGCAACGTCCAGCGGCGCGATGTGCCCAGCGACGAGGATTGGGATAACTACGAGGAGGAGCGCCGAGAAACCTTCGAGTGGTGGAAGGAGGGGCTTCCCAAGCCGCTTCAGAAGACCATCGGAAAGGAACTCGGTCTCACAGGTGGAAGGCGCAAGGCGATTCCGTCTCCCTGGTGATCCCTGGCCCTAGGACGCCACCAAAGCATCAACGGGGCCCGAAGCTCCCCATGCCACCCACGCGCCCCGTTGCCCAAGCGGAAAGCGCGGGAGGGCGACCCCGGTCGAGAGACAAACGAATTACCCGAGTCAGGGACACGCGCCCAGAGCGCGTCCAGGGCGCGGAGAGAGCTTGTAAGGTTCCGGAATCCTTACAAGCTCTCACGGCAGGCGGTGGGCGATTCGAACGCCCGACCTTTGGCTCCGGAGGCCAACGCTCTATCCAGCTGAGCTAACCGCCCGTAGGGGGCAGGGTGCTAGCGTAGTTGGGACCATTGGGCAAGGAATTCATTTTCGCAGGCGGCGCGCTGCCTCGGCCTCGTCGGGATGTTCATCCAGGAAGGCCTCGAAACTCTCGTCGCTGATCTCGACCGCCAGGTCGCCGTGAATGCGGGCCTGACAGCCCAGGCGGGACTCCATGCGAACATCGAACGCCTTGTCCAGGATGTCGAACTCCTCATCTTCGATCTCCGAGGTGTTGTCGAACCCTTCCACCACGTAGACGTGACAGGTGGAGCAGGCGCACACGCCCCCGCACCGGTCGCCCTCGGGCGCGCCAGCCGCACGGGCCGCCTCCAGAATGGTCGAGCCCTCAGGTACTTCGACCTCGAGGTTCTCCTTGATGAAGCGAACTTTGGGCATCTTATCCCCTCTTACGACTCCGGTTGGGGGCTTTCGTGGGGCCCTCGTTGAGGCTCGGAGGAAGCGCCCAGATGTCGCTCGATGCCCTCGGCATCGCGCGTTTCATGCTCTAGCGTTCCCACCTGCTGGCCGGCCAAGGCACGCCGGATACTGCGATCCATGCGCCGACCCGCAAAGGGCTTGGACACCCGGTCCAGGTCTTCGATACGGCTCTGAATGGCGCGGTGGTCCTCGCCGGCAGCCGCCCGCACGAGCGCCGCCATGGCCCCCTCGATGGCGGCCCCCTCCCCCGCCTCGAGCTGCTTGCGATCCTCGCTGAGTGCCGTGCGAAGAGCCTCGAGGATCCGCTGAGCCTCGACCCGCTGTTCGCGGAGCTGCCGAACGCCAACATCCTGTTCGGCGTGCTCGTACGCGTCGAGCAGCATCCGCTCGACCTCTTCGTCCGATAGCCCGTAGCTAGGCGTCACCTCGACCTTCTGGGCGACCCCGGTGGTCAGCTCTCGCGCACGCACCGTCAGCAGCCCATCCGCATCCACGTCGAAGCGAACCTCCAGACGTGCCATGCCCGCCGCCATCGGAGGGATACCCCTGAGCGTGAACCGCGCCAGGGAGCGGCAATCCTCTGCCATCTCGCGCTCCCCCTGCAGCACGTGTAGCTCAAAGCCCGTCTGGCCCTCTGCGTACGTTGTGAAGACCTGCGCGGCAGCTGCAGGGATCGCCGTGTTGCGAGGCAGGATCTTCTCCACCACCCCGCCCATGGCTTCAACCCCTAGCGACAAGGGAAGCACGTCCAACAGCAGCACATCGTGGGCGGGCTGTTCGCCTGCCAAGATGTCCGCCTGGATCGCCGCACCCATTGCCACCACTTGGTCAGGATCGATGTCCGAAAGGGGCTGCTGACCGAACAGCTCAGCGACGAAAGAGCGCACACGTGGCACGCGGGTTGAGCCCCCAACGAGGATCACGCCATCCACCTCGCTCGGAGTGACCTGCGCGTCGCGCAGGGCCCGGCGGCAGGCGGCGCCGGTGCGCGAAAGCAGCGGTTCGATCAGTGCCTCAAACTCGGCACGCGCATAGTCCACCGTGGCTGGCCCGGGCCCGCACCCGGGCAGTTCCAGCTCGACTTCCACCCACTCACGGTCGGTCAGCGCGTGCTTGATCGCTCTGGCCGAGTCGAGTACCAGCCGCACGACCTCCGGGCTCGCGGTCTCGGGCGCGACACCGAGCTGCCGGAACAGCTGATCGGCAAGAGCGCGGTCCATATCATCGCCCCCGAGCTGACTGTCGCCACCCGTGGCCTGGACTTGAAACACACCATCGTCGAGCCGAAGCACCGTCACGTCGAACGTCCCGCCGCCCAGGTCGTACACGACGAACGTGCCGTTCTGACGCGACTCGAGCCCGTATGCGAGCGCGGCCGCCGTCGGTTCGTTGAGCAGGCGAAGCACCTCAAGGCCCGCCAAGCGACCCGCGTCACGGGTCGCCTGGCGCTGGGCATCGTCAAAGTACGCGGGCACGGTGATCACCGCACCCCCGACCGCTCCAAGTTCATCCTCCGCCTGCCGACGCAACGCACGCAGGATCTCGGAGCTGATGTCGATCGGGGTCACTTGCCGCGCACCCGCCACCTCAAAGCGCACCACCGGGCCTTCCTCGGTCGCGAAGCGATACGGTCCCAGGCGACGTGTCTCGGGATCGTCGGCGCCGCGCCCCATGAAGCGCTTCACGCTCACGATCGTGTCCCGCGGCGCAACCTGCGCAAGCGCCTTGGCCTGCTTGCCAACAACTACGCCGCCGTCCTCGCGATAGTGAACCACGGAGGGGACGAGCGCGTCGTCGTCACAGTCACGGAGCGCGGTCGGAGGCCCCACCGGCGGTACATATGCCACCAGGCTGTGCGTGGTGCCGAGATCGATGCCTATCGGCCGCGGTGCCGCGACCGGATCTTCTATCTGCAGTAGTGCCATGTGCCTGTTCGTTCCTCACGCGTGGTCGTCCTCGAAGACGGCCACCTCATCGAGGAAGCGTCCATAGTACTTCAGTCGCGAGATGTGAGCGCGCACATCATCCCAGTTCACGTGCTCCGCCTCAAAACCGGAGGCAAGGGCCGCTCGGGATGCTACGCGCAGCGCGTCTACCTCAGCCGCCAACGAGCGCACCCGAACGATGTCCTGGGCGGACTTGGCATCCCCCAGAGCCTCGCGCAGCTCCATCATCTGCATCAAGAACCCCGGCTCAGCCGGACTGCCGGCAGAGGTCGGCCGCGCGGTGGAAACCGAACCCGATCCCTGGTCGCAGCCGGCCCCCGTAGGGTCGGGCGGCTGAGGCTGAGTGAGCTCGACCAGCGCCTCCGCGCGGGACAGCTCGTCCTTGAGCTTGCGGTAGGCCTCATTGACCTCTACCGCCTTGAGCAATGTCATCCTCCGCTGCGACGCCGGCGCGCCGACGTGGCGGTCCGGATGCAGGGCGCGCTGCAGTTCGCGATAGTGGCGCTCAAGCTGATCGCGGTCGAGATCGAAGCGCCGCGGCAACCCGAGCGTTGCAAAAGGGTCCACCGACTATGCCTCCTTCAACGCACAGCCCGCGGGTTGCGTCCACCGGCCCGTCGGCGCCTCAGACGGTAAAGGACTCGCCGCACCCGCAGTTGCTCTTCTCATTGGGATTCTTGAAGCGAAAGCCGTGCTGCATCAGTTCGATCTCGTAGTCGAGCACCGAACCACGCAGGTAAACGAGACTCTTCGGGTCGACGATCACCCTCAGTCCGTCGAAGTCGTACTGGTTGTCCCGGGCTCGGATCTTGTCCGCGAACTCGATGGCATATTGCACGCCGGAGCAACCTCCGCCGCGCACGCCCAGGCGCAGCGATGCATCGGGGGTGCCGCGCTTGATGAGCGCCTTCTTGGCCATCTCGATCGCCTTCCTCGTAAGGTAGACCTCTCCTGCCTGCTCGCCACCGGTGGGCGCCAGGGGCTCGTGCTCTTCGGGCTTGCGTGAGACGGACTGACGGGGAGCGAGCACTGGCGACTACTCCGACGCCTTGCCCTGCTTGGCTCGAAAGTCGGCAATCGCACTCTTGATCGCGTCCTCGGCCAGCACGGAGCAGTGGATTTTGACGGGCGGCAAGTTCAACTCCTGAACGATGTCGGAGTTCTTGAGGCTCATGGCCTCGTCGACCGTCTTGCCTTTGACCCATTCGGTCACAAGCGACGAGGACGCGATCGCGCTGCCGCAGCCAAACGTCTTGAACTTGGCATCCTCAACCACCTGCGTTTCCGGGTTGATCTTGATCTGCAGTCGCATCACATCGCCACAGGCGGGCGCGCCAACGAGACCCGTACCAACGTTCGGATCCGCCTTGTCCAGTGTGCCGACGTTTCGGGGGTTCTCGTAATGTTCGATGACCTTTTCGGAGTATGCCATGTTGGTTGCCCTATTCTTCAGGACGTCCGAAGACGCCCGTCGGGATTGCTTCAAAGACTAGTGCGCCTGCCACTGAATCGATTTGAGATCGATCCCCTCCCGGTGCATCTCATACAGTGGGGACATGCTTCTAAGGCGCTTGGTATGTTCGACCACGAGGTTGCCAACGTAGTCGATCTCCTCCTCCGTGTTGAACTTGCCGATGCCGAACCGTATCGAGCTATGTGCCAGCTCCTCGTCAACGCCGAGGGCACGGAGTACATAGCTCGGTTCGAGGCTTGCGCTGGTGCAAGCACTGCCGGACGACACCGCCACGTCCTTGATCGCCATCATCATCGCCTCCCCTTCGACGAAGGAGAACGACACGTTCAGGATGCCTGGCACGCGGTGCGGATCGTCAGCGCCGTTCAGGTGCACCTCGTCCAGCTCGTTCCATAGATGGCTCCGCAAGCGCTCACGCATCGCCATGACGCGCTCCGCATCCGCACGCCACTCCGCGCGTGCAAGCTCGGCCGCCTTCCCAAATCCCACGATACCGGGCACGTTGAGTGTTCCGGAGCGCATCCCGCGTTCGTGACCGCCACCGTCCTGCTCGGCCACAATCCTAACACGAGGCCTGCTCCGCCGTACGTACAGCGCGCCTACCCCTTTGGGACCGTACATCTTGTGGGCAGAAAAGCTGGCGAGGTCCACGTTCATGGCCTCGACGTCGAAGTCCACCTTGCCGAGACCCTGGACAGCATCGCAGTGCAACAGGACGCCAGCCTGGCGGGTCACTTCGCCGATCTCTTTGATCGGATGGATCGTACCGATCTCGTTGTTCACGTGCATCAAGCTAACGAGAATGGTCTTGTCCCCGATGGCGTTCTTGACGTCGTCGGGCGATACGCGACCCTCGGCGTCAGTGTCGAGGTATGTGACGCGAAGGCCCCGCTTCTCTAGGCGCTTGCAGGTATCGAGCACGGCCTTGTGCTCGGTCTTGGCCGTGATGATGTGATCGCCCTTCTGGCGGTAGAACTCAGCGACCCCCTTGATCGCGAGATTATCCGCCTCCGTCGCGCCTGAGGTGAAGACGATTTCCTTTTCGCTGCGCGCACCGCAGAGCTTGGCAACCTGCAGCCGAGCGTACTCGACCGCTTCCTCGGCCTGCCAGCCAAAGGCGTGGCTGCGACTGGCAGCATTCCCGTAGTGCTCGCTGAAATAGGGAAGCATGGCGTCTACTACACGCGGATCAACGCGCGTAGTGGCAGCGTTGTCCATGTAGATGGGTAGCTTGGTCGACATCGTATTTCGTTCAGCCTTTCCTTCGCTCATCGACGTTCGCCGGCGGAACTACGAACCACCTTCGCGCAGCGCAAAGCCGGCCACGAGGTCGGGGGCCGTTTCGCCATCCGCGTGCATGTCGCAGCTCTGGCATTCCTGGGCAACCCGCTGGGGGTGGCAGCTGGGGCACGTCTCGAGGTAGCCAAGGCTGGAGACGAGCTCGCGCTCCAGCGTGCGAAGACGCTCGATCTGTGCGCGGGTCTCGGCCAGCCGGTCCCGGAGGGTCGCTTCGACCCGCGCCATGACCTCCGGTGCCGAGGTCCCCTGAGCCCACTCCCGGGTGATCGCTTGCAGGTCGCCCAGGGAGTAGCCCATCTCCTGCATCTTGGCGATCCAGTTGACGCGCCGAACAGCATCCTCCCCGTACAGCCGATAGCCGCCCGGTGAGCGCTCGTGGGGTTCCAACAGCCCGCGCTCCTCATAGAGGTGCAACGCACGAACGGTCTTGCCCGTGAGCTTGGCGAGCTCGCCTACCTTGAACGTCCGTCGCACGAGTGGCTCGCCGGCAGTTGCTTGGCTCGTTTTGAGGACGGGTAGTTGCATGCTCTCGGCCTGGCGAGGCACCGAGTTAAGCGTGCAGGCACGCGAGACTCGACGACTCCGACCCTAACCCTTACGTATGCGTCAGGGTCTGTGTACAGCCCTATCTTTGGTCCATGGGTGATTAATGTCAAGCGCGGAGCGCGCTCCGCCCGGCGAACTTCGGCGGCCGCTCGACCGGTCCGCCAGGGCGTGAACCGTGGCCTGGGTATAATTCGTAGTAATTTCCGGCGCCGGGCCCTGGCACGTGACCTGCTGGTGGGACTGAGTGCGATGACTAACACCCGCTCGCCACTGGTCCCAATCGCTTCCGGCTGGCTGGCTGGCCTATGGCTGGGAGTCGCCGTGGGCGCCCCGGCCCCGATGGCCACTGCCCTCGTGTCTGTAGGTGCAAGCATGTGGTGGCTGGTAGGTCGACACGCCGGCCCCCGGGCCGCTCCACTGCTGCGAGCCGGGGTACCAGCAGGACTTGCAATGCTTGCCGGCCTCGCCAGCACGACCCCGCCCTCCGAACCGGCGCGGCCTGTCCCTCGTGGCCTATGCCGCTTCGAGGGCGTGGTTACACGCGCATGGAGCAGTCGGGGCGAGCGCGTCGCTTCCCTGATCGAGGTAGAACGCGGTGCACGGATCTCAGATGGCTCCCCGATTCCGTCGGGAACGACTATACGTGTTGGTCCCTACCGGCTTCCGGTGGGTGCACGGGTACGCGTGCTGGCGAGCGTCAAACGCGTCACGCCCTTTCGCAACCCGAGCCCACACCCGCGCTGGCCTGCGCCAACCGCCGATGCGATGGCCTTCCAGGCGTCGCCTGGCGCAGCACGCGTAATCTCCATCCCGCCCCTATCACGCGCAATCTTCCGGACGCGCACCGCGATCCGTCTGGGGCTCAACCGCTCCCTCCCCACGCGCCACGCTGGGGTGGCGCGTGCGCTCCTCCTCGGTGAGAAGGGACCCATCGCCCCCGAGCTACGGTCGGCCGTCAACGACGCTGGCTTGGCGCATGTGCTGGCGGTCTCGGGGCTCCACATCACGTTGCTGGCAGGCCTGGGAGCGCATCTCCTGCGGCACAGCTTGCGGCGGTTCCGCCCCTTGGCCCGGCGCATGGAGGCTGACCGCATCGCCTACGCTATCGCCGTGCCCGGGGCGCTCATCCTCGCACAGATTTGCGGAGGAGGCCCCAGCGCACAACGCGCTGCCGCCACTGCCGCGATCGCCTGGAGCGCTCGTGCCTTGGGGCTGCGAGCACGCGCTGGACCCATCGCAGCAGCTGCGATCCTCGCGGTCACCGCGCTGCAGCCCGAGGCAGCAAGCCGTGTTGGAATGATCCTATCCGTGGTCGCAACTGCGGCGATCGTGTCGTTCGACCGAACCGAGGGGTTTGGTCAACGGCGGTTCGTTCGGGAGGCGATCCGCATCACGTTCAGAACCAGCATCGCGACCGCACCGGTCGTGCTGTGGTGCTTCGAACGGTTGCCCATGGCAGGGATGGTTACGAACCTCGTCGGCGTGCCACTGGTGGCACTGTTGGTTTTACCGCTGAGCGCCCTCCATGCCTTGACCGCCTGCATCGCGCCGGATGCCGCGGTTTGGACGGCGGCTCCTGCAGGCCTCGCAATCGATTCGTTGCTCGCGCTGTGCGTCGCATTCGCCAAGCTGCAGTTGGTGGTTGAGCCACCGCCCCTAACCTTGCCGCAAGCCGGCGTGTGCGCGGGCGCATGCATGGCTTGTCTGTGGCTGCGGCAACCGAGGACCCGCCTACTGCTCATCGCAAGCAGTATGCTGCTCTTTGCGATTTGCGAGTGGCATGTGCGGGCTCAAGAGCAGCCGCGCGGGCGACTGCGGGTGACGTTCCTGGATGTCGGCCAAGGGGATGCGGCCCTGTTGGACCTTCCGGACGGCCGCACGATGCTGGTGGACGCTGGCGGAGACCCCGTCGGTCACAGGGACCCGGGGCAGCGAGCGCTGCTGCCACTGCTGCGTGCGCGCCGACGCAGCCACATCGACCTGGCGGTGCTATCCCACCCACACCCCGACCACTACGGGGGCCTGCTAACGCTCGCATCCGCAGTCACGATCGGAGAGTTGTGGGACAACGGTCAGGCTGAAGCGGAACGCGAGTGGGTTTCCACGGCGTCCGTCGCCGCCGAACTGATCGGGTCCCTTCGCCTCAACGGCACCCGCGTGCGCGGTCCCGCCAGCCTGTGCGGGAAGCCCACCAAGCTTGGCGGAGTACAGCTCGAGCTGCTCTGGCCCTGCCCTCGCTACGACCCGGGCTACGGCGCGAATGACAACTCGTTGGTGGTGCGCCTCAGCTATGGAAAGCGCAGGATACTGTTCACAGGCGACGTCGAATCACACGGGGAACGCCATCTGCTCGAGCGCGGGGACCTGGGGGCGGACGTGCTCAAAGTCGCCCACCACGGCTCCGCCACGTCCAGCTGCATGGCCCTGCTGCGCGCGATCGGGCCGAAACTTGCGATCGTCAGCGCCGGTGCGGACAACCCCTTCGGTCATCCCCATCCGCAGGTGATCGAACGGCTGCGGCGCAGCGGCGCGCGCGTCGTCGAGCTTGGCCATGTCGGAGGAACGATTGTCGAAACCGACGGCGCTCGCATGAGCGCCCGCGCATGGAATGGTCTCCACATTGAGCTATCCCGACCGATCGCGCCGGTCGCTCGATAATCCCGAAACCTCCTGACATGCAGTCTGCGATCGGGACGGAACGAGGCCGCACGACTCGCGGAAAAGGGGGACGCGGGGGATGTACATAGGGCGGCTTCGCCGCGACGGTTGAAGAGGCGCGTGCCCTTCGCATCATCAGAACAAGGATTGGCGGGTTCGGCCCCAGCCAGACGAGAGACGAAACCTTGTGGCTTCCGAAGGCGAGCTCGCGGCGAGCCACCGTGACGCAGATCCAACCGCCCATCAACTGCCAGAAGCGCCGGTGGTGCGACCTGGCTAGAACGTACCGAGGAGCCTGAGTGTTGCCCCGCCACCCCCAAGTTCGACGATGGGCTTCAGGCCGCCCCGTCCATGGGCGCTGGATTCCTCCCCAAACAGGTAGATGATCGGCACCGCCAGCAAGGGAGCCGAGCTCACGGCGATCAATGGGCCCAAACGCGTGGTCGCCTTTTCGTCGGCGCAACGATTGCGGGGGTCAGGTTCGGTGCACAGCGAACTCAGGATCCCCAGCACCACGCCGGAAGCCACGCCGGCGGCTCCAAATCCGCCGGCGACCCATGCAGCCGCTGTCGGGCCGTCTTCGAGGCCGGGCAACAGGAAAGGCAGCGCGAGACTCGTCACGAGCGACCCTGCGGAAGCAACCGTGATAGGCACGTATGTGAAGTCATCCAATGCTTCCACCTCGGGAAGAGCGTCCTCACCACGTTTGAGGGCGCGTCGATAGCTAGCTTCGAGGTCGAGCTGGTAGCCCCACAGGACCCATGCGGTCGCGAGCCCTGCCGTGCCCACGATCCCAGCCGCCCATGCGGCAGGATGGGCTCCGGAATCCTCTGACGAGCGTTCGGCCCTAAGAGTGCTGCGGCCGGAAGAGCCATCCGGAACCTTGCGTTGCACACGACTGGTGGCCGCTTCGACTCCGGGGCGCGGCAGAGGCATCGGCTTGCCATCCTGCAAGCGCACGAAGTGCCCGGAAAATAGGCCATCGGCCACGGCGGCAGCCACCGACGGCGACAACACACCCGTGGCTGGCAGCTCGAAACGGACCCGCGCGCGCACACGGCCATCGGGGACTGCCACACGGAGGGCATCGATCCGCAGGTGCTCTGATCCGTCGCTCGATTCCTGCTTGCGCGCTACGCCGGGGAGTCCGACGGCGGTCGGCGCGAGCAAGACGACATCCGCGACACCCAACACCTGCCCCGCATGCACCGCGTGGTGGACCGCCTGCGCTCTGAGGCCTTCGGCGTCTGCGTAGGAGAGACGGATACCATTGGATGTATCCACAGCGTTGTCGAAGCGCGTGTCGATGCGAACGGACAGCCGATCGTGGGAGACGCGCGCGTGGTGAACACGCCCGAGTTGCCCCTCCTCGCATTCCGCCTGAAGGCGGTATTCACCCGGACTGAGTTCAGACATGACAAGCGGAGCCCGCCCGAGCACGCGGCCGTTGGCGTACACAGCACACCCGGCAGGCTCGCTCTCGACCTTCAACGAGCCTGCGGTCGTATCGCGCAGGGAGGCCTCCGCCTGTGCCAATGTCGCCAACACGTTCGGGGGATGCTTGGTCGCGTCAGGATCGATGTCGGGCACCAGCCTGCGACACTCGAGCGCCTGCCCCTCGGCAGCCTGGCCTCGACCGGACTGCAGATAGGCGCGCACCAGATAGAGGCACGCATCGAGAAGTTGCTCAGCGGCGCGCGCCTGGCGATTGAGCGAAACGAGTACACGATCGGCGCGCGACAGGGCCCGTTCCACATCTCGCCGGGCACGCTTCGGCATGCCGCTGGCCACATGGTAGAGGGCCTTCTGGGCGTCCCGCGCGAGCGCTTCCAGGTCCGAATGGTGTACCTCCACAACGGGCGCCGAGCCCCGCTTCTCGAACAGCCGCGAGGCCTCCGTGGCAGTGAGTACTCCCGCGCGCGTGCCCAGGCCCGCCTCGATCGCAGAGGTCGCCTCCGTTATCGGTGCCGCGGGGCCAGCGTCTCGAACCGAAGCGGACAGCACCACCCACTGACCCCGCTCGGCCCATGCCCGACCTGTCGAGCCCAACGACACCATGATCGCGAAGGCGAAGGCACACACCCACCGATTGTCCAGCCACTGCAAGCACATACCCCCTTTTCGGTCAGGCGCCCCGCGAGTTGCTTGGCGCCGTCTGGCGGGGAATATCATCTAAGGCCACATCAGATCCCGAAGGGATTGACCTGGGCGGGAGAAAGCACCGCACCCCGAGCCGACCCCGCCCGCCCCATTGCATGTCGGGGGCATTTACAGATGGCGTCTCTG
>JAPPOR010000676.1:0-57991 GCA_028817905.1 Myxococcales bacterium
CTTCCGTTGCCCAAGAAGGCCTGATGCGCCCGGCCAACGGCTAGCTAAGCTAGCTAGCTAGATCCCATCGATGATGGTGTTGAACGTCGCGCTGGGGCGCATGGCTTGCCCGGCGAGGTCCCGGTCCAGCCAAAAGTACCCGCCGACATCCTGGCTGGGGCCCTGGGCGCCGTTGAGTTCCTCGACGATCTTGGACTGGTTGTCGGCGAGGACCTTGGCGATGGGCTTGAAGCGGTCTGACAGCGCCGGGTCGTCGGTTTGCTGAGCGAGCGCCTGCGCCCAGTAGAGGGCCAGGTAGAAGTGACTTCCGCGATTGTCGAGTTCGTGTACCTTGCGCGAGGGCGAACGGCTGTTGAGAAGCACCTGGCCGGTGGCGTCATCGAGGGTCTGGCCCAGGACGCGTGCAGCCGGATTGTCAAAGTGCTCCGCCATATGCTCGAGGGATGCGGTCAACGCCAAGAATTCGCCGAGTGAATCCCAGCGCAGATGACCTTCGGTCTCGAACTGCTGGACGTGCTTGGGGGCTGAGCCGCCCGCCCCCGTTTCGAACAGTCCACCACCATTCATCAGCGGGACGATCGAAAGCATCTTTGCGCTCGTCCCTATCTCGAGGATCGGAAACAAGTCCGTCAGGTAATCGCGGAGCACGTTGCCGGTGACCGAGATGGTGTCTTGCCCCAGCCGGATGCGCTTGAGCGAGAACTTGGTCGCCTCCACGGGAGCCATGATCTTGATCTCCAGACCTGCCGTGTCGTGGTCCTTGAGATACTCTTCGACCTTGGCGATCAGCTGGGCATCATGCGCCCTGTCAGCGTCGAGCCAGAATACCGCGGGGGCGCCGGTAGCCCGTGCCCGATTGACGGCTAGCTTGACCCAGTCGCGCACGGGGCCGTCCTTGACCTGACAGGCGCGCCACACGTCCCCCTTGCCAACAGTGTGCTCCAGAAGCGTCTTGCCTTGTGCATCGACGACCCGCACCGTTCCGTCGCTCGGGACCTCAAAGGTCTTGTCATGGGAGCCGTACTCCTCCGCCTTCTGTGCCATCAGGCCAACGTTTGGAACGCTTCCCATGGTGCTCGGATCCAGGGCGCCGTGCTGCTTGCAGTCGTCGATGACCGCTTGGTAGATGCCCGCGTAGCTACTATCCGGGATCACCGCCTTGCAGTCCTGGAGTTTGCCTGCAGCGTTCCACATCCCGCCCCCATCGCGCAGCATCGGAGGCATGGACGCATCGATGATGATGTCGCTTGGGACGTGCAGATTGGTGATGCCCTTGTCCGAATTGACCATCGCGATCGCCGGGCCGTGCTCGTACACAGTCTCGATATCTGCCTCGATCGCTTTGCGTTCACCCTCTGGTAGCTGTCCGATCTTTGCAGCGACGTCACCGAAGCCGTTGTTGGGGTCGACCCCAATCTTGTCGAGTGTCGCACCGTGCTTCTCAAAGACTTCCTTGTAGAAGATCCTCACGCAGTGCCCGAAGATGATCGGATCGGAGACCTTCATCATCGTCGCCTTCATGTGCAAGGAGAACAGTACGCCCTGCGCCTTGGCATCTTCGACCTGCGCTTCAAGGAACTTCAGAAGCGCTTTTCTGCTCATGCACGTTGCGTCGAGCACTTCATCCGCTTGTAGGGCCACGCCGTCCTTGAGCAGCGTGACGGTGCCTTCTGCGCTTACGTGCTCGATGCGCGCTGTGGTCGCGCTGTTGACGGTTACAGACTTTTCGTTGTGACGAAAATCGTTCGCGGTCATCGTCGCGACGTGCGTCTTGGAGTCGGCCGTCCAGGCTTTCATGCGGTGTGGGTTCTTGCGTGCATAGTCTTTGACTGCTTTGGGTGCCCGCCGATCGGAGTTGCCCTCGCGCAACACCGGGTTGACGGCGCTTCCCTTCACCCGATCGTAGCGGGCCTTGATCTCTCGCTCCGCATCGTCCTGGGGTTCCTCAGGATAGTCGGGCAGAGGGTAGCCCTTCCGTTGCAGTTCGGCGATGCAGGCTTTCATCTGCGGAATCGATGCGCTGATGTTGGGCAGCTTGATCACGTTCGCTTCCGGTGTCTTGACGATCTGTCCCAGCTCTTTCAGATCGTCCGGCACCTTTTGGTCTTCGCTGAGCCTCTCGGGAAAGACCGCAAGGATGCGCGCTGCCAGGGAAATATCCCGCGTGGCCACCGGCACGCCCGCTGCCGACGAGAAGGCACGGATGATCGGCAGAAACGAGTGGGTCGCTAGCGCCGGCGCCTCGTCGGTCCAGGTGTAGATGAACGTGGTCGAATTAAAAATAAAATAAAATAATCGTGGTCATGACGGCTGGATGGGCGTGCAACTCGACGGTCGTCGCGATCTTGAGCTAGACGAGCTGTTCCACGTCGACTGGGCTTGGAGCCCCAGTCATCTGGTCGCTGCCCCTTTGGGTTTTTGGAAACGCGATGACGTCGCGAATATTTTCGGACTCGGTCAGAAGCATAGCGAGACGATCCATTCCCATCGCGATGCCGCCGTGCGGTGGCGCGCCGTACCGCAGAGCTTCCAAGAGGAATCCGAACTTCTCTTTGGCCTCCTGGTCGGAAATACCCAGTGCTGTGAACACGCGCGCTTGGACGTCCGGGTCGTGTAGGCGGATCGACCCACCGGCGATCTCGAAGCCGTTTAGCACCAGGTCGTAGCGGTGACACAGCACCTTGCCGGGATCGGCTTCGAGCAGGGGCAGGCACGCGTCGTGAGGTCGGGTGAAGGGATGGTGTGCGGCAACCCAGCTGTCGTCGTCTTCTCCGCGTTCAAACAAGGGCGGATCGACGATCCACAGGAGCTCCCATTTGTCGCCGCTGCCGTGCTCGGGGATCAAGCCGAGCTTCTTCGCGATGTGGACGCGTAGGTTGGCCATGACCGTGTGGACCTTGTGGGCTTCGCCGGACTGGAAGCAGATCACGTCCCCTGGCTGTGCGCCGGTAGCCTCGTTGACCGCCTGCCGGAAGGCGTCGTCGACGCTCTTGGCGAGCGGGCTCTGGGTCCACGCGCCCCCTTCGCCTAGCTTGGCCCTCGCCAGACCGCCCGCGCCCATACCCCGTACGTACTTCTCCAGTTTCTCCCCGTCCGCGCGTGATAGGTTGGCGCTGGCGGGAATCACCAAGGCCTTGACGATCTCTTCCGGCAAGTCGCGGCGATAGGAACCCGTGGCGAATTTGTCCGCGATCGGTTTGAAGAAGGGGATGCCCCCACCCCCATGTTCGATCACAAGACCCGTCAGATCGGTGTGCTCGAGCCCAAAGCGGATGTCCGGCTTGTCGTTGCCGAAGCGGCGCATGGACTCCTCGAAGGTCATGCGCGGAAAGGCGCCGGCGGGGTACTTCTGCTTCAAGTCGATCTCTAGGACATCCGCGAACAATCTTGTGAGGAGGCCCTCGATTGTTCCGAAGATGTCGTCTTCGTTGACGAAGCTCATCTCGACGTCGATCTGGGTGAACTCGGGTTGGCGGTCGATCCGCAAGTCCTCGTCCCGGAAGCATTTGACGATCTGGTAATAGCGATCGTATCCCGCGACCATCAATAGCTGCTTGAACAGCTGTGGACTCTCCGCCAATGCGTAGAAGCTGCCGGGTTGGTGTCGTGAGGGCACTAGGAAGTTTCGCGCGCCGCCCGGCGTATACTTCAATAGATACGGCGTTTCGACCTCGACGAACTGCTCGCGCCGGAAGTGCTCGCGGGTGGTGGCCATGAGGTTGTGGCGCGCCAGGATCGCGCGTTGCAGAGCCGGTCTCCGCAGGTCGAGGTACCGATGCTCGAGGCGCTTGTCCTCGTGCGTGTCGATGTCATCCTCGATCAGGAAAGGGGGGGTCTCGCTGCGATTGAAGACCACCGCCTCGCGGACGACGACCTCGATCGCGCCCGTCGCGAGCCTTGGGTTGCGCTGCTCACCGCGGTCCCTGACGGCACCGCGTATTCCGACCACCCACTCGCTTCGGGAGCTGTCCGCTAGGCTGAACGCCTCGCCGTTTATGGACGGGTCGAAAACGAGCTGTACGATGCCCGTACGGTCCCTGAGATCGATGAAGATGCATCCGCCGTGGTCCCTTCGATTCTGGACCCAGCCGAACAGCACAACTTCATCCGAGATGTGTTGCTCCCGCATGTCACCACACATGTGGGTGCGTTTGAGTTCATCGATGAATCGGGCCACTTCTCCGCTCCGGGTTGATCGCCGCCGTGGGCGGATCGGGCCGCAGGCTAGGTCCCCGCGCCCGAAAGTCAAGCTGCCCGCAGCCGACTGGCGCTATTGAAGCTGCCCTAGTTTTTCAGGAGAATGTAGACTCGCAGTTGAAGTCAATCCACGGGGGGCTCACCAGCTCCTACGGAGGCTCATCCGATGGCGGAGCAAGACATCACCTGTCCGGTCTGTGGCTTCAACAATCCGGCCAGCACGGCGCGCTGCCGTTCCTGTGGTGCCAAGGTTGAGGCCCTGGTTGCCAACTACACGGCCGAGGAGGAGCAGGCGAGGCGTTACCAGCAGGACAGCTTCGAGTGGAAGTGGGCATTGCTGGCCTCGGGTATCTATCTGGTCTTGCAGGCGCTCATCCTGGTCTTGGGACCATTGGCGATCGGTACGTTTGACCCGCAGGGTTTGCCCGGGCTGATGATCTCGGCGGTGGTGTGGTTCTTCGGCGGCATCGCCGTCGGGATCATTTCTCCCGGAAAGACGTTCGTCGAGCCAGCGGCGGGGGCGATGCTGGCGGTTCCCCCCACGATCGCCTACTTGGCGCTTACGACCCCGGACGGCTTCCAGCCATCTATGATGGCGTACATCATCTTCTCGCTGCTGGGCGTCATGGTGGCCCTGTTTGGGGCCTTCTTGGGAGAACGCATCCAGATGGCGTCGGCCTAGCCCGGATCATTGACGACTTCGGCGTTGGATCGCGCAGGGATTCGGCTTCACAGGGGTTTCGACGACCGACGGGAATACTCCCCGTATTTTCTAGGGCGACGAAAGTCCTGTGGAGCCGAAGGACAAGCGAGGCGGCGTCGAAGTCGTCAATGATCCGGGCTAGCTAGGCCCACGGCTGTCCAAGCTGCTTCAGTCCACGCGGAAACGCGACGGATAGTCGTTTTTCTCTGCGCGGGTCTGCAATTCCTTGTCGTCGGCGTGCAGCTCCAGCGCGCGCTTGATCAGTGTTTCTTCGGTCTCGACGATGTCTGGATTCGGCAAGCAGCACTCCACCGGACACACGGCCTGACAGGCCTCGTGGTCATAGAAGCCCACACACTCGGTGCACCGCTTGGGATCGATGACGTAGTATTCATCGCCTTCGCTAATCGCCTGGTTGGGGCACTCTGGCTCGCAGGCTCCGCAGTTGATGCAGTCGTCGGTAATGTGGGTCGCCATCGATATCCTCAGTCGCGCCCACGCTTCCCGGTTCGCCGACCTGGGGAAGCGCGGCTGCTGGAGGTATAGTGCTGCGGTTGCAGAGCGTCAACCGACTGGCTTCGCCCCGCGCGCAAGCGGGTCGGGTGCGCTGGTGATGCCGTCGTGAACGTCGATGTCGTGATACCCGCGCTCAACGAGGCCAGCTCCCTGCCGCTGGTGCTGGGTGAAGTCCCATCCTCAGTGCGCCGGGTCGTGGTGGCCGACAATGGCTCCTCCGATGGTACCGGCTCCGTGGCTCGCGGCGCCGGGGCCGAGGTGGTGTGGGAGCCGCGGCGCGGCTACGGCTCCGCTTGCCTGGCCGCGCTTTCGCACCTGGCGAGCGACCCCCCCGAGGCGGTGGTGTTCCTGGATGGGGACCATAGCGATCACCCGGGAGAGCTGCCACGTCTAGTGTCCCCAATCGCGGCCGGGCACGCGGAGCTAGTGATCGGCAGTCGCACGCGTGGTCGACACGCGCCCGGAGCGCTGACGCCCCAGCAGATCGTGGGGAACTGGTTGGCGTGCGAGCTGATCTACCGGCGCTACGGGGTCCGCTTCACCGATCTCGGGCCCTTTCGAGCGATTACCTGGCGCGCTCTTTCGGAACTTCGCATGGTCGATCGTGACTACGGCTGGACCGTGGAGATGCAGCTCAAGGCAGCGCGCGATGGGTTGCGCTGCACCGAGGTGCCCGTGTCGTATCGACAGAGGGTAGGGCAGTCGAAGGTGAGCGGTACCGTTCGTGGTACGATCGGCGCGTCCTTCAAGATCCTTTCCTGGCTGGCACGCCACTATAGGGTATCCTGAATGATTCCGTGTCACGTGTGCGTGTTTCTGCGCCCCGTCGTGCCTGGAGAGGTCAAGACACGCCTGTCGGCCTCCCTTGGAAGCCAAGTTGGCGCTTCACTGTACGCTGCGTTCGCACGAGATTGCATCCGGTGCGCGGTAGCGTCCGGCTATCCGGGGAGCCTGTGGATAGCGGGGCAAGTCGATCATCCTAGCATCGCGGTCCTGCAACAGGGCACGGGCGCCGAGGCCTGGCCGCGCCTTTCCCAACCCCGAGGTGATCTGGGGTTCCGTCAGCGGGCCGCGCTGTCCTGGGCGCTCGAACAGGCTTCTACTGCGCTTGCGATCGGCACCGACGCGCCCACGCTCTCCCCGGTGTTGCTCACACAGGCTCACCGCGAGCTCGGGCGGAGCGAACTGGTGCTGGGTCCCGCCGCCGATGGAGGATACTACCTCATCGGTCTTCGAGCCCCACTCGCCGACGGATTCCTACGGGGAGTGCGTTGGTCCAGTCGCCACACGCTGGCCGACACACTGGCCTCGGCCGGGCAAGTCGGGTATCGCACTCGCTTGCTGCCGCCCTTCTACGATGTCGACCGACCCCGAGATTTGGCGCTGCTGCGGATGCACGTGGCGTTGGACCCGGCGGTCGCCCCTGATAGCGCTCGGGCGCTGGCTGCGATGGGTGCACCCACCTATCGCAATACTAGTCGTTGAATGAGCTCTGGGTGAGGAAAAAGGTACATTCCATGACGTCCTGCGCAACGATCGGGTTTGCGCTGGCCGCCTGGGCCTGTACTCCTCTCCCCGAGGCAGGGCATGGGAGCGAGGAGCCGGATGGTGACGCTCGGCCAGTCCGGTTGCGGGCCCTGCCCGACCGCACCGCGGCCTATCGCATCCTCGTCGAGGTGACGGGTACCAAGCGTTGGGACGTGTGGACCCGCTTGGCCGTGACAACTGAGGAAGAGGAGATCGAAACACCCCAGTCCACTGCCCACGCCGGACTGTCTGGCAAACGGCCGACCGACGGCTCGGCGAACGAGCGAGCGCTGCAGGTGCGCACGATCGCCACGATCCAGGCCCTGCGCAGCCTGTTGACCGAAGACAAGCCCGATCTACCTGCAATGCTACTCGGGCTACAGCTGGTGGACGTGCGGAGTCCCCGCTTCCGACGCCTGCGAGCTACGGCGGTCCAGCCCGGTGAGCCGGACTACCTTACGCGTCCGGGCAGTGACATGGGGGCCCGGATCAAGGCGTTTGCAGCGGCGCGCCAGCTGGCGACCGCCCTCGACCTCGCCCACCAGCTCGAGTACCCCCGCGGTCCCTTGGGCGCAGGGCGGGGCTGGACGTCCGCCCGTACCCAGCTGGTCCCGGTTCCGGGACTCGGGACCCTACGCGTTCGGCCCTCCTATGTGTTTCGAGGAAAGGCCAGGCGGGGCCCGCTGCAGCTCGCCCTCATCGATGGGGAGCTGGACATCCGCGCGTCCCAGCGCCGACCGTTTCGCTCCTTGCTTCTGACAGGTACCGGTAGCGGTTCGGTCCGTTTCGAGGTGAACCTCGAGGACGGTTCCCTCCACAGCACCGACGCCGAGCTGTCGTTTCTGCAGGAACTCACCGGTTCGAGCGGGGCCATCGTGGCCCAGCGAGAGGCGTTCCTGCGCATTCGCGGCGGCCCCGCCTGGGTTGGGGTGGCGCCCCATGAGATCACACTGCCTCCGGTTCCCGACGAGGCCGAGCCATCGCCCGCGTGTGAAGGCGAGCTGGCAGCGCTCGAGGAATACCTCTCGCGTCTACCCCCGATCCAGACCCGTGACTTGGAGGCACAGATCGGTCGTCTGCGACTGCCCGCTGGTGTCGGTGGTCCCCCTGCAGAGGAAGGCGTCGTGCTCGCGCTTGAGCGAGATGGCGGCGCGTACACACTGGACCGACCCATTGGCCGCGCCGAACTCCCCAAGACCTTGGCCGCCCTGTCGCCCATGCGCGCCTACATCTTCGCTGACCGGGAGTTGCCACAGACGGAGCTGGCCGCCTGGCTGGCCGCCCTACCGCGGCGCTTTTCAGCCTTTCTCGTGGTGCGCTCCGGGGACCCGCAGGGGCGCGCCCCCGCCTGGTATCGCAGGGCGCTGGCGCAAGCCCAGGGCAGCTCGTCCCTATCACAGCGTCGGACCAACACCCGTCGTCTCCTGTCGGCTCAACTCCAGCTGTGTCCCGCGGCCCAAGAGGTGGTGCGCCGGGCCACGGCGAAGCGCGCCCGCCCCGCTCCCGAGCTCGTCGACGCTCTCCGTCATTGCGGGTGCCGGCGGGTGGACATCGCGGCGCTGCGCGCCAACCTGGAGGCCCGCTTCGGTGGGCCCTACTGGCGGGTGGTCCCCGTTCCACCCCTGAAACCCCAGCCCGGTGCCCGGGTCGCGGATCTGTTCTGAGGGGGATCGCCTCGGAGACCTCGCGACGTGTCCGGGTGAGGCGAGTTTCAGCCGCCCATCAACAACAACATACACAGGCGAGCTCTCCGAACATGCTCACCGTGCAAAGGAGGTTGCGGGTCCAGGCTTCAAAAGCGGTACACATAGGCGGCTCCGGCACGCTCCACACCATCCGGCGCCGCGTCGGTAGCCGAGCCCCGTTTGCCCGGGGCGCCGATTGCTACCCGGTCGTCACTTGCGCTGAGCCACGTTCCGAAGAGGTCCCCCGCACGGACGTTGCGCGGAACGACTGTTCGGTGCCATTGCCAGTCTCCCCGCCCACGGTGATGGACGTGGGCGGCCCCCGAGCGGACATTGTTGTACACCTCACCGGGCGCGCCCACCCAGAGGGCCGCCCCGTCTAGGGCCACCGACGCGCCAAAGAGCGCAGTCGGGTCTTTAGCTCGAATGATACGTTCAGGGATCCACCCCAGAGCCGCATCGTTTCGGTAGGTCATCACCACCCCGCCGCTCTCGGCCGTGGCGGCCTCGGTATCGGTCGCGCGTCCCTCGGCCCACCCGCCTGCGGCGATGGCGTCGCTTGACAGCGCGACTGACATCCCGAGACCGTCGTAAGCGCGCGGGTCATCGGCCTTCAGGTACTTCGAAAGCCGCCAGCCTCGATCGTCACCTAGCCGAAACAGGTACACCGCGCCCGACCGGTCGATGCTGTTGTCCATCGGATGTCTCGGGCCCTTCGAGCTTTCGTACATGGCGCCGACCACCAGCAGATCGTCCTGGAGCGCGACGCTCGAGCCGAAGCGATCCCCCGGGTCCGCGTTGGGGGCCTTGACCATCGAGCTGTACTGCCAGCCGCTCTCGACCCGCAGGAACATGAAGACCGCCCCGCTGTCCTCGCGGCTATTGTCGAGCAGCCCACCCGTTGGGGAGCTGTCTTCGGAGGGCGCAGTCACCGCGAGCCAGGGTCCCGACACGGCGGCTCGGTAGCCAAAATGATCCTCCCGTTCTGGCACCGGAGCCTTGAGCGTCTGCTGGAACGTGTAGCTGTCGCCCTCCTGGAGATATACCTGGACCGCCCCGCTGTCCTGCACGGGCGCCGAATCCGCTTCGGCACCGCGATCGTCCATCGCGGTGCCGATGATCAACTCCGGGCCTGTGAACGCGATCGAATATGCGTACAACGGCGCACCCGCTTCCCCGTCCAACCACCCGAGCAGCCCGTCGCCGCTCGCGGGACCTTCGCGCGGCACGTGCTGGCGTGCTTGCCACCCCTCGGCCGTCCGCTCGAAGGCATGCGCGGCCCCAGCTTCGCGCTTCGCACCGTCGGCATCGAGGATGTCCTCGGAGGCAGCCACCACCACGAGCTGGTCGCGTGCGATCGCCACAGCTGCCCCGAAGGCCTCGCCTTCCTGCAGGCGCGGTGGTCCGAAGAACTGCTCGAGCTCGGCCCGGGGGCGGGGGGTCCCTCCAGCCAGCTCGACCGGCTCCAAGGACGCGTCCGGGTCCGCCTTCCGGGGGGTGCTGTGGCAAGCCGCCGCCAACAGGGCCGCCAACAGGGCCGCCAGCAGAGCCGCCGGCAGGGTCGTCAGCAGGGCCGTCCGCAGCCCAAGCATCGAAGTCCACCCCTTGCCAGCGGCCTCGCACGCCAGAGCCCGTTGGACGCCCCGCATAGATGCAGAGCCTAACCCGGATCGCTCGTTCACTCGCGTGTGGATCGCGCGGCGCACGGGTCAAGGGCTCCGGACGGCGACCAAACACTTGCTGGAGCCTCCAGCTGGAGCCTCCAGCTGGAGCCTCCTGGGCGGGAGCGAGCCCGGTGGAGTCGAAGGACAAGCGAGCCGGCGTTGAGGTCACTGTATCGCCAATGCTACATGGACGCCCTGGGACGACCCGAGGCATCCATTTTCTGCTAGACATGACAAGCTCAGCTGCCACCAGCAGTGCATCCGGGTGGGCCTCGCTGGACGCGCGAGGTGGGTCTCTGGGCTGGCTGTAAAATGACCAACGTAGACCTCGATCTGTACGTGGAAAGGCCTCCGCAAGCGCCCTCTGTGCGCGCCGCACATCGGGACTCGCGGACCCGGGTGGTGCCCGTGCAAGGCGGCACACTCAAGGTCGTGCAGACAGCACCTCCTCCCCAGGGTGCGTCGAATAGGGTCCCGATCGCTTGCTTGCCTCACCTTAAGGCGCGTCCGAAGCTTGCCGTGGTCGAAAGCCCGGGGGAGCACCGGTCCCGCCTCAGGCGTGTCCGCGTACCAGGCCTGTGCGCCGGGCGGGAGGGGCGCTGAGATGCCGCGCCGGCTTCCTCAAGCGAATGCCCAACAGGCCGGGCTTGGTCAGCGAACGATCATGAATAGGACGCTGGCCGGACAATATGGTGTCGATTATGTACATTTGGCGGCATTCGCGATCGACGTTGACCGAGTCTATGAGCGCGCGCCTGCCGAGGGCCAGCTCCCCTTCGGCTGGGAGGTATTCGCGTGCGCCCGCTACGTGGCGGCGCGCGTGCACTCCGCAACCGAACGGGGGGGTGGTCTACTCGAAGACGTGGTGTTGCAGATCCTGGCCGAACCGCCCGGCGAGCCGCAGTTAGGAGCCGTGCTGGCTTTCGCGATCCATGCGGGTGTCGAGCGTGGCACCCTACCGGAAGCGCTCAGGCATGCGTTCGCTTCTTGGCGCGCCTCGCCACGACAACTCAGCCGGGCACTCGACGCGTGCTTCGGCGATCCCGGCTTGTTGGCGCGGGTGGCGCTCCATTGCTTGGGCACTCCGATGGACCCGCCCCTATCGCCTCCCACCCTTGAAGCCCTTCAACAAATGGCTGCAAACCAATGGGCTAGCTTCAGCGCCGCACGTGGGTGATTTGACGTTGCTCGAGGCCACCGCCGTGACCTGCGCAATCGGTGCAGGTGCCCTTGTCCAGGGCTCGGTGGGTTTCGGCTCGGCGCTGATCGCCGCGCCGCTCCTTGCGTTGATCGATCCACGCTTCGTCCCAGCGCCCGTGATCATGGCTAGCTTCACGGTCACCGTGCTGATTGCGTTGCGTGAACATCGGCGGCTAAATCTGCGTGACGTGGGCTGGGTTGTAGTCGGCCGGATACCAGGAACCATTCTGGGTGTGGGAGCTTTGCTCTTTTTGGCACCGCGTCCGCTCGGGCTCCTCTTCGCCCTGTTGGTGATCGTGGCGGTCGTGCTGCTCGCATTCGGTCGCGCGCCGCCTCGCAATCGGCTGACCCTCCTTGCCGCAGGGCTCGTTTCGGGCGTGATGGGCACGGTGACCTCCGTCGGTGGTCCGCCCGTGGCGCTGATGTTTCATGACGCAGCAGGCCCCACCCTGAGGGGAACGTTGAGTGGTTACTTCCTCCTATCTGCCTTGATCAGTCTCGGCGGCCTGCTGTTGGCCGGACTCATGGGCGTAGATGACGTCGTGGCGTATCTGGTCCTTGTACCGGGTGTGGTGGTGGGCTTTGCGCTATCGCACCGCACACGAGCCTACCTGGATCGCGGCTACACCCGCGTGGCGGTCCTCGCCCTTTCCGCCGTCGCGGCCGTCGGGGTCGTCTTCAAGAACCTTTGAGCGAAACACGCCGCCGCCCGGAAGGGAAACGGCGGGCCAGGGCGACGTGTTTGCTGCATCATCGCTTGACCTGTCGCCGTGGCTCGGGCGAAGAACAGGCCCCGATGTTGCCCGTCCTATTTCACCTTCCGGGTGGCCACCCGGTCTACGCCTATGGGGTCATGTTGGGCCTGTCCTTGGTGGTTGGCTTTCAAGTGACCGTCCGACTCGCCCAGCGTGATGCGGGCGTCGACCGTGATCTCTGCGGCAACGCGTGTCTTGCCGCAGTCCTAGCGGGTGTCGTCGGCGCGCGGCTCTCCTATGTGGCTATCAATCGTGAGCTCGTCGAGGATGTGCTTGGGCGGTGGTGGAACATACAGTCCGGTGGCCTGATGGGCATCGGCGGCCTCGTGGCTGGGTTCGCGGCGGCCTCCGCCTATCTGCGCGCGAAACGCGCCCCAGTGCTGGCGGTGGCCGACGCGGCGACTCCGGCCATCGCGATCGGTATCGTGTTCACCCGGATCGGCTCGTATCTCTACGGCAGTGACTTCGGCGTGCGTCTCGACGATGGGGCCCCCGAGTTGCTCAGGACCCTGGGAACCTTCCCCCGTTGGCAGGACAGCGCCCTGTTCGGCGCTCCGGCATTCGCCTATCACGTGGATCGCTTCGGGCTTGCTCGGGACGCCCTGGCTGCCTACCCGGTACACCCCGTACAGCTGTACGCCGCCTTGTTTGGCGCCCTGCTTCTCGGTCTTTCGGTGGTCTTCCGCAGGAGCAGCGGCTTTTCGGGCCAAGCCTTTCTCCGGTTTGCGGTTGTCTACGGCGTCGGCACGTTCCTGCTAGCCTACCTGCGGGCGGATCCGGACCGAGGCATGGCGTTTGGCTTCACCGCATCCCAACTCGCGTCCCTTGTTATCATCCCGGTCGCAGTGATCGCGCACAGTCAGCTGAAACGCGCGAATTCGGGGTCGAGCTAGCTAGCCTCTTGCACCGGCTGCGTTGACACATGACGATGGGTCCTACCCAACCTAGGAATGGAGCATGGACGAGAAGATTTCGGATGCGATTGGGGCTCACTTCAACGACTATCGCCAGCGCCTGCAGAACGGGGCGACTCGCCTCGGCTTCAAGGTCGCCTTCAACCCGCCCGCCGTACAGCAGAAACTGGGACTTCCTCACTCGCTAGTGGCGGGTTTGACGACGGCGACGCGCGAGATGCAACGGGAGCATGCCCTTGAAGGTTCCGCGGCACCGGCGCTTGAGGCCGAGGTTTGCGTACGCCTAGGCGGCCCGATAGCTCCGTCCGATGCGCCATCGACCGTCCTTGCGTCGGTCGCGGCGGTTGCGCCCGCCATCGAAGTGGTCGACTACGACCGGCCCCTCGACCAGTTGACCGACGTCATTCGCGAGGGCGTCTACCACCGTGCCGTCGCGTTCGGGCCGGAGCGCGAGCCCGACGGGGAGCCGAGTCTGGCTGGCATGCGCGCCCGTATTACGCACAATAGGGAGTGCGTGGCCGACGTCGATGCTGAGGAGGCCACCGGCCATCTGCCGGATCTGCTGCTACACATCGCTCGAGTGCTGGAACCCTTCGACCTGCGGCTCGAGGCGGGGGATCGCCTGATCCTCGGTTCGATGCACTCACCGGCATTGGTGGCACCGGGAGATCGCTTCGCACTCGAGCTGTCTGGCGTTGGCAACCTTGAACTCGCCTTTCGATAGCGACTCGCGAGCTCAGCACGTCCAAAATTGAAAAAACGGGCCCGGAAGTTCCGGGCCCGTCCCTTTCATGATGTCGGGTGGCCTCTCACGGGACCACGAGGACAAAGGAGGTGCACTCCTAGCTCCTCATACCCTCCTGTGAGAAGCCTCTGGTACTGTGCATATGCTTTTCCTCCTCCGGCATCAGCCGGCGCCCCCGGGTTTGGTTGAGATATATAGGGGCGTTCCTAGGTGGGGGAACCTCGTCTCACCCGAGTTCACCCTGGTTCACCTGAGCTTTCCCCGGCGTACCAAGGCTCCCACTTCCGGAGCCGGCGGATCCCCAGGGGGTTTCGGACCAATCCGGGGCACAGGGCCCATCCGCAAGCCTGTCTACACTGTAGCGCCTGGACCGGGCCAAGCAAAGTCGATGCGCAAAATGACTTCGTTTGGCATCAGAACTCCCGAGAAAGCGCGCCCAGGGGTTTACTCGGGCGTCGGGGGCGGGCCGGGTGTTCAGACGTTGAAGCGGAAGTGAACCACGTCGCCATCTCGGACCACATAGTCCTTGCCTTCGGTGCTGAGTTTGCCGGCGCTCCGGCAGGCCGCCTCGCTGCCGAGCTCGATCAGATCCTCCCACCAGATGACTTCGGCGCGGATGAAACCTCGCTCGAAGTCGGTGTGGATCTTCCCGGCCGCCCTGGGTGCCCGGTCGCCCCGCTGGATCGTCCAGGCGCGGACTTCCTTCTTCCCGGCTGTGAAGAAGGTGATCAGATTGAGCAAGGCGTAGCCCGTGCGGATCACGTGGTTGAGACTGGGTTCAGTCAGTCCAACCGACTCCAGGAAATCCGAGCGCTCTTCGTCGGCTAGCTGCATGATTTCGGCCTCGATGGCTGCGCAGATGACGTTGAGTTCGCTGCCCTCGGCCTCCGCGACCGAGCGTACTTTGGCAACTAGCGGGTCGCCGTCCACGCCGTCGAGTTGGCCTTCACCAACGTTGGCGATATAGAACATCGGCTTGGTCGTGATGAGTTGCAGCTCACGCAGGGCTTCCCCTTCGCGATCGACGTCGATGTCGACCAGGCGCGCGCGCTGGCCTTCATTCAGGGCTGCTTCGAGGCGTTCGCACAGCCCAACCATCAGCTTGGCGTCCTTGTCGTTGCCCTTTGCGGCGCGGCGGGCGCGGTCCAGGCGCTTTTGCACCTGTTCGAGATCCCGCAGGATCAACTCGGTGTTAATGGTTTCGATATCGGCGACGGGATCAACACGCCCATCGACATGCATGATGTTGTCGTCCTCGAAGCACCGCACCACGTGCGCGATGGCGTCGCAGTCTCGCACGTTGGCGAGGAACGCGTTGCCACGACCTTCTCCCTTGGATGCGCCCTTGACGAGGCCCGCGATGTCCACGAAGTCCACGCTCGCCGGGACCACGCTGTCGGGTTTGTAGAGTTCGACCAGTTTGTCGAAGCGAGGATCCGGAACCGGCACCACGCCGACATTCGGGTCGATCGTGCAAAACGCATAGTTGGCCGCCTCCGCTTGCTTGGAGGAAAGGGCGTTGAAGAGCGTAGACTTGCCCACATTGGGCAACCCGACGATACCGACCGAAAGGCTCATGGCGGCGGTATAGCATATCCCCTGGAGCCTTCGCGTGTAGGGTTGTCCCCCGTGCCTGGCGTCCGCGGCGTCGCTACCATGGAGCTTTGTAGGAGGCCGCAAGGATGCGATGTGTCAGGGTTTTGCTGATCGCGGTAGCGCTCGTTGGGGGGGCCTGTGGGGCGCCAGAGGATCAACCCGAAGGCGGACGAAGCGTGTGGCCCGAAACGGCCGCTCCCGTTCTCCCGCAAACCTCCGCGGACACGGAGGACGGTGAGCGGGCTGGGTCCTCGGTGGGCCGCGCCGAGGACGGCGCATCGCCCACGGGTCTGCCCATGCCGGTCGGCTCGGGACCGGAGGGCAGCGCGCCCGAATCGATCGGCCAGCCAGGTCCCGGGGAAGGATCGGAGGCAATGCCAAGCACCGACATGGGTCGCGAGGAACCCGACACGCAAGACGCGCCCTTGGCAGGTGCAGGTGGCGGTCCGATGGCGTCGGATCCCGAGGCGCACGGCGAAGGTACCGCGGGGGAGCAGGCCGACGCGGGCGACCCGGCTGAGCAGACCGACCAGACCGACGCCGGGGATACTGGCGATGCTGGTGAGGGCGACGTTTCGGGTGTGGGCTCTGTAGAGGGCCAGGTTCGCTTTGTTGGCGTCGGGGGTTGGGGACTGCGCGCCTGGACCGACGATGGGGTCACGTGGACCGACACGATCAACAAGATCACGCGTGACGATCACACGCCCGATTTGCTGCGCGACGTAGCCTTCGGCGGGGGTCGCTTTGTGGCTGTGGGAGGCGACGCCAATTCGATGATCATGGTCTCCGACGACGGGCGCACCTGGGATGAGGACAAGCACCCTCGGGGGGGGGTCTGGCTCGGAGGCGTCGCCTATCTGGACGGTGTGTGGGTGGCCGGCGGTGGCAACGGATACATCGTGCGTTCTACCGACGATGGGCAGACCTGGTCTGCTGTGGACACTCTCGACTTCCATGTGCGCGACATGGCTGCGGGGCAAGGCGCGTTCATCGCGATCGGCGATGGGGGCTTCGTGGCGCGCTCGACCGATGGGGGCCAGACCTTTTCAGTGGACAAGGTCGCTGGGGTGTCCTTGAGCAGCGTCGAGTTCGGCTTTGGCGTGTTTGTCGCCGTCGGAAGTGAGTGGGCGGGCAATGGTTTTGACGCCGGGTGCATCGGGTCGCCGGATGCCGGGGCGACATGGCAAGCGTGTTCGCTGACCAGCGGTCGCTTCGACGACGTGACGGTCGGACCCGATGGGCTGGTCGTGGCGATGGAGGGCGGCCATGCCGTCACCATGGATGGCCACTCGTTCACAACCGCGGCTGCGGGACTGCCCGCGCAGATCGCCTACGGTGACGGCCTTTGGGTCGGCAGCACAGACGACCACCGCTGGTCCGGAACGGCAGCCGCTTCCCTGAACAAGACCTCCGGTGGTGGTTTCCGCGCGCTGACCGCGGGCCGCGTTTCAATGCCCTGAACGGCGGGCCCCGGATCATTGACGACCTCGACGCCGCCTCGCTTGTCCTTCGACTCCACGGGACTTCGTCGCCCTAGGAATATACGCAGTAACACGCAGCATTCCTGTCGGTCGTCGAAAGCCCTGTGAAGCTGAACCCCGGCGCGATCCGACGCCGAAGTCGTGAATGATCCGGGCTGGCTTCCCGCTTGGCTTCGGGGGCCCAATTGTCCTATGAATCGCCCCGCATGGACTCGGGCATCGGGGCGACTCCGGCGGCGCCACGGCGGGACGTCCTCGACGGGCGCCCATGGCCGATCTTGGACTGTCTCGTGTCCCTCATGTTGGGCCGGCGGCTGCTACCCTGGTGGGCCCGGGCGTTGCTCCTGTCGCTCGCGATGGACTCAGGGGTGTTGGCGCAAGCCGGAGTATTGCAGGGCCCGCCCCAGGGCAATCCCTACGATGAAGAGGACGACGGGACGGCCAGGACACCAGTGCTTTCGCCACCTCGGCTGCTCCAGCCGGTAGCGCCTGAGTACCCGGACAAGGCGCTGTCGCAGGGGTTGACCGGGCGCGTCGAGCTGGAGTTGGTGATCGACGAGCAGGGCCAGGTTGCCCAGGCAACCGTGGTGGTGCCGGTCGGGCACGGCTTCGATGAAGCGGCTCTCGCTGCGGCTCGCAAGCTTCGCTTTCAACCTGCGACTCGTGATGGCGACCCGATCCGTGCGCGCGTGCGCTATCCGTTTGTGTTTGAGCTCCGGAACGAAACGCCGTCGCCGGACGCGTTGGGCGACGTCCCGACCCCCGAGGACGCTCCCGCGCGCTTCGAAGGCATGCTCCGGTCGGACGACGACGTCCCGCTGGGGGGCGCGATCATCACGATCTCCGGGGATGCGGTTAGCGACGCGGCGGTCCGAACAGGGGGCGACGGGAGGTTCTCATTTCAAGGGCTACCCCCCGGGCGCTACACCGTCCGTGTGACCGCGCCAGGACACGTCGAGCGCGTCGAGCAGGAGCAGCTGCATCCGAACGAGGTGACTGAGGTTACCTATCGCATGGCTGAGGCGCCAGACGAGGCCGCCTATGGTGCGGTGGCTCGGATTCCGCCGCCGCCGCGCGAGGTGACCCGTCGCAGGATCAATCGCACCCAGTTGACACGCATTCCCGGGACGCGCGGGGATGCTTTGCGTACGGTTGAGTTGCAGCCGGGGGTGGCGCGACCCCCGCTCGGTGCCGGGGCGCTCATTATCCGCGGAAGCTCACCCCAGGACTCGCAGGTGCAGCTCGAAGGCTTGCCTGTGCCGCTGCTCTATCACTTCGGCGGGCTGACCAGCTTCTTCCATTCACTGCTTCTGGAGAGTGTCGATTTCTTTCCAGGGAATTTCGGCGTGCGCTACGGCCGTCGACGAGGGGGTATCGTTGAGGCAAACGTGCGCGACCCAGCGCGCGACGGGTTCCATGGGGTCGCTGACATCAACGTGTTGGACGCCTCCGCGATCCTCGAGGGACCGATCACCGATGATTGGGAGTTCGCGATTGCAGGTAGGCGTAGCTATATCGACTTCGTGTTCGAGAGCATCCTGCCCGAAGAAGACTTCGCGGTTCTTGCGGCGCCCGTGTACTACGACTACCAGCTGGTCACGACCTATCGGCCGGATGACGACAATCGCCTGCGCCTGATGCTGTATGGTTCCAGCGACGAGTTCGCGCTGCTCTTCGCCGAGCCTGCCGACAATAGCGCCGCGGTCGACTCGCTCCAGCTGAGCACGGCGTTTCATCGCGCCCACGGCTCCTGGTACAGCAAACTGTCGGAACGTACCCGCCAGGATGTGGAAGTGGCGGTAGAGTCGCTTCGGTTGAGGTTCGGGGCTGGAGAGCGCGTGAACTTTCGGCTCACGGGTACGTCTATCTTCGGGCGCAGCGAGTGGCGTACCCGTGTGAACGACGCTGTGCAGCTCGTCGGTGGCCTCGACTTGTATGTCCTTCCGGGGAAAGTGGCCTATCAAGGCCCAGTCGTTGAACAGGGAGAGGGCAACCCGGGCTCGATGGGCGGTCCGCTGTCGAATCAAGATACGATCGCCACCGAGTCCGAGTTCACGGTGTTTCAGCCTGCGGTCTACCTGGAAGCTCAGCTCAGCCTCTATCCGGCTCGCCTGGTCCTGGGTTCCCGCCTTGACTACTACGGCACCCTGGGGCGCTTCACCCATGATCCGCGCGCCACGTTTATCTACACCCTGGCCGAGACCACGCGCCTCAAGGCCGGCATCGGGCTGTTCTCGCAACCGCCCCAGCCTCAGGAGACCGATGTCGTGCTCGGAAACCCCGAGCTCAAGCCGACCCAGACGTTACATCTAAGTGGCGGTGTGGATCACGATCTGGACGAAGCGGTCAGCGTGGGCATTGAGACGTTCTATAAGCACTTGTGGGATCGCGTCGTGTCGACCCAGAGGGGTGCCCCACCATTCTTCACCAATGGCGGTCTCGGGCGCGTATACGGGTTGGAGTTGCTCGCGAAGGTCGAGCCCCGTGGCCGGTTCTTCGGCTACCTTTCCTACACCTTGTCACGCTCCGAGCGCCGAGACTTGGACGGCCGCTGGCGGCTGTTCGACTTCGATCAGTCCCACATCCTCACGGCGGCCGCCGTCTATCGTCTCGGATCTGGCTGGGAACTGGGCGCGACCTTCCGGCTCGTGACGGGAAACCCGAACACGCCCATCGTTGGAGGACTGTTGAACGTGGACACGGGGGACTATTCACCGCTGTACGGTCCCGTCAACAGTGCCCGGGCCGCAGCCTTCCACCGGCTCGACGTACTCGTCCGCAAGACGTGGGTTTGGGACGCCTTTCGGCTGGCGCTCTACCTGGACGTCCAGAACGTCTACAATCGCGCCAACCCAGAGGGAGTCTTGTACGACGCACGCTACCAACAAAGGGCCACCCTGCAGGGTCTGCCGATCATTCCCAACCTGGGCGTCAGGGGGCAGTTCTAGTGCGCCGGCGGCTGGCTGCGGTGCTGCTGCTACTGCTGCCGTTCCTGCTGGGCGCTTGCCAGGATGACCTGCGCAAGATCACCCTGATCGATCAGATGTCGGTGCTTGGCGCGCGCGTGGGGGTGGTGGGCGAGCCCGAGCGCAGTAGCGCAGTGCCCGGTGAAGAGGTCGACTACGAGCTCGCGCTGGTCTTCCCACAGCTCGATCGCGATCGCTCCACGGTGACCACCTTGGCGATCGATTGCACGGCGCCCACCCGTTTCACGGGCATACCGCTGTGTCAGGAAATTCAGGACTTGGCTGCCAGTGACCGGCGGGACTCGGGGGGCGTTGACCTCATGGCCTTCGGTGAGGAACGCCAGGTGCGTTGCGAGGGGCAGGCGTTTGCGTTTCGTTCCGGCCCAGTGGGTCTGGCGTGTCACCTCGGCGAGCCGCGCTTGCGGTTCGCGATACCAGCCGACGTGCGCGGGGATGAGCGCCTGGTGCGCGGCATCGTCTGCAGTGACGGAGCGGCCGTCCTGGATCCGGATGAGCCGGCGCTGTTTCGTTGCGAGGCGAACGATGGCGGCCCCGCACCAGAGGCGCAGCCGTTTTATGGGACGATTCAATTGGTGACCGACGGGGTGAGTCACAACCAGCATCCCGACCCTGCTGGGCTGTCGATCCAGTTCGCCGGAGCGGTGTGGGAGCCCTGGGATCGGCCGCAACCTCCGGCCGGTTCGGATTGCGACGGGCGGGACGTTGCAGCCCTACCGGTGGCTGCCCCCGGACAAGACGCTCGTATCGACCTGCGCTATCGCGCGCAAGCGCGCGAGGACGTGGATGGAGTCCCTGAAATACTTGAGATTTCAACCTATGCGACCGCGGGCGAGCTGGAGCGGCGCTTCACTGTCTGGAAGCCGGACTCGCCGGTCGTCGGAGGCCGGCTTGCCGGCGATTTTGAGTGGATCGCCCCGTCAAAGGCTGACCTCGCCGGTCAAACTTGGCGATCCCCAGAAGACCCCGTGCACTTCTTCTTTACTATCATTGACCGGCGCGGCGGCTTTGCGATGGCTGAGCGCTATCTGTGCGTGAAATGACAGATTTCGGGACGCTCGTACCTGCCCCACCCGGGTGGGCCGGGGGCCCGAAAATGACCCTGACCTCATTTGTCAACTAGCTGGATTTACAGCGAGTTTTCACTGAGGGTAGATCCTTTTCGGGGTCCCTTGTGATAGCTTGCAAGCCACCATGCAGGACCGAATTGGCAACTGCCGGATTCTCGGCGAGATCGGTAGCGGCGGCATGGCCGTCATCTACAAGGCGGTGCAGGAGCCGCTTGAGCGCGTTGTCGCCATCAAAGCGCTCAAGCCGTCCATCGCGGTCGATAGCCAATTCGCGATGCGCTTCGAACGTGAGGCGCTGTTCATGGCCTCCTTGCAGCACGAGAACATCCTGCACGTTTACGACTTCATCAAAGACGGCGACACGATGTACATCATCATGGAGTACGTCCAGGGAATCGACCTGTACGACCTGCTCCAGCTCACGCCTCAGTTGCCCGTAGAGGTTGCCGCGATCATCGCGTTGCAGGTGGCGCGCGCGCTTGATTATGCGCATTTCCGCGGGCTCATCCATCGCGACATCAAGCCCGCGAACATCATGATTTCACATAATGGCGAAGTGAAGCTGATGGATTTCGGCATCGCTCGCGATCACACGCTATCGGATCTCACCGAGACGGGTACCGGTGTGGGCACACCTAGCTACATGAGCCCGGAGCAGATCCTGGGCGACAAGCTGGACTTTCGCAGTGATATTTTTTCGCTAGGAATCGTTCTGTACCAAAGCATTACAGGGCGTAAGCCTTTCGTGGAGGACGAAGCCCGAAGTGTGATGCAGAAGATTCGCCTGGACCGATACACGAACCCGCGCCGGCTGGTTGCCAGTGTCCCAAGTGGGATTGAGCGCATCTTGGCGCGCTGCATGGAGAAGCTACCTGCCAATCGCTACCCCACCACGCAGGTGCTGATCGATGACCTGGTGGAGTTCCTGTCCGCTCGCGTTGGGATCAACCACAACGGTCGTCTTGTGATGTATCTGCGCGACGTGGGTGTGATCAGTGAGTCGGAAGCCAACGAACTGTTGCAGGCGGGTAGCACCCGCAACCTTCGCGGTGCCCAGCGCGATGGGCAACTGGTGCGTAGCGCCCTGTTCGTATTCAGTGTGCTCGCACTGGCCGTGGTGGTGACCGGTGGTGCCATTCAGGCCGCGGATGGGCGTTTCCGCCGGGACGAGGACGAGTACGCTCAGCACGAGGATGGTTGGTTGCCCAATCGCGTGGGGTACCTTCAGACGGTGGTCGATCCGTGGGCCGAGGTATTCGTGGATGGCGAGTCGGTGATGACAACGCCGCACGCTTTGCCGCTGCCGCTGTCTCCGGGAAAGCACTACTTGAGGCTCGAGAATCCATACTACCGCCAGGAAACCCGCGAGGTCATCATCCGGTCGGGGCAGATCGTCGAACTCAAGGTGGAGATGACGCCGAAGCATCAGCCCACTGCCCCTGTGATCAAACCCAAGGTGACACCTAGGAAAGCCAAGGATCGGCGTGGCGATGACAAGGCGCGCGCCAAGGCGTCACAGAGGAAGTCGAAGTGACACGTTCGTTTGCCCCTCTGCTGTTGGTCCTTGTCGCACCGTTATTCCCGCTCTTGGTGGCATCGCCCGCTCGCGCGGAATCGACGTTGGTCCACGTCGTGCGCCCCGGGGAAACGTTGGCTTCGATCGCCGACCGCTACTATGGCAATCCGAAGCGGGAAAACGTGCTGGTTTCGGAAAACGGCCTGACCAGTGAGGGCGGATCGGCAATCGTTGTCGGCCTCCGCCTCTCGATTCCCACCGTGAGTTACTACCGCGTGCAGGCCGGTGATACCTGGGCTGAACTGGCCCAGCGCTTCTATGGCGACCCGAAACGGGCGTTTGTTCTGATCGAGGCCAACCAAGGGGGTCCGCAGCCGGATACCGCTGCGGAGGTCTTGGTGCCCTACCCCCTGCGTCATGTGGTCTCCCAGAGTGAAAGTCTGCGGGCGGTGGCCAAGACGTACTATGAAGACAAGAAGGGGTTGCGCGTGTTGCGTCGCTTCAACCTGCTCAAGACCTTCCGCGTTCAGCGTGGAGACATCTTGCTGGTGCCCCTTCCGGACTTGGTGCTGTCGCAAGAGGGCAGGCGGATCGCCAAGCTCGAGGGCGGCTTGGCCACGCCTCGCGGGGATGTCCGTGCCAAGCAGGCGCTGATCACCGAGCAACTGCCGGAGCTACGGGAGAGGGTGCGAAATGGTCGCTTCACCGAAGCCGTGGCGCTGGCGAATCGGTTGATCGGGATGGGCGACCTAACGGGCAACCAGGTCGTGACGATTCAGCGGGAGCTCGGCACAGCGCTGGTTGCTCTCGATCGCAATGAAGCAGCCCAAGCGGCCTTTGCCGAGGCCCTCAAGCAGCAGCCTGACATGGAGCTCGACCTGGCCCGCACCTCGCCCAAGGTACGGGCTGTGTTCGAGATGGCCCGGTCCCGCGCGAGCCAGGAGGGTGACGCGCGGCGGGCGGCTCCCGGCGAGTTGGAGGGCCGGAAGCGAAAACGGGGTAGTTGAGAAGCGCTGCCCGGGCGCCACAGGCGCGTGCTGAGCCAAGTCCAGGATGCCAAGGGCCAGCACAGGATGACCGGCGCGGGGCCTCGCTGGCAGGCGATTCAGCGGCTTTTTGAGGTGCAAGCCGGCGGGCTAGGCTTCAACACCGGTCCAAGGGACCTGGAAGCCAACACCTTCGTGCGCCCGAAACCACAGCTTCTCACTGTTCTGAACGAGCGGGTGTCCCATGCCGACCTACAGGAGTGTGGGCATTGGGGGCAAGGTACGCGGCTATCTCACACACGCATATGCGCCCGCCCGAGATGCCGGCCTCCAAAAGAGCACCTGCACGCAGAGACGCATCCGGTTGTGTGCCAGCACTCTTGAGCGGAGGCTTGGATTAGTTAGAGTGATCCCTCGGGACAAGAGGCGGGCCGCAGGAACGGGGGTTCGTATGATTGCGCTGGCTAAAGAACGACGACGGTCTTTTCGTGTGCCGGTACCGGCGACAGCTTTTCTTTGGCGACATGGGCGCTTTGCGGGCGGATACCCCGTCAGCGACATTTCGATCGGGGGCTGCAGCATCAAGCAGGGTCCATTTTGCGTGCTCGGGCAGCGCTACGAGATCACGCTCCGGGTCGACACCGGGAGTCAGTCGGCAAACCTGCAGTGTCCGGCTCAGGTGGTACGCCGCAGCGGAGACACACTCGGCCTGCGATTCGTCGACACCAATGCGGGCGACGAGGACCGTATTCACGACATCGTCCTGGGATGCCTGGAGCAGCGGCCGGGTCAGTCGGGTCATATGCTGCTCGTGCATGCACGACCCGAGATGGTCACTTCGATGATTCGCGTGCTGGAATCCTCTGGCTTGCAGGTTCATCTTGCTTGCACGCCACTGCAGGCAGTATGGATCCTCGAGAACCGTCCGGACGACATCCACACGGCGATCGTAGCGCGGCGCCTCGGGCGTGCTGACGGCCGCGACATCGTGCGGTTCCTTTCGGAGCGCCATCCGCGCATTCGGCGAATTCTGCTCTCCGATGCGGAGTCGGTCGAGGAGCAGGAGTCTCCCGGGCGCGCGCATGAAGTGCTAAGCGGTCCGTTCGATCCCGACGGCCTCAAGCGCGTGTTGCCGAGCTCGTGGCAGCAGCCCCTGACGGCCTAGCCCGGAATATTCCCTGTATTGCCTAGGGTGGCGAAAGTCCTGTGGAGTCGAAGGACAAGCGAGGCGGCGTCGATGTCGTGAATGATCCGGGCTAGTGTCCATCTAGCGGTTTCACGGGGTGACGCCCGACGGGAATCCCCGCAACACCCGGTCACATACCGGCGTCCGCGTCTCCCAGGCGAATCTTCCACGTGCGCTCAAATATCTGACCGGCGTTGTCGCGGACCTCGAGTGGAAGCCTGAGCTCGTCGCCGTCCTCGCATTTGCCATCGACGCGGACTTCTACGGACCCCTTCATCGAGCCGACCGTTTCCCGCGCCTCGATGTCACCGAACTCCAGCGGGTCGTTCCCGGGTAGACTGGCTTCAGCAACGCACTTCCTGGTCTCTTGTGCACCCAGGTCGAGCTCGACCTCTCGTAGTAGTGAGTCACCCGCGTTGCGCAGGTCGATATCGAGTGAGGCTTCCTCGCCCGCATTGAGTGCACGGTTGTCGTTTCCGCTCCTGTCGTCGACGTCCACGTCGTCTATCTCGACGTTGCCATCTCGCTCCTCGATGCTTACCGCAAACGGGACAGTGAACGTCCCCTCGACCTCCAGGGCCTCGAACATCAGCGTAAACCGCAGGGGCGTGTCTGGATCGCAGCCTGCCCTTCCGAGCTCGATCGAAAACGGTCCGGCTGCGATGCTTCCCGTTTCCAGGCCGGTGGTGGTAGGTAGCGTGATCTCTGAAGGCACAGCGGGTTGGGCGACTGCTTGCACGCATTCGCTGTCGTCTTCATTCACGATGATGGCTCGAACCGTTACCCCCCCCGGGGAGCGGCGCACCTCCATGGGTACGGTCAGTTCGACCTGCTCCTCGGCCTCCAATACACCGTTGTCGTTGTTTTTGCTGCCGAGTGAGGTTGCGTCGTTCAGGATCAGGGGCGCGTCACCGCGCCGGATCTCCGGCCCGAGCTCTGCCTTAGGATCGTTGGGGTTGACCCGCTCGAACCGATCGCACGCTAGGACCAGCAACACGGCGCCTACGAGCGTTCGGTGAGCGCTGGCGCACGGCCTCCTGGCCGCCCTACTGGAAGTGCATCCGGTTGTGGTGTGTCGCGTCGCTGTAGGCATCGATGATGTTCCATATGTGGAGCACAACCGCAGTTCCGATCAGTGCATAGGCGCCGGCTTCCCTTGGCCAAATCCCGTCATAGAGTTCCACCGCGCGTTCGGGATCCGTGGCACCGAGATACTCGTCATAGCGCTCCTCAGCGCTCGCGTTCAGCAGGACGCCGCCTACCGCAGAGGCGCCCGTGGCCAGCAGGAATGCGCTGCCCGCAAGCAGTCGGTTGTGGGTGAGCTGCGACAGTCCCGGTACAATGCCCGACAGTGCCATTTCGAGGCCTGGACTGCGCTTCTGCGATACGAGCCGATCGATCGCTTGCTGGGTATCCATGCCCGCCCGTTGCGCCTCCCGGTAGTGGAACAACGCCAAGCGCAGCTGGTTTCGCGCCTCGGCCCGCTTGGCCTTGGAGAGCGTCTTGCCAACCTCGTGCGCCACCAACATCCGGTCCACCTCCGCCACTCGGCGCTTCGCGAGTTCGGCCTCAGGACTGTCGGAACGTACCAGCAGCGCCAACATCGTGCGCGCGCGGTCCGCGTGCGCGATCGCGGCATCGTACTTTCCTGCCAGGGCCGCCTTCTCGGACAGGCCGACGGCGGCGTCCACGTATTTCGCTTGCGCCTGTGCGATGGCACCAACGACGTTGCCCGGCGCTCCCTCGCCGCGCATGCCGTAGGCATTGGTCGCCGCGATAATGCGCATCCTTCCGGCCGTCGTTTGGCCGGCCGCTAGCGCGGTCACGGCCTCGCCACAAAGTAGCAGGACCAGCCGGTCTCGTAGCGGGGCGTTCAGCTCTCGCTTGCTGACCGGGTCGAGGATGGCCGAGCCTGTGATTTCAGAGACCAGTCTTTCGATCGCCGGCCTGTCGTTCGAGCCTGCGAGGCTCTGGACCTGGGGTAGGAGGCGACGGTACTCGGCGGTCCGCTGTTGCTGTGCTAGGCGCTCTTGCGCTTTACGCCATCGGTTGAACTCCGCGTCCGCTTGCGCTTGCCGGGGGCCGGATTGGGTCGGTTGCTTGCGGGACTGCACCCGGCTACCCGTTGGACGCGTCTCGGTTGGCTCCGCCTTCCTTGGTGCTGGAGCTTGGTTGGCGCTGTCCCGCGCCCCACTCGGAACCGTGTCTCGGGGTTGCGACGGTGCAGGCCGGGAATCGGTTGCTGCCGGCGGTGCCTTTGGCGAGGATGCAGGTCCCACAGGTTCGCTTCCGCCTGGGGGGGGCGCGGGCATCAGAGGGCGCTCACCTTCCTGGGCGTGGGCCACTTGGCCCAGGGTTGCTTGGGCCAGGGAGAGTCCAAGCAGGAGGCCAATGATCCCCCATGGCCCAACGGACCCAGGCCTGCGGCCGCGCCGGTCCACACGGGCGATGGGCAAGGGGTTGGTGTGCGCCACGGCGCGCAGCATACCAGAAAGGCGCGAGTGCATCCCATAAACGCTGGCATACTCGTCGTTCCAATGGGGTACGCGCTCTTCCAAGCCAGCCTGGCTGTTTGGGACCCGCAGACGGTGGGCGAAGCGCTCGCCGGTCTTCCGGAGCCCCTGGTCTCCGATCTCCGCAGGTTGGTGGTAGACGCCCACGGAGTCGTCGCAGATGGCCTGTCTCGCGAGCGGGCCGAGGCAGTCGCTGACTGCCTAGGGAAGGCTGGCCTCCATGTCTGCGTTGGCTCTGACCGCTGGTTGCACCTGCCTGCACCGATTCGATGCCGGGGACTCTCGGTCAAGGGCAGTGCCATCGAGTGGCTGGACGTCACGGGTCGCACGCACGAACTAGCGGCAGGCGACCTGGTGCTGCTTGCCAGCGGCGAGGTTTCGTCGCGGGCCGAACAGCCCATCGGGGAACCGCATGGGACAGTCGCGCCTACAGCTTCGTGGGAGTCTGCCAGCAGCCGACAGGCTGCGGTATCGATCCTAAATGTCCTAGCCGCCAATCCAAGTCGCAGGTTCGTCGTGCGAGCGGACCAGTTCAACTATCGCGGCCTGCAAGATGACTTGGCGATCGGCACCGGGCGAAACTTCGAGCGACTCATTCAGCTCCTGTCGACCCTTGCACCTACAGCCCGTCACAATCGGGGCACCGCCTCGATCCTGAGTGGAGCACCCAATGTGCAGTATCCAGGGCAGGCGGCGTTCGACCGCGAGAGCAGCTATCAGCTGTTCCATGTACATCGTGGCGACGAAGCGGCCTACCCGCTCCCGGACGCGACCGTATCCCCCGCGGATGGCATCCCGGACGAGCTTCGTGCCGCTTTGCTTGCCCTCGAGCCTTCCCCCACGGGGGCTCACCGTCGCCGCCCGCGTCGCAGATGGGCCTGGCTTGCGGTGCAGCTGTTGATTCTGTTCGCGCTCCTGTTCTGGCTTTCCAGTGTGGTTTCCCGGCTTCGGCCGCCCGTTTTTGAGTAGCGCCCCAGGCACGCGTGTCGACTCGTAGGCTGGACTACGTGGAGCCCGTCCAGCGGTCGCGTCTACTCCTGCCGTAACGGTCTCCATCCTTGACCGTAGGCTGGACTGCAGAGAAATCACAAGGTTGGCCGGTCCCAGTGGTCCGAAGCATGATCCCAGCTAGACTTCCTACCATGGGCGGCGGCGAGACAGTTCTGGTTACCGGAGCGAGCACCGGCTTGGGGCTCGCCATTGTGCGCGAGCTGGTTGCAGCGCGCTATCAGGTGATCGCCACGGCTCGCCAGACGTCCCTACCTCGCTTTGCCGATGCGGGCGTCTTCGAGGGCCAACGCCTCTGGATCCGGGCTCTCGACGTGCTGGACGCAGATCAACGCTCTGCCGTGGTAGAGGAGGTGCAACGGCGCCTGGGTGGAGTGGATATCCTCATCAACAATGCAGGCGTCGCCTATCGCTCGGTGGTCGAGCACGTGCGCGAGGAGGATCGGCTTGCTCAGATGCACATCAACTACCGAGCGCCGATGGAGCTTGCCCGGCTGGTGCTGCCGGGCATGCGCAACCGCGGGCACGGTCGCATCATCAACGTTTCGTCCGTGGGAGGGATGATGGCGATGCCCACGATGGCCGTGTACAGCGCTTCGAAGTTCGCACTCGAGGGGGCGAGTGAGGCCCTGTACTACGAGGTGCGCCCATGGAACATCCATGTCTCGCTCATTCAGCCAGGATTCATCAACTCCGATGGCTTCGCCAAAGTCCGCTTCACTCCCCTGTCCAGGGCCGGGGTGGATGCGGCGACTGACCCCTACTATGCCCACTACCGTCACATGAGCGGGTTCATCGAGCGCGTCATGCGCATGGTTCCCGCCACGCCGCAGAAGGTTGCCCGGACGGTGATGCGCACGCTCAAGAGCCGGCGCCCCCCGCTGCGAGTTCCAGCGACCTTCGATGCGCGCCTGTTCGCGTGGCTGCGGCGGTTTCTACCTCGCAGGCTTTACCACGCGTTACTGTACCGAAGCTTGCCGACGATCAAGCGGTGGGGACCCGCCGCGTCACTGGCGCCACCTCAAGGCATCGCATCTACACACGATGTGCCCGGCAATCGGGGACCGATGGCGCTGGACGACCAGTAGTTTCGTCTCGGCGCGCTTCTCGTGAGGCACAACAGGCTACCCGCAACCGTCCGGAGCACCGGAGGCCCTGGCCCAGCAGACGATAGCGGGTCCCTCCAAACTTGACTTGTTTGTAGACAAGCTTGCTGATCAAGGATCAAGGGGGACCGGGCGCGCTTCTCGCCGGACCATCGATCTCGTAATCGAGGAAGTCGGGCGCCATCCGATAGGTGAGAAAATCGGGAACGGGGGCGATTCTTCGGTACCAAGCGCCGCGATGCGCGCCATACCAGGTGGGCGTAGCGGGCCGCGCCAGACGAATCCAGTCGCCCACTGGGGGGATCTCCAGCGGTACCATCCCGGCTGGCTTCGACACGAGGAATACATAGCTCGGGTCATCGAGGGACTGCGTGAACGTATAGCGAAGTTCAAGCGGACGACCGTTCCGTGTTCGGACGACTTCCACCGTCATTTCCGGGAGCACGAACCGGGTACCCCGTTTGGGCATCCTGTCGGTTCTCCGGAAAAAGATCTCACCATCGGTTTCCATAAACGTGCCGTTTCCGACAGGGCGCAGCAGAAACGAGTTGTCGCCATCCCGCAGCAGGTCGAGTGGATGGCGACAGAACGCGAGCGGATAGCTCGAGCGTGGCATTTGTAGGCCTGAATAGGATCGGACGTAGGGAAAGAAGAACGTGCTTGCGAAGTCCGTTCCATTCACGATGAAGACGTGCTGGTCAGGCAACCGTTCATCGTCAACGTCCGCTAGACGCACCCATGCGGATGCGCTCTCGAAGTGTATCACTGAGCTCAGCACCGGTGCTGTCAGGGGTGACCAGACCAGGTTGTATACCAGCGCGCCTGCGACCCCAGTGGCTAGGAGAAGTAGCTTGCGGTTGCCCGTTTTGAACTGCGCGATCCGTCGGGTCACACCCAGCAGCAGCGCTGCAAAACACGCTGAACCCCCGAGCCAAGCTGGTAACGATAGCCGAGAGGATGGGAAGGACGCGGCCACCGGCAACATGGACAGCGCCGCTCCCAGTGCGAGGAACCGCAGGGCAGGCCGCCACCTAGCCTCTGTCAGGCGAAGCCCAAAGTGGACTGCCAGCAGCGCACCCGCGACCGCAGCGTAGCCGAGCACTACGTGCCACGTGCGCCAACCGGGAAGATCAATCCATATGTCAGGAGGGATCCACCCGAGCCTCAGAATCGTATCTCGCCACGGGCTCCCGACGTCCCAGTAGTGGGCCGGAATGTCGAGTACCATGTCGGCTACCAGGATCGGCAGGCGAGTCGCAAGGGAACGCACGAATCCGAGTGGCTCCCCGAGCGGATCAACATAGACGCCGCTCGCGTGGGCGCCGTAGCCGAGCATGGCTCGGGCACCTAGAACGGATGCCGCCGGGACCAGGAGTGGCCAGAGCGTGAGTAGCCGCTTGTGCCAGTCACCTCGCCCGCTCAACAGCACATGCGCAACCCCATAGCCGAGCAGCGAGAAACCCCACTCGCCCGCGAGAAGAGAGGCAGAATAAAACAACGTTGGCAGAGCCGTGCGGTGCCAGCGTGGCCGTGCTCGGGGGGAAATGCATAGGCAGAGTGCAAGCACGCCGAGGGCTAGGGACATGATTCCCCCACGGTTCGCTAGCCACAGCACCGGATAGTGGTGAGCGTCGCTCACCGCGAAGAGCACTGTGGCGGCGAGGGCCAAACCCCTTGGCAGAAACGTGCGCAGGAACCAGGCGACGCTACAAACCAGAATGACCCACCAGACAAGTGAGTGGGCATGGTAGCCAGCCAAGTCGCGTCCAAACAGCCAGCGGTCGAGGTGCACGGTGGCACTTGCCAATGGCCGCATGAAGGCCAACCGGAAGTCGGGGTCGACCCAGAAAGGCATCGACCCCAAACGCTGAAGTGCGGCGATGTCGGCTGGTTCCCCAGTGGTGAATACAAATAGATCCAGCGGCGCTCTGGGAGCGGCGAAGGTCCCGTCGATCATCGCTGCCACAATGAAGTCGTCCGTGACGAAGCCCGCCCGCAGCACCGGCCAGAGCACCCAGCACCCGACTCCTACAACGGTCGCCACGCCGGCCAGAAATCCCAGGCGTTGGTGTCGGTGTCCACTATGGCGACTTCGGCTTGCGGCGGCCTGAGCGGCCATCTGGCCGGTCTACCCCATCCCTGCCTGGCTCGGCAAGCGCCGCTCCAGCTCGCCGACTGTGAGCCTCCCAGCCTTCTCCTTTGGGCCAACGGCGACCCGAGCGGTGGTTTCCAAGAAAACCGCCCGCCGCATGCCAAACTTTGTCGCCCCAGAGCCGTCAGTAGATTCTCGTCGGGACCGTCGGCCCTTGCGCGGGAGAGGATGTCGGTCCGGGTGGGAGCCGGCTAGGGACACGTGATGCACAAGCTTCAGCTGTCGCAGTTCATGACGCGCGACATCGAGACTCTGCCACCGGAGGCCAGTCTCAGGCAACTCGTCCAGCAGATGCGCGGCCAGCGGCTGTCATGCATCGTCATCGTTGAGGAGCGACGGCCGGTGGGAATTGTGAGCGAGCGCGATTGCGTGCGGGTGCTCGCACAGGCTCTTGAAGGTGGTGACGTCGACCGGCTGTTTGCGGGCGATGTGATGACCTCTCCTGTGATCAGCGTCCGCGCCGAACTGTCATGGCACGAGGCGCTCGAGCTTGTGCGTCGCCGTCGTATCCGCCGCCTCCCCGTGGTGGATGAGACCGGTGAACTCGTTGGACTAGTGACGCAGAGCGATCTTCTGGAGGCGCAGAAAGCCGCTCTGCAGTGCCATCGGGAAGAACTGGAGGTCGCGATCGCAGAGCGTACCCGCGACCTAACGCGTGCGCGAGATGAGGCGGAGACTGCGCTTCATGGGAACATGGAGTTCCTCGCCACCATGACCCATGAGATCCGGACTCCGCTCAGCGGTGTGATCAGTGTGGCGGAGTTGCTCCAGGAGACCCCGCTGACCCGCCAGCAAGAGGAATGGGCAAGGACCATCACGAACTCGGGTCGCGCCCTGTCCAGTCTGGTCACCGACATCCTCGACTACGCAAAGATGGAAGCAAGCCAGGTCGAGGTGGAGCAGATCTCGTTCGGACTGCTCGAAATCCTGGAAGAGATCGCTGACCTGTCTGCACTTAAGGCACAGAGCAAGGGCGTAGAGTTTAGGCTCGTCTACGATCCCACGGCTCCTACCAACGTCGTCTCCGACCCGGCCCGCATCCGTCAGCTGGTCACCAATCTGTGCGGCAACGCGGTCAAGTTTACGGAAAAGGGAGAGATTTCCTTGCACGTCCACATCGGCGACCGCGGTGACAACGCAGCACGGCTCCGGGTGGAGGTCCGGGACACTGGCATCGGAATTCCCGCGGACCGCCAGGCACGTTTGTTTCAAGCATACTCGCAGGCAGATGCATCGATCTCGCGGCGCTTTGGCGGAACCGGACTCGGACTCGCGATCAGTCGTAAGCTGGTAGAGGCCCTGGGCGGCGAAATTGGCGTTACCAGCACACCTGGGGTGGGATCGACATTCTGGTTTGAGCTCGACATCGGCTTGCCGGATGTCCAAATCGCAAGTCTCGCGCCGGCCTCCGCGGGCGACCAAGTTGTCGCGGTCATCGATCCGAAGCCGTCCACGGCGACGGACCTGCGGCGCATGTTGGGTGCGCTGGGCGTTCACGTCCCGATTTTTCCGACAGCGGCCGAGGCGCTCGCCACCGTGCAGGATGGAGCGGTTTTTGCCGCGGTATTGGTGCGTTTTCCTCTTGCTAGCAGGAATGACAAGCGCGCCCTCGACGAGCTGCGGGCGAGCATCCCTTCCATGGCGGCCTATCTCGTCACCAACATTGCTGACCACGCACTCGCTGCTGGTATGGCGCACCATGGCTACGCCGGGGCTCTGACCCGCCCGGTCAAGCGGCGGCCACTCCGCGACGCGCTCGCGAGCGTGCTCGACCTTCCCGAGCTAGTGGAGGTACCGACTCGAGCCCTAAGGGTACAGAGCCGCTTGGCCCGCGGAAACTACCGCTTGCTTCTCGCTGAAGACAACAAGGTCAACCAGATGGTTGTTCAGCAGCAGCTGCGGAAGCTCGGCTTTGAATGCACGGTCGTCAGTGACGGGCAAGAGGCCGTGAGCGCATTCCGCGAGCGCAACTGGGACCTCATCTTGATGGACAATCGGATGCCGTTGATGGATGGCCCGGCGGCCACGCGCGAGATCCGCCGGATCGAGCGGGAGAGAGCGGTGCCACCGATCAAGATCATCGCCTTGACCGCAAGCGGCACCTCAGAGGAGCGAGACGCGTGCTCGGCTGCGGGTATGGACGCCCTGGTGACCAAGCCGATTCAGCTCGAGGAACTCGACGCGGTTCTGGATGCCAATCTTAACCTCAGCCGCGGTCGGACCCTATCCCCGATGCAGGCCGACGCCCTGGGTGAGCTCATCAACATTGGCGTGGGTCGCGGCGCCGCTGAGCTGAGCACGATGCTTGACATGGTTGTGGAGCTCTCGGTCCCGAAGATCGAGACCCTGGTGGATCACCAGCTCGCAGCCGTCGCTCTAGGGCTCGAAGGAGGCGCATGGTCGTGCGTTCAGCTCGGCTTCGACGGGCCACTTGAGGGCAGCGCCGCTCTTCTGTTTTCCGAGCGAGGCGCCAAGGGGCTGGTGGGGGTTCTGGACACGGACGCAGCGCAGGGAGACAGTCTCGACCAGGGTGGCCAGCAGACGCTGACCGAAGTAGGCAACATCGTCCTCAATGCCTTGGTTGGCTCGTTCGCCAACATCCTCGAGCAGTCGGTGCGCTTCGAGGTACCGCGCTATGTACGCGGAAGCATTTCTCGCATGATGGCATCGGATCTCTACTTTGGCGCCCACACCTTGTTGATGGCCCGCATGCACTTCGTCGTGCGCGAGCTAGCCGTCGAGGGTATTGTGCTCGTCGTGTTGGGGCTTCAGGCGTTCGAGCGACTCCTCGGGTTGATCGAGGATCAGGTCAGTGCCCAGTCATCCGATGTGAAGATGGTCGGGCCCACGGCGGCCGGCGCTGGCGGGGGTCCTCAGGACTAGCGCCTGCGCTGGATTCCCAGGCGCTTCATCTTAGAGCGCAGTGTACTCGGGGCCAGCCCCAGGTACTTGGCAGCGCCTTCTGGGCCTTCGACGACCCAGCTGGATTGTTCGAGGACGGCCTCGATATGTGCGCGCTGGGCATCTTTCAGTAGCACCGGAGCAGGGGACGTTTCCGCTTTCGGCGTCATGGAAGACAAGGGTCGGACGGGGTTGTCGCTGTGTAGTTCGACGTCAGGTGGCAGTTCCAGCACGGGGCCCGCGGATGTGATCATAAGACGCTGGATGAAGCTATCGAGTTCCCGCACGTTGCCAGGCCAGGGTTGCACCTTGAGGTACTCAAGCAGGCGTACTGTGACCGCTTCGATCGGGCGCTTCATGTTCTTGCCGTGGCGGCGGGCGAAGAACTTCGCGAGGAGTGGAATGTCATCAGGTCGTTCTCGCAGCGGTGGGAGTCGGATCGGGAAAGCGTTTACGCGGTAGTAGAGGTCTTCGCGGAACTCACCGGCGCGAATCGCTGCTTCAAGGTCGCGGTGGGTGGCGGCGATGATCCGCACGTTCACCCTGCGGACCTTCTCACCACCCAGACGCTGAATCTCACCTTCTTGCAGGGCCCGCAGTAGCTTCGCCTGCGCCTCCAATGGAAGCTCCCCGATCTCGTCGAGGAACAATGCGCCCCCATCCGCGAGCTCGAACTTGCCACGCTTGAGGGCGATCGCGCCCGTAAAGGCTCCCTTCTCATGGCCAAAGAGCTCGCTTTCTACGAGATCGCGGGGCAGCGCCGAGCAGTTGAGGGATACCATGGGCTTGTCGCGACGGGCGCTCAACTTGTGGAGGGTTCGCGCCATCAGTTCCTTGCCGGTACCTGTCTCGCCCAAGAGTAGGACGGCGGCGTCAGTGGGCGCGACCTGCTCTAGTCGCTTCAGGCAGCTCCGAAGAGCTTGGCTATCTCCGATGACTTCATCGAAGCCGCGAGCCTGGCGTACCTCCTCGCGCAAGTACACATTCTCAGCTTCGACCCGTTCCTTGAGTTCTCGCACCTCGTCGAGCGCCTGCGTCAGCTCTGCTTCGCGCGCGCGCAGATCCACGATCACCCGGTGGCGTTGTTCTGATGTTGCGACGATATTCATCGCCAGTTGAAGTTGTTCCACTTCCTCTGCGCGCCAGGGCTTGGGAGTGTCATAGTTGGCGGCAACACCGATCCCGACGCGTCTGCCGCCGGCGAACAAGGGCAGGCACACCATGGCTCGGCTGCCGCTCGCTTCCATCATAGCCCGGGTACCGGCTGCTCGTGGTGGTAGCAAGTGAGCGTCCTCGATGGTCACGGTCTCGCCGGCGTAGATGCGGTCGAGTAGCCAAGGGAGCGCCTCCCGGGTGAAGGTGGCCGGTCCGGGATCACGGGGCTTCGGAAGGCCCAGACCAGCCCGGGTGGCCTCGGATCCATGCTCATCGAACCACCAGAGCTCCGTGAGCCCGATGTGCAGAAAGCTCGCAAGGTCGCGCAGCGCCTCGTCTACGGCCTCTCGCCATGCGACGCTTTCCGACAACAACCGGTTCGACATCCCGACCAGCAGTGCGTGAAACCGCAGCCTATGTTCGAGCTGCTGCTCGACCAACTTCAGCTCTGTGATCACCCGTCCTGTCGACTGGCACTCTACCAGGCGTCCGGCGTGGTCGAAGATTGCTCTATCCGTCCATTGTTGCCAGCCGGTCGACCCATCGGGCGTTTCGACCCGGTGCTCACCCGTGGAAACAGGCGCTTCGGGTGTGAGTGCTGCCAGCCGCGCCCGCACTGCCTCCCGCTCCTCCGGTGCGATCAGAGGAAAGAAACTTGTGCCGATCATTGCATCCCGGTCCTGGCCAAAATACCTCGCGTAGGCATCGTTGACGAACGTCCGAGTGCCGTCCGGACGCCAGCGGACCACGAACTCCTCCTGGTCCTCCACCACAGCCCGATACCGCGCTTCGCTTTCGCGCAGTTCCTGCTCTCTGGCGCGCATCTCGGTGACGTCGCTTATGGAGGCGAGAAAGAGATCACGATCTCCCAGGTGCAGTGAGTGGCCCTCGATGTGTACGTCGAAGCGCGTGCCATCCGCCCGCAGCTGGACAGCAACGCCGGCGAACGTGCGGCCGGCTCGGCCCGCCTGCAGGAAGGCTTCGAAGACGTGATGGCACTCCGGGGCAACCAGGTCCTTGGGGTCGCGCCCAAGCAAATCCTTTCGCTCGATCCCGTGCATGCGGCAAACAGCCGGGTTGGCGTCGATCAAGTCTCCTGAGGTGTTGAAGACGAAGATGCCGTTGGCGCTCCCCTCAAAGTAGGCCCGGTACAGCTCGAGTTCGGCCGCAGGAACGCTTGCTGCTCGCTCCGGACTCCGCTCCTGGTCCACTGTTCCCCCTGACGTGGCGCCGCAGTTTATCCCGCGACATGCCGCGGATCCACACCCGGGCGTGGTGGGTGTCTGTCGCGGTGACGTGGCCGCGCTGCGACGTGGGTGTTTTATAATCTCGTGAATCTAAGCACTTACGAAGTTTTCGAGATAGCCGCGGGGATTGGCACGGCGGGTGCTTTTGAGATTCCCCGGCGATCGCGGCTGGCGCCTGGAGCCAGACTTCGTGGGGCGGCGGGACGCGCCGCTACATGGGTCGTGTAAGCCCCCTGCCGTTGCACATCGAAACCTATCGGCCGCGGCATGCGCCACCACGTTCCACGAGGCAGTCATGAACGAGTTCTGGAGACGTTCCCATCGCAGCAAGAGAGTCGGACTCAACGCGTGCATCAGCCGCGCGCACGCGGCCGTTGCCGCATCTGCGCCCCGCGGTCTGCGAGTGAGGCTGAAGCTCGCTGAACCCGCGTCCTGGGTAGACGCGGACGCGCTCGTTGTGGAGCCGGTGGTCGACCTATTGATCGCCAACGCATCCGAAGCCATGCGAGGTGCTGGCACCCTTACCCTGTCGACGCGTGTGGAACAGCTCGAGGGGCTATCCGGGTCGACGATAGCCTGCGGAGTGATCGAGGTTCGCGACACCGGGCCAGGCGCCGTTCCGCCCGATATTGAGCTGATGCTGCGCAGGGCGCGAGCCAAGAAGGTGTGTAGCGACCGCCTGGCCACCGCCAACGCACTCGTGTCGCAGGCGGGCGGACGCTTGCGGGTACACAGTGAGGCTGGCAAGGGGGCCTGCGTGAGCGTGTACCTGCCATGCAGCTTCTCGACCAGCCCTGGCAGGCAGCAGTCGGACGGAGGTGAGAGTGCTTGAAGGGACGATTGCGACGGAAGAGGCAGAACGCTGGTCGGCCGCTGTGCTCGATCGCCTTCCCCTGGCGGTGTGCGTGTTCGGCCCCGATGGTCGCGCACGCTATGTCAACCGGCACGCTGAGGCACTGCTCTGCAGGGGCAGCTCGTCCGATGGAACGGTCGACGACCTGACGGCGGCTTGTTCGGCGGTGGTGGCGGGGACGAACGAGCGCTATCCCAAAGATCGAGTCCCGGTCGCGGCTGCACTTGCAGGCAAGGAAGGTTCGGTGGACGACATGGAGCTCGTTCGGGAGGGCCGCAGAATCCCGGTTCAGGTGAGCGCATCGCCCCTGGTCGTTCGTGGGGACCAACGAACACACGCGATGGCCGTGTTCGAAGACCTCAGCCAGACCCGGCACCTGCAATCCAAGCTTGGACACACCCAGCGGCTCGAAGCCATTGGCGTCCTGGCCGCCGGTGTTGCCCACGATTTCAACAATCTGCTGACCGCGATCATAGGGTTCTCCGGGCTGGTGAAGCATCAGCTCGAGGCGGTCGAGGCTTCCCTAGGCAACATCGACGAGGTTATGGGTGCTGCCCTGCGTGCGCGTGAGCTTGCCAAGCAGCTCCTAGCGTTCTCCAGCCCTGAGCCATTCGTCCGTCGTGTTCTCGCTCCCAATGATGTAATTCGTAGGCTTGCACGCATGCTCGAACACCTGACGGGTCCAGCGGTTCGGCTCGATTTCATGTTGGATGATACGGTTGGCCACGTTCGCATCAATTTGAGTGGCCTCGAACAGGTGCTGACGAACCTAGCCGTCAATGCCCGCGATGCCATGCCAAGTGGTGGCCGGCTGGTGATCGAGACCAGCAGCGCATCGTTTTCCGTCAGGACACGGCTTTCGGGTGTCGACCTGGACCCCGGCGAGTACGTGGTGGTGCGAGTCGCCGATCAAGGCGAGGGCATGGACTCTGCGACCATGGCGCGAATCTTCGAGCCATTCTTCTCGACCAAGGCACCTGGTGAGGGCACCGGGCTCGGGCTGTCTACCATCGCAGGCATCGTGCAGCAGGCGGGCGGGTGCATCTCGGTGCGCAGCCAGATGCGCGTGGGTACAACCTTCGAAGTCTACCTGCCGTGCGCCCGCATTTCGAGTGCTCCGGAGTGCACGGGGACCACCCGAATCGGAGATGAGTGACCTCCCAGTGGCAACGTTCGTACCGGAGTCGCTATTGTGCAAGCCCCTCAGGTCTCAGCAGCCAATGGAGGCTGCCGGTCGCCCAAAGGTTGTTGACGAAGTGAAACCCCACCGCAGGCCAAACGCTGCCGGTCAAGGCGCGTCCTGCTCCGAAGGCAACCCCGGCCAGTACCACCAGAGCGAACTGCACCAACCGTGCTGGCGCGAACCCGCCGGGAACGACCCATCCAGGCACATGAAGCAAGGCGAATGCGAGTGAGCAAAAGAACCAGGTCCTTGGCAGCGTCAGCTTCGCCGCGCAGCGAGTCCACATGATCCCGCGGAAGAGCAGCTCCTCGAAAAGCGGCGCGACCACGAGCGCATTAAGTGCCTGCCAGGCCGTTCCCGAGAACGGCGCGGGGAAGGGCTTCACGGACAGGCTGCAAAGCGCTGCATCACCTGCAATCCAGAGCCCCGCCAGTACCGCGACCCAAGCGAGGTTTTTCCGGTATCGCCCTGTCCATTCGCGCATGCTCCAGGCGCCGAGGGCGAGCCCCGCCAGACCCAGCCACAGCACGCACTTGGCGCACAACCAGTACAACGCGCGTCCCACCGGCGATGAGGGGCCCCATGCCTGGAACACAATCCATGCGGTCGTCCACAGCGTGTAGAGGCTTAGCAACCAAGGTGTGATGGGGATCGTGGCTGCCTCCTGTCTTGCTGCAGATAGCTAGTGCTGCGGCCCGATGCGGCTGTCGCTACCTGGGCTCGCAATCAGCGCCATGGGTCGTCGGTCCGTCCTCCAGGAGTTCTAGCAGCATCCCATCGGGTCCGCGAATGAAGAAGCTGCGGAAGCCGTGAGCTTCCTCGATGTCATGCACCAGTTCCAGGCCTTGCTCGTCCGCGCGTGTCCGCCAGGCTGCAAGGTCCGTCACCGCCAATCCCAGGTGGGCGAGCACATGGGACTCGGTGTCTGCGTGGTCGCTAGCATCGCCGAGTTGCTCGAAGAAGAACAGGATGTCGTCAAGGAAGAAAGAGCTGCTGTTCGGCAGGGTAGCTGGTACCGCCTTGATTCCCAAGAGCCTCTCGTAGAAGGGCATGGTGGCCGAGAGGTCGGACGTCGTGAAGTGAAGGTGATTGATGTGCGCGTCGGCTCCGCTCCAGAGCTCCACGCGCTCTTCATCCGGCCCGATCAGATACATATAGGCAACCAGGTCCGGCAGTGTGAAGCATGCTGGGATGGATATGCGAAGGGCGGCAGCAAAACCCCCGGGATTGCCTGTAACAGTCGGCGTGCTTGCTGTTTGGAGCAAGGTCTCTCCTCGCGTGTCGGGCTCGATTCCTAGTGCGCTGGCGTGTTCAAACCAGGCGATAGGGTCGGACGAGCCGAAGCCCACATGCTGCAGCGCACTTCGCAGGCTGTACGATGGCGGGGCGGCCACCTCATCGAAGAGCAGGAGGTATGGGCCGGCCTGTAGCGCTGTGCTTCCAGCGAGGTCGGTCGGCTGCGCTTCGAAGAACTCCTGGTAGAAGCTGGTTGACCGCTCACGGTTGGTCACATTCATGTGGACGTGATGCAACCGTATTGCCGTGGACTCGGTGCCCTCGGCCTCGTCTGTCTGTGCGCTCTCCGGCGGTTCTTCCGAAGGTTGCCCTGGCTTGTCCATTCCAGGGGGTTCGGGCCGCTGCGACTCGGCGAAGTTTCGTGCCCTCGCGTCCGCGTCGTCGCAACCGCTGCACGCGCCTGCGGCAGCTTGTTGCTGCGCTTGGGAGCCGGATCCCGTGGTTTGGTCGGAGTCCTGCTTGCAGCCGGGCAGTGCGTACGCGACAAGCCACAATCCCCACAACACACCGAGTGGTCTCATGCCTTCCTCCGAGGCGCCGGTCAGGGCAGCGCGGTATAGAACTGCGTAAAGACGAGGTCCGTCTCCGCATGGTCGGCATGACATTGCTGGCATGCCTGGGCCGGGTTCGGGTCGGCCAGGTTCGTCCTTCCAGGGAAGGTGTAGTAGCCCCATACCTCATCGGGTAATCGGTCGGAGTCCTTGACGGACATTTCGAAGCCCAGCGGCTCATCGGCGAACAGGCCAGACTTCAGCGGCGCTGCGCTTTCGCCTGCTGCGTAGATCGCCAGGGCTGTCATCGTACCTTCCCGGAACTCCCCGTGGTCCATGTAGTGGGCGTAGGCGCTCGGCTCCATATAGACCGTGCTGAACACGTCGGTTTCCGGTTCGAATGCACCCGCATAGTTCATGTTGAGGCCGGCGCCCAGGAAGACCCATCGTCGCCATTCGGTCTCGGGCACACGTACCAAGGCGCCGTCTTCGTAGCGTGGCGCCTCGTAGGGCCCGGGCTCGATCGCGTCGGGTGCGGTGCCACTGTCACTGGCCAAGCGGTCACCGATGCCCGCCTCCGCCGTCCGGGTCTCGGCCTGCTCCGTGCAGCCGGTCGAGCTGGCGTGCACTGCCAACGCCATGGTGATGAAAGCAGCGCAGCGGGGGCTGCGCCGTACTGCTCGCGCAAGCCCCCTCGCTGCAACGGTCCGGGGGCGGACCGTTTCCGGAGCCTGACGAAATGTCCGGGCTGGGGGGCCTTGCGGGTCTGGGTGAGCATCCACATCGCTGATGCGGCATCCCGTCTGGTGAGAAGAGCTGCAATGGGGCATCCAGGAATCTCCAAGGGTGGCACGCGGCCGGCTATCGGTCGCCTGATTCGGGACTGGAGCTGAGCGAGGTCGGTGTCGTGTGCGATCACCACGCTCGGCGGCGCTGCAGGACAGTGATCAGACCGGACGCCATCCGCGCAACCGGCCCAACACGACGAGACACGTCACGCGCGCTTTCTGGCAGATACTGCGCGTTGCGGGGCATGGCAGTGGTGACCCGCCTGGACATGTCGGGCTGGAGTGATGCCCGGAACGGGCACGCGGCGGAACGCCCTACGTACGACCCGTGAAACAAAGGGCGCGTGCCCTTTCCTGGATGGATACTAGCTAGTTTGGGGAGCCGCTGGTTTGAAACCTGGCCCGGTACTCCCTCGGGCTCACACCCAGGTCGCTACGGAACACGCGCCGCAAGGTACTGGGATTGTCGAAACCGCATCGATGGGCTATCTGCTTGACCGACTCCGAGCTGCGTTCGAGCATCTGGCGTGCGCGCTCGAGGCGCAGTTGTTGCACGTAGCGGGCGGGGCTAGCGTTCGTTTGATCGCGGAAGGCGCGCGCAAAGGCCCGCTCGCTCATGCCGCTTCGCTTCGCCAGCCGAGCGACGCTGAGGTCCTCATCCAGGTGGTCCGACACCCACTCGATCACCTCGGCGATGGGACCCCGCTCTGCGATTTGTAGGCTGAGGGCGCGGCTGAACTGCGTCTGACCGCCGGGGCGCTTGAGGAACATGACCAGGTAGCGCGCAACGTCCAGGGCCAACCCTGCCCCGAGGTCCTCTTCTATCATCGCAAGGGCCATGTCCACTCCCGCTGTGATGCCGGCGGATGTCCAAACCTGGCCGTCGCGCACGAACAGACGGTCGGGGCAGACGTCCACTTGCTCGTATTGTTTGAGCATGTCGGCGCTGCCCCAATGGGTGGTTGCCCGCTTGCCGCGCAAGAGGCCGGCTTCGGCCAACAGAAACGCTCCGGTACAAACTGAGGCAAGCCTACGCGCTCTGGTGGCACAGGTGCGCAGCGCCTTCAAGGTTGCCGGGTCCTTCATGAGCGGCTCGACCCCGCGTCCGCCCACAACCATTAGCGTGTCCAGTGGGCCCCTGTGTTCGCTCAGCGTTCCTTGCACGATGACCTCAAGGCCGGAGACCAACCGGACTGGTCCCGGCCGCGGCCCCAAGAGCTCGATGGTATAGGCGGGTTGCTCGGAGAGCCCGTTTCTCACCGCCATCTGGGCCGCGATGTAGAAGGCTTCCATCGGTCCGATCAGATCCAAGCCAACGCAGTCCGGATAGGCAAAGAGGGCGATTGTTCGCATGCCTGCATTGTAGGGGCTGGTGGTGGCGGGGAAAGGCCGATACCAGATATCGCCCGACGACGGATGGTCCGGCTTTTGGGCTCAGCTACTTGGCAAGGCGGCTCGGGTCTTGGCCTTCGCTGCCGGTGCCCAGCAAGGCGACCTGGCCGGAACCGCCCGGTGGCATGGCCACCTGGGGCTTCCGCTAGAGTTCCGCCATCAGCTGGTCGAGCAACGCAACGAGTTCGTTCGGCGATACGGCGACGCCCGTGTGTTCTCGGTGCCGCTCGGGTAACCAGCGGGCAGCTTGCTCCGTACGGTCGAACACCTGCATCGCGAATGCGGCCTCTACCTGTACCCGGACCCCCGTAATCGCTGCCCGCTGGGCGCTCGCCCCGAACCCGTCGCCTTGCACGATGATGGCTAGGCAGGCGCGCTGGCCACTGAAGCGCGCCATCATCTCCTGAACGCCCGCTCGCGCCTCTGCGGTGGGAAGCCCAGCATCCTTGCCAATCAGGTAGATGATGGAAACGCCTTCGGGGTGTCGGGAGTGCATGCCCTTTCGCATGAGGGCGACTCGCTCCACGGCTGGGCCGGTCGCCGCCCTAGACCAGCAAGCGATCATGATGTTGCCCCATGCGTATACCGCGTAGTGGTCAGGCTCCGAGTACAGACAGACACGTTCAGGCGCGAACAAGCCACTCACCTCCCTGTTGCGTCACCAGGATCGCACGACTGTCGAGCGCTGCGCCACGGCCTGGTGCGTAGGTGTTTTCCCCCCCCAGGCGTGCCAAGCGAGTCGTGCTACCGTCCCCTTCCAGTTGCTCTCGGGCTACTGATACGGAATCGTGGTGGCGGGCAACTGCCGGACTGGTTGTAGTACCGAGCGTACAAAGCAGGCATGTGACCACTCGCCCTCCGACGCGACGGCCTCATCTTCGCTGGGGCCAAGCACCAGATCGGCGATGCGCCAGTAGTCTGGGCCGGTTGGGGCGGTTCCCAGGCCCTCCGCGGCGGCCACGCGTTCGATCTCCTCGCACAGTGGCGCGACCTTGCAGGCAAGGCGACCGAGAGCTTGGCGACCGTCGGCGCGCACGCGGCCGTGGGTGGGCAGCATTGTTAGTTGCGAGGCGATGCCCGAAAGCCGACGGCACGACTGCAGCAGGCACGGCGCCGATGATTCGTACCAGGCGATCGTCGGCGACGACGTGTACAAGTCACCGGTCAGCGCGAAGCTCTGGCGCCCGTCGTTGACGATGAACGCCACGTGTCCGGGCGTGTGTCCCGGGCTTTCGATCGTGCCCACGCGCACGCCGTCCACCTCGAAGACGTCGCCCGCATCGTAGGCGATGGCGTCACCGATCGGTTCTGGGTTGCCCCAATACGCGGCTCGATAGCCGGGCACCCGGTCGAATGTGGTGAGTAGGGAGACGTGGGGCCGCGGTACGTATGCGGGAATATGACCGTAGGCCCTTCGCAGCGGCCCCACACCACCAACGTGGTCCTCATGTTGGTGGGTACACAGGACGCGCCTTGGTGGCCGATCGGCGATCGCCCTTACGAGGGCGTCTGCTGTGAGCGAACTACCCGTGTCAAACAGGGTGTCACCTACGCGGTAAACAGCGAGCTGGGGCGCGCGGGGAAAGTTCGTTCCAGGCCGGCTCAATGAGATGCGCTCGAAGGGTCCGATTGCCTCGCGCGCAACGTGGACCTCCGAGTCGGCGGCAAACGTCGGCATGTGGGTCCTATGGTTGGGCGGCGGACGGTGTTACCGGTTCTCGGAACATGATTGCCAAGCGTGGGCCTGCGTGCTTCTGTTTGGGCACGGCGTGCTCCCAGGTCTCCTGGCAGTTACCGCCCATGACCAGCAAGTCGCCCTCGCCGGGGCGAAACGCGCGCCCGCGCGCCCTTCTTCGATCGACCGGTCGCAACAGAAAGCGCCTGCGGGCTCCCAGCGAAAGGACTGCGACCACCGTATCACTTCGCAGAGTGCCAAGCTTGTCGCCATGGAAGGCGACGCTGTCGCGACCATCGCGATAGAGGGCGAGCCGGATCCGGTCCAGGCGCCGGCGGTAGCGCTGGCTGAGCAGTGTGGACATGCGGTCCAGGAGTCCGCGGACGCGGTCGATCTCGGTCTGCCCCGCCCTGTGCGGGTGTTTTTCCAGCACGGTCTCGCCGCTTAGCGGCAGCTGCCCCGAGCCGCCGGGACACCCGGCGACGAGGCGCGGCACCTCGACCTCTCGCTCGTACATGATCCGGGCGTGTCTTTCCCAGTCCGCCGCGGCGAGCAACTGGTCCATGAGACGCAGGTGCCCGCAGCACCATTCCGGCACGACCTCAATCCAGGCACCGCTCCCCAGCTCCATGCGCCGGGCGGTGGCGAAACCGGCGTCTGCGGCGGGCGCTACCTGGTCGAGCAAGGACAGCTGCATGGTGCGAGCACTCTATACTGAACAAAAAGTCAGGTCAATGCGAACACGTCGACACATTCAGGGGGCTGCTGGTTTGCCATCAAACTGGGAGGTGTGCGCAGATACGATCTGCCGCAGTGCGGCAGCGGCTTGGCGCTCGTCCTTACTGAGAAGCTGGGGTGAGGCGAGTGCGAGCTGTAGCGGCTTGGCGATGGCCTGTGGCGGCTCCTCCTGCTCAAAGGCAAGCTCAGCTCGATACAGCGACGTCCTCGGCGTTGAGGGTAGTCGCGCTAGAACCGCCCGTGCGTCGTCAAGCATTCCGGCATCCAGGAGCATCCGTGCGTGGACACGCTGTGCTCGTTGTTGACGAGGGCCGGGGCCTTGAGCGGTGATGGCATCGATCAACTGGCGCTGCTGTTGCCTCCAGGGATGCTGTAGGAACGCCTGTGCGCCGACCGCTGTCGCGGCGCGCGAAAGCTCAGCCTCGATCGCATCGCCGGACACGTTCGCACCGGCTTGTCGTAGGTAGCGACGGGTTGCTGCGAAGTTGTCTTCTGCGTGAGGCCCCTTCTTGTGCTGGTAGACCTCACTGCGTCCCGCGCGGAACAACAGTTGCCATTCCGGGCCCAGTGGGTGGACGCGCACGAGCGGTGCACGGAGCAGCGCCAGCTCGAGGCCGTACTGATGGTAGCCACGGGTGACGGCGGCAGCCTGGCCCCGTGTGTCCTCGAGCGCTCGGACCAGTCGCCACTGGTCGGGGGTGAAGTTGTGCCGTGAATCTGCAAGCACCCTCAGTTCCGGGTAGCCGTAGAAAATGAGGGGCCCTCCATCTGCGCGCCGGTTCATGACGGTTCCGCGCAACCCGGCGCGCGCCATGAACGAGATCGCTTCTTCGGGAAACGCATTCGGTTCCAGGTCGAAGGCCGCAGCCATCCGGTACGCGTTGGCAAGCGTGTGGCGTGGTGCCAAGACGGCGTAGTGGGTCGTGCACGCAAGCATGGAAGCGGCCAGCAAGAGCATGGCTCCGCGCTGTCGTCGTGTGCCTAGGCCTCTTGCTCCCGTGGGATCGGGATCGGCTTGTCGCGGCTGCAGGACCAACCATAACGGCACAAGCGACAGGAACGCCAAGCGAAGCACGGCGGCCGCCAGGGCCAAGGAGATGATCGAGACCAGTACCTGACCCATGTCGATGCTGGAGCGGCCGTCGGTTCGCAGGCGGTTTCGGACGGATTCTGCGTAGCTCGCGCCGACCAGGTAGGGAGCGACTGCGACGAGCGCCGTGAGGGGATGGGGCCGTTCCGCGAACACCGTCCAGCTTGGGGACCACTCGGGACTTCCCGCCGACATTTGCCCGTATATCGACAGGAAGAAGCGCAACCCCGGCAGGGTCGTCGGACTGATTGCAGCGCCGAGCACGCACCCTGCCAGCAGGCGGCGGGACGCTTTCCGATGCGCGGCCGTCGCGCGTTGTGCGCCCAATCGATGCCCAAGATGGTCCCCCAGGAACAGGGCCGTGGCCGCCGCGATCGGAAACAGCACGCCGCCGCCGTGCAGGCTGGCCCAGAGGAAGCAATGCGCGAAAGCTAGGCGTCCAGCCTTGCCGTGACGATAGCCACCGGCGAGCGTCGGGAGCAGTGGAACGAGTAGCACGAGGTTCGCCGCGTCGGGCCGTAGACGAAACCTGTCGACGAAGACAACGACCGCAGCGGATAGCATGAGCCAGGCGGCTGCGATGCCGAGCCCCCGTCGCCGAGCCAGCAGGTACAGACCGGCGTAGCCGCCTACCAGCATCACCGCCTGCGTGGCGCGCAAGCCAGTCAGCCCTAGCTTGTCGACGACCGCGAACGCGAGAAGCTCCCAGAGCCATTGAAACTGGACCCAGGGAGCGTCGGGCCGGATCGCCGAAAAGAGATCGGCTTGTGGGATCGAGCCCGTTTCCACGATTTCACGGCCGAGGGCGAGCAGCCAGAAGAGGTCGACGGCAAAGATCGGCCGAAACGCGACTAGGCCGATGAGCGCCATCGTGACACCGACGGCCAATCCCTCGGACGCGCGGCCTAGCCCCATACGCCGAGATGGTAGCAAAGCCGGCGCGGATACGGGTCGGCACGTTCGCTGGAAATTCACCGAGCCCCCCGGCGGAGCCCTCGAGTTGCGCAACATTTAGTGCTCACCGGCCCCCTGTGCCACAAGCTGGTGGCGCCGCGCTCGACGCCAGCCGTCTGTTCGTGATCTAACGACGGGTTCCACGATGTCCGGACCACAAGACCACATCGACGTAGACGCCGCCCTTGCGGCTGCCGACGCGGCCCTGCGTCGTGCTGGCCTGGAACCCGGCTGCGGGCCCGATTTCCGACCCGAAGGACAGGAAGATTCCCTCCCGACTGGGGCGGCCATTTCCGCGGAAGTACAAGAGGGTGCAGAGCAGACCGCCCACTTGCTTCGTCCTCGTCTTCGTCTGTTTATGGAGAATCTCTGGATCGATCGAGGCGAGCGTGGCTGCGAAGACTTTCATGAGGTTCGTGTTGCCGTGCTCAGTATGGAGTTCGAGTACGAAGGCTTCTGCGTGCATTCGTCGGATCCGCGTGCGCAAGTCGACTGCCGCGTCGGCGGGCGAGCGTGCGTCCTTGCACGTGACCTGGCACAAGAGCGTCAAGCCGGCTACACGCTGGAGAGCTTTGGGGCCATCCAGATCGACTTGCTCGAGGACTACGGCACTGCGCCCGGCTCCCAGGCGGAGTACCTGATCGACCTACGCGACGACGCGCACGCGCTTTGCGCCTTTACTGCCTATGCCCTGCCGCAGCTTCAGGCTTTGGGCTTCCATGTGCAGATCGACCCGTCGTATCCGTACCAGGTATTGGATACGGACCCCCCTTGGTACGCGGTGATCGGTGATCCAGACGGAGGAGAGTGGTTCGATCTGGAGCTTGGCGTCGAGGTGGATGGTCACCGGGTCAATCTCTTGCCTACCCTGTTGGCGATGCTGGATCAGGGTGCGGGCCAGCTTGAGCTGGGTCGCATCCACGAACGGGCGCCGCGCTTTGTTCCGATACCCGATGGCACCAGGCATCTACCGGTCCCGCCAGATCAGTTCGCCACCCTTGCCCGCGTGTTGTCGGAACTCTACCAGGGCGAAGCTAGTGACAGCCCGCGCTTTCCAGCGGCCCGCACGGTCTTTTTCGGCGAGCTGGAAGGGGCGCTGGGCCAGGGTAGCAGGCCGTTTTCGGTGACTGCCCCCGAGCGGGTAGGCACGCGTATGCGGGCGCTCTCGGCACCGGCAGCCACCTTGCCGCCTGGGCACGGGGGGCTTCGTGCGACCCTCCGACCGTACCAAGAGGAGGGCGTGCGCTTCTTGCAGCGTCTTCGTGCGCAGGAGCTTGGCGGAGTGCTTGCCGATGACATGGGGTTGGGCAAGACGTTGCAGACGATCGCTCACCTCTGCATCGAGGTGAGCAGCGGCCGTGCCCATCAGCCGTCCCTGATCGTCGCGCCGACCAGCCTGGTGGGCAACTGGCGCCGAGAGCTTTCGCGCTTTGCCCCCCACCTCCGTGTCTGCGTCTTGCACGGTCCACAGCGGGGACGGCGACGTGCCGAAGCTGGCGCATCCGACGTCATCGTCACGACCTATCCTGTATTGATGCGCGATCGAGAATACTTCGAGAGTTTCCCGTACCACTTGTTGGTGCTCGACGAAGCCCAGACGGTAAAGAACCCGAAGAGTCACTCCCATCGCGCCGTCAAGGCCCTCGATGCGGCCTATCGCGTGTGTCTAACTGGAACTCCGATCGAGAACAGTCTCGATGAGCTCTGGTCGTTGTTTGACTTCCTGATGCCCGACTTGTTGGGTAGTGAGATGCAGTTTCGTCACTTCTTCCGCCACCCGATCGAGCAGCACGCCGACGAGCAGCGCCTTGAATTGCTGCGCGAGGCTGTGGGTCCATTCATCTTGCGGCGCATGAAGGACGAGGTTGCCCGGGAGTTGCCCCGCAAGACAGAGGTGGTGCGTCCGGTTGAGTTGCACGGCAAGCAACGCGAGCTCTATGAGAGCATCCGGGTTGCCGCTCATGCCCAGGTGCGCAGTGCGATTCAGAAGCGGGGCTTTTCCGCCTCGACGGTTACAATTCTGGATGCATTGATGAAGCTCCGTCAGCTCTGTTGCGATCCTCGGCTGGTGCGCGGTGATGCCGCCCGTTTCGTGCGCGAGTCGGCCAAGTATGAGCTGCTCTTTCGGCTTCTACCGAGTCAGTTGGCAGAGGGTCGGCGTGTTTTGCTGTTCTCCCAGTTTACCAGCATGCTGTCGTTGATCGCTGAGGGGTTGACCGAACGTGGCATGGGCTACGCACTGCTCACCGGGTCCACGCAGCAGCGCGAGCGCCCGATCGCGGCGTTCGAGCGCGGGGACGTGGACGTCTTTCTCATCAGCCTCAAGGCGGGGGGGACAGGCCTCAACCTCGTCAGCGCTGATACGGTCATACACTACGATCCGTGGTGGAACCCAGCCGCCCAGGATCAGGCTACCGATCGGGCCTACCGCATCGGCCAGACCCGCCCCGTCTTCGTCTACAACTTGATTGCTGCGGGAAGCGTTGAGGAGCGCATGCTCGCGTTGCAGGAGCGCAAGCGCCGTCTGGCGGCGGGCGTGATCGGCGCCCGCGAGGCGGGTCCTGGGCGCCTGGACGAAGCGGAGCTCGAGCACCTCCTGTCGCCGCTCGAGTAGTGGCGATCGCAGGCCAACGGCACGGGGGGCTTGACGAGCGCCGCCCGCGAGTCTTCTCATTTCATCACTGCAATCGATCGGTGTGGCTCATTCCAGATCTGTGCATTCGTGCAGGATTCTGCGAACGGAAATATTGCACTTTTTCCCTGGCATTGTTGTTGCAGCTCAGGGAAACTGCATCAACACGGATCCGAGAGGCTGTTCGAAATGGAGTTGTCAAAGTGGCTACCAACAGATTTTCTGCAACATTCTGCGCAGTTGCCTGGCCACGCGTTCAATCGTAGCTACGGCGATACTGCGTTTCTAGTGGTCAAACTGGAACATGCCAGGCCCCGTCTGGTGACAGGTCTCGCGGCGACTTCCACCTTGGACCCGCTGCCGCTCAAGCTCGACTCGGACGAGATGGGTACCGACGTAGCGTCTACCTTTTTGGACGAGGACCGCGTGACGGCGGTCGAAGGCGCCGATGACCCGGTGCTCACCGCTGAGCGCATCCTTGAGCGCCTGGGGCGCAAGCGCTGTTTCGTCGTCGCGATTCGCCCCCGTCCTGGCCATGGCACCGACGATGCCATGTCGGTGGGACGGAGCCCCTCCAACGATATCGTCCTACGTGACCCAAGCATCTCCAAGCACCATGCCTGGTTGGTGCGCGGTGACAACGGCAGACTGCGGGTCTGTGACCTCGGAAGCAAGAACGGGACCCAGCTGAACGGTCAAGCAATCACCAATCGGGATGTGCCGATCCGTTCTGGCGACACAATCGTCTTTGGGCACGTCGAGGCTACCTTTTGTGAGGCCGCCGTGCTCCACCGCGTCCTACGTAGCACACTGCCGCCCGCCGCGAACGTGTAGCTCTGTGCACGACATCGGTCGTAGCGGACGCACAGTGGAGATGCCCTAGACTCTTCCTCACGTGAGGGAAAGCGCCGACGACGAAGCTGAATCGACCGGTGTCCATCCCCCCGTGAGGCCGGCGGGCGAAAAACTCGTCGCTGGCCGATATCGTGTCGAAAGGCTCCTTGGACGAGGCGGCATGGGGGCCGTGTACTGCGTCCACGACGTTGCCACAGAACGCCGGATGGCCATCAAACGCCTTCGTACCGGTGAGCAGAAGCATCGCGACGAGCCCGCCACAGCGCATTTCGAGCGCGAATACCACACGCTCGTCGACCTCGCCCACCCGAGCATCATCGAGGTGTACGACTACGGCATCGACCACGAGGGGCCGTACTACACAATGGAGCTGCTCGAGGGTGAAGACCTACGGTCGCTTGCTCCGCTTCCGTGGCAACGCGTGTGCTCGATCCTTCGGGATATCGCATCATCCCTCGCGATGCTCCATTCGCGCCGCCTGGTGCATCGGGACGTCACCACTCGCAACGTGCGCTTGACCGCAGACGGAAGGGCCAAGCTCATCGACTTCGGAAGCATGGTGCCAATGGCTGTTGCTAAGGGGGTGGTAGGGACGCCGCCATTCATGCCTCCCGAAACCGTTCAGCAGCAGTCGCTCGATGGTCGGGCAGACCTGTACTCGCTCGGTGCACTTGCCTATTTCATGCTGACCGGACGGCAAGCCTATCCCGCGCGTCGTATCGACCAGCTCCGGGACTTCTGGAGAACCACACCGGCTGCGCCGCACCGCGTCACCGAGGACGTTCCTCCAGCTCTGGGCGAACTCGTCATGGGCCTGCTTTCAATGGACCGCACCCTGCGGCCGGGCACTGCTGCGGTCGTCATGGAGCGGGTGACGGCGCTTGCGGATCTGTCCCTCGACGAGCACGCGGAGGTGCCGCGTGCGTACCTCACTACGCCTACCTTGGTGGGGCGCAGCGATCGGTTGGTCGATGTCCGTTGCGCGGTGATCGAGGCGCTGCGGGGCGCGGGGGCGTCGTTCATGATCGAAGGTGAGCCGGGAGTGGGACGTTCTCGGTTCCTGGATGCATGCGTCCTGGAAGGCAAGTTGGTGGGTGCTACCGTGCTGCGAGCGGATGGAAGCGATAGTGCTCGCGGTCGCTACGGCGCGATTGGTGCGCTCGTCTCGCAGCTATCGCAGGCGATGCCCGAAGCGGAGGCCAGACTGGGTGACGCGCGTGCGGCACTGCGTTCCATCCTGCCACCTGCAGGCAACCCCTTGCAGACCCTGGCCGGCGACGCGACCTCAGAAGCTGGCGAGACGCTGTCCTCTATTCAACTCCGAGAGCTGATCGGGGCTGTCGCAGACTGGCTCCGTGGTCTTTGTCGGGATCGGCTACTGATGATCGCGGTGGACGATTTGCAGCAGCTCGACGAACCATCTGCCGCTCTCATCGCAGCGCTCGCGACCGAACTCCGCAATCGCCGCATGGTGCTGGTTACGACTGCGACCGACGCTCCCGGTCCCGGCCGCGGCGCTGCTGACCTCATGAGGGATCTCGCGCGGCGTGTGACCCTGGGGCCGCTATCAGGCCCAGAGGTCCACTCGCTTCTTCGCTCGGTCTTTGGCGATGCGCCCAATCTATCGCTCGTCACAGAGCGCATTCATGTGTTGTGCGGCGGCAATCCGCGCGCCTGTATGCGCATGGCGCAGTACATCCTCGACAAGGGGCTCGCGCGGTATCAGGCGGGAAACTGGCAGCTGCCAAGGACCCTGCGGGCGTCCGACCTACCCGCAAGCTTGGCGGATGCGCTCGCCGCTCCGATCGCCCTGCTCGATTCCGATGCGCTTCGGCTGGCGGAGGCCTTCGCTTTGCTCGAAGGGGAACCGGTCCATGTCGCGCGTGTACCCATGTTGGTTCCTGTGCCCGACCGCGCCAGTGTGTTTCGTTCTCTGGACGAACTGGTCGCTGCCCAGATCCTGGCCGGCGCGGATGAGAGCTACTGCCTACGGGGCCAGGACTTGGCCCATGCCCTAGTCGCGCAGATCGATCCGGCGCTTAAGCCCGATATGCACCGTCGCCTCGCTTGTTTGCTCCGGGAGCAAGGAGACGACGGTCTGCGCGTGGCGGAGCACCGCTTTCTCGCTGGCGACGAGGTCGAGGGGGTCGAGACCCTGCTTTCGTGGCTAGACCGTAGGATCGCGTGGGGCGGTGGCCAGGCTGAACGATACCGCTGGCTGCTCACGACTGCCCTCACCGTGTGCGAGTCACATGGGTGTTCCGAGCGTGACCGCACCCGGCTCGAAATGGCGTTGGTTCGCTTCAGTATGTCCCTCCAGGTGCCCAACGTCTCCGTACACGCACGCGGCTTGCTGGCACGCCTTTCGCGCGCTTCCGGTCTCGAAGACTGGCGCGAGCTTGGTCACATAGCGAATGCGGGTGAGCGTCTGACGCAGGCCTTCGAGCAGGCACGCCTGCGCTACGAACGTTGCGAAACCCCCGAAACCGAGGTGGCGCCCCTCGAGGCGATCGTCTGGCTGTCGGATGTGGCCCGCCAACTCGGGGTGACCGCCTCGGCAACGTTCGACGTCGAGTTGATGCAACTCATCCCTTCCTTGGAGGCCTTCGAGCCCCTGTCCCCCGCGGTTGCGCTGCTGGAGCACGTTGCGGCCGCCGGCGAGTACGTCTTCGCAGGGCGGCTCGAACCGGCCCTGGCCGCGGTACAACGAGTCCTTGCCCGCATTGACGAACCAGACCATGCGGGCCTAGCGGACGATATGCTCGCCGACGTTCGCGACAACGTGGTGTTTGCCCTGGGCGTGCTTGAGGGCACGCTGGGCATGGAGGAAGCGTTCGAGCGTGCAGATCAGCTGGAGGCGTCCCCCCTGCACGAGGTCAACGCCTGGCTGGTGCGCATGAACACCTATTTGCGGATCGGTGATGAGGGTGCAGCCCAGGCTTGTCGCCGCAAGGCCGAACTGCTCAGCCTGCAGGAACGGCCCGTCCAGTCGCTAGAGGGATCGTTGGTGCTCTCCGAGCTCGAGCACTATGCACGGGGATGGGACGTGTTGGGCGTCAAGGGAACGCTTGATCGGGTGCGTTCCATCGCGGAGCTGCATCCCGGATGGCTGCCCTTTCTCGAGTACGCACAGGCCAGCTACGACCGAGTACGCGGCAAACCCAGGCTCGCCGAGTCCAGGCTGGCGAAGTTGTTGTTGGTGGTCTCGCCCGGACGTCATCCTGTCTGGTCGATGGCTGCTTGGGCCCACGTGGCAGCCTTGCTTGACCTCCACCAAGATTCGGCCGCGCTCGAATGCGCGGTGGCTTATAGCGAGCAGGCCAAGGCGCTCGGGCTGAGTGCTCGCGATACGCAGCTCGGCTTTGTCCACGCCACGGCGCTCGCCCGACTCTCGCAACCCGGCGCGCTCGAGCTCACGGAGCGCTCGATCGAGGACCTGGAGGCCAGTCACGTGTGTGGACTTGCGCGGCTGACGGGATACCTCTGTGCCGTCGACATCGCGTGTGAGCTCGAGGACCGGGTGGCCTTCGAGCGCTTCGCTTCCAAGGCCATCAGAATCCTGCGGACAACGAACACGTCGAGCAGTGGGGCCCTTTACCAGCGGATGCGAGAGTCCGCCCGACGCGCGCACTTTGACTTGGACCGGCGCTTTACGTTGGCTGACGAAGCCCAACTCACTTTGGAGAGTCAGGTTGCCGAGACGCTCAAGGCGTTGCTGGCGGACGTGACCGACCCAGACGAGCGAGCCGCCAACGCGCTACCGCTGCTGGTGAGCGCTTGCCGGGCTTCGGGTGGCGCCCTCTTTCGCGTTCAGGATGCGGCTCCGCTGGTGTGGACGAGCCACCGGGTCAGCGATCGTGAGCTCGCGGAGGCGTTGCCCATCGCGATGGAATACCTCGACTCGCTGCGGCGCGAAGGTGACCTCACGGCCTCCACGGCCGAAACGGGGGAGGGGCAGGCCGGCGTACCGTCCACCATCACGGGCTCGTCGTATCACGTCCTGGCGATGCATGGCCCTGGAGGTCCCAGCCAAACGCCTGCGGGCATCGTGGTGCTGAAGGCAGAGCGTGATGGCCAACTCGCCGTGGACTGGCAAACCCTGTGGGCGATCGGCCAGGCGCTCTTCAGATAGGTCACCTCCCAGGTCGCACCAGGCGCCGTTCAACGAGGTCGAAGGACCACTGCACAGCCAGTGCGAGAGCAGCGGCCGGTAGCGCGCCCTGCATGATCAGTCCGGTATCGTCTAGGCGGATGCCGGTCAGGATCGGCTGACCGAATCCCCCGGCCCCCACCAGGGCGCCGAGGGTCGCCGTGCCGACATTGATCACTGCCGCAGTTTTGATCCCCGCCAGGATGCTGGGTGTCGCCAGAGGCAGCTCGATCAACCGCAGGCGCGCGTTGCGATGGAGCCCCAGGGCTTCAGCGGACTCGAGCAGCGGGGCCTCGATGTTCACCAGCCCGGTGTAGGTGTTTCGTACAATCGGCAGCAAGCTGTAGAGGAACAGCGCCGCGATTGCTGGTGGTGCACCGATGCCCAGCAGCGGTATCATGATGACTAGCAGCGCCAGGGAGGGAATTGTTTGTAGGATGCTACAGGCAGCGAGCACCACCTGCGCGAGTCGCAGCCGGCGCGCGGCCAGGATTCCCAACGGTACCGCCACAACGATCCCCGCTGACAGGGAAACGGCTACGAGAAGCAGGTGATCGCGCGCATGTTGCAGCAAGGTGGCCTGCCACGTGCTCGCCGCCACGGCTGTCCCCGCAGCGATGCCTCGCTGTTCGAGAAACGTTCGCGCAACCGACTGCTCGCTGTGACCTGCCAGCTTGACCGCGGCATTGAGCTTGCGCATCGTCTCTGCGTCGATCCTTCCAGCGATACGCGCTAGCTGATGCTTCGCGGATGTTGGCAGGTCTTTCCGGTATAGGAACACGGCTTCATAGGACGGGAAGTAGTGCTGATCGTCGTGCAGGACCGACAGCCCGTAGTATGAGATTTCCGCGTCGGTGCTGTACAGGTCGATCAGGTCCAGGGTGCCTGCCATCAGGCCTCGGTACGCCAGGTCGTGATCGAGACCGCGCACGTCCTGCTGCGGCAGCCGGTAGTGCCTGCGTAGCCCCGGCCAGCCGTCCGCCCGCTCCATGAACTCGGCTGTGAATCCGAACCTTAGACTGGCGTGGTCTCGCAACTGGGAAACGCGCTCCAAGCCCAAGGCATTTGCCCGCTCCTTTTGTAGCCCGAGCGCATAGGTGTTGTTGAAGCCAAGGGGCGCTCCCATGCCCACACCCATCTGAGCAAGCTTGTCGCGGATCGCCATGATCCCCAGCCCGGGCTCTCGCAGTACCTCGACGGCTATGGTGCCGGTGTACTCCGGGTATACATCCACATCGCCGCGCTTGAGCGCCTTCCATAGCACCTGCGTGCCGCCCAGTTCGCGGCGGTGGGTAGGCTCTGCTGCGGTGACCGCGCCCACGCTTGCACGTGCGATCTCCCCTAGGATTACTGACTCCGTAAACTTCTTTGATCCGATCTGTAGCGGCTTGTTGGCGGTTGCTGTGCTGCTTGGTGCCAGCGCGGACAGCCCGCTCGCCAGAATCCAGACCCTGGCCCCAGGGAATCTCCCTGCTCGATGCCGAAGCGCGATCCTCAATGTGCACCCTCCAGGTGTCTCAGCATGCCGCGCTGGGCCTCGACGAAACGCCGCACCATCTCGCTTTGTGGCGACTCAACCAGTGCGCGCATTGGCCCCTGTTGCAGCACCTCGCCTTCGTGAAAGAGCGCAACGTGATCCCCTAGCAGGGCGGCTTCTGCTAGGTCGTGCGTTACCAGGGCGACCGTGGTCCCTAGTTCGGAGAAGATCCGCTTGAGGTCCAGCTGGAGCTCAGCTCGGACCAAGGGGTCCAGGGCACCCAGCGGCTCATCCAAGAGCAAGACCTCAGGTTTCAGCATGAGCGCCCGCATCAGAGCGATGCGCTGTTGCTGCCCACCCGAGAGCTGCTGTGGGTAGCGGTCGAGCACGTCCATGGGCAGGTGCGTCATCGCGATGAGCGCCTCGAGCCGCGCGTTTGCCGCGTCCGCTGAATGCCCGAGATGACGAGCGAGCAGGCAGACGTTGTCGCGCGCGCTCAGATGAGGGAACAGGCCGCCGCCCTGGATCACGTAGCCCATCCGCCTTCGCACGGCATGAACATCGACGTTTGCCAGCTGCTGCCCTTCGAACAGCACCCGGCCTTCGTCTGGCCTGACCAGTGCGTTGAGCATCTTAAGGGCCGTGGACTTGCCCGAACCACTGGAGCCGATCAACACGGTCGTACAACCTCGTTCGAACTCCACTGTCACATCCGTGAGCGCGCGCACGGTGTTGAAGCGTTTGCTGACTCGGTCAAGCTTCAGCATTGGGGCAGCATGGTGGAGGCATGTGCGATGTGCAAGCACAGGTGGTTCGGCGCCGCCCCAGGGCGCCGATGTCTGCCCCGGCGGGCTGTACGAAAAGCGCGGTACAGAGCTTCTCCCCCGAAGACTGACCCGGTAACCTTGAGACTGCATTGTCGCAGCCATCCAAAACGTTTGGGCAGCACGAGGTCGGGCCGTTCGAGGAAGCCCTGGTGGCCCTTGCTCGCCAGCTTTCCGAGGCTCGGGCCGAGTCGCAGGCTCGGGTCGAGCGCATGCGTGGCGAGCTCGAGATGACCCAGGGACAGCTTGCTGACGTTCGCAAGCAGTTGGTCGTCGTCGAGGAGGCGGGGCTGCGCGCCCGTCAGGAGCTCGAGGAGAGGCTTGCGAAGGCACAGCAGCGCAACGCCGAGCCGGTTGCCAACTGGCTGCAGCAGCTAGGTCCAGAGCTCAGGTGCGCTGCAGAGTACCGAGTGCGCGCCGAGGCCGCCGAGCTCGAGGTGGCCGAGCAACGCAGGGCAGCGGTCGATGCTGCGGCTGAGCTCGCCCGGATGCAGGAGCAGGCCGAGGCCTGGGAGCCCCGTCTGAAAGAGTTGGAAGAGGCCCTGGTGGAAGCGACAGCAGCCGCCAAGCGCGAGCACGCCCGGAGTGCGGAAGCGGAATCCAAGCTCGCTGTCGTACGGGGAGAGCTGGAATCCCAAGAGGGCGACTTTCAGCAGCGGCTATCTACACTCGAGGCCAAACACGGTGAAGAAGTGGGGCGGGCCGCAGCCGAGCTGCAGCAGGCCGAAGCGCGGGAAGCGGAGCTGAAGGCTGCCGCGGAGGCACGGGAAGCGGAGCTGAAGGCTG
>JAPPOR010000676.1:58030-64976 GCA_028817905.1 Myxococcales bacterium
AGGCACGGGAAGCGGAGCTGAAGGCTGCCGCACAGGCGCGGGAAGGCGAGCTGAAGGCCGCTGCGGAGCGGGAAGGCGAGCTGAAGGCTGCGTTGAAGCAGGTCGAAGCGAGGGAAGCGGAGCTGAAGGCCGCCGCGGAGACTCTGGAAGCCGCGTTGAAGCAGGCCGAAGCGCGGGAACGTGAGCTGAAAGCGGCTGCGGAGACGCGGGAAGGTGAGCTGAAGGCTGCCGCACAGGCGCGGGAAGCGGAGCTGAAGCAGGCCGAAGCGCGGGAAGGCCAACTGCAGGCTGCCGTGGAGGCCCGGGAAGCGGAGCTCAAGGCGGTCGAGGCACGGGAAGGCGAGCTGAGGGCCTCATCTCAGGTTCATGCCGCTGCGCGCGCCGATGCGGATAAGCGCCATGCAGACGTGCTCGCCCAGGCGGAGGCTCGCCTTGCCACTCTGAAGGAAGAGTCTGACGGGCGCGTCGCCGAGCTCGAGGCAGCCTTGGCCAAGGTCGCCGAGCTGGAGTCCGCGGCGGCCGAGCAGGCTACGGAGTTGCAGGCGCAGGCAAAGGAGAGGGACCGCGAATCGCAGAAGCGGGCTCAGGATGCACAAGCGTCGCTGTCCAAGGTCGAAGGGGAGTTGGCCGAGAGCCGCAAGCAGCTGGAGGCGCTCGAGCAGGCCACAGCAAGCGCGCAAGGGACCGCCGAGCAGGCAAGGGCCTCGGCCCATGCTGAGCTGGCGGAGGCGGTGCACAAGTGCAAGCAGGCGGAAGCGCGTGCGGCCCAGGTGGAAGCAACGGCCAAGGCACTGGAAGCCCGCATCGCTGAGCTGGACGTCGAGACGACGCGGCAGATTCGCGAATTGGAACAGCGCGGTGCCCGGGTCTATGAGCTGGAGACTGAGCTTGCCGAGCGTGCGGTGGGTGACCAGCGTTTTGAGGCTGAGCTTTCCGAGGCGCAGGTGGCTATCTCGCACCAGAAGGACGAAGCCGAACGCTACGCCGGAATGGTTGCGCAACTGCAGGAAACCATGTCCGCGCAGCAGGCCCAGGCTCAGAGTCGGGCACAAGACAGCGAGCAGCGTATCGCCGAGTTGGAGGCTGACCTGGCCAGCTTCGCCGGTCAGGTCGAGGCGGATCGCGAACATGCCGACGTACGCACGGAAATGTTGAAGCGCGAAAAGGAGCGGGCTGGGCAGCTTCGCGTTCAGCTCGCCGACAGTCGTGCGGAGGTTGAGAGTTTGCGTGCGGCCCTAGCCAAGGCGGAGGAACTTCTGGCGAACCGTCTTTCTTCTGGTGGTAGCGCACGGGCGCGGTCCACGATGCCCATCAGTGATCGGCCCATGCCAAGGGTGTCCAGCAACGGCACGCTCCTGTCGGCCAGCGCCAGCCAGCAGCCTCCCCCGACGGTGGATCTGCAGACAAACACCCGAGGCGGGAGTACTTCGTCCGAGGCCGGTCAGGGGACGGCGCGCCAGCGTCCCCACACGACGACGCGCCCCGGGATTCCTGCGCAAGATGGTCGGGACAAGCGATCGGGCATGCGCAAGAGCCCGGCTTCACGCCCTATTGCGGGCACGTCCTATTCGGTTTCGGACGTCGAGGAGGAGAACGTGTTCGGAGGAGGCGATGACTGAAGGCGGCGCAGCGCGGGTGTTGCTGGTGGACGCGCCTAGCCGCTTCCGTGACTCGGTGGTGAGGGCGGTGGTTGCCCGCGGTGCCGATGCTCGAACCGCGGACGACGGTCTATCCGTGCTAGCCGAGATCGACTCGCTCGCTCCCAATGTCGTTGTAGTAGGGGATACCGCTGGGCCTCCAGGGGCCGATAGCCTGTGTCGCATCCTGGAGCGGCGCTTTGAGGCGGCTCGTGTGCTGCGCCTCGGCCAAGCGGGCCAAGCGGGCCTGTCAGACAGGAAGGGCCAAGCCTTTGTGCCTCGCTCGCTGCCTGCCTCACTGCTCGCGGCGCGGATTCTCTCGGTTGAGTCGCCGGTCGCAGACAGTGCAGGTTTTCAGGTGCAGGCTGGGGCGTTTCAGGTGGTGCAGGTATTCCTGGCGCTCTGCCAGCGTCGAAGCACCGGACGCCTGTACGTGGAGGCCGAGGGGGCCGAGCGCCGCTTCGACCTGGCCTGGGGGCTACCCGTGGCGAGCGCGGGCGGGGGTCTCGACGAGCGCCTGGGCGCGATTGCTCGCGAGCAAGGGGGGCTTTCGCCAGCGCAGGTCGAGCAGGGCCTCGACCTGGCTCACAGTGGCGGCATGCGTCTTGGCGAAGCCTTTCGTGAGCAGGGTGTTGTCGACGCGGCCAAGCTATTTGAGCTTCTCGGTCAACAGCACATGCGGCGCCTCGCGGAGGCAGTGGTGGCGGGGCCGGCGACTGTTCGGTTCGTGCCGATTGCCCTCGAGGACCTTGCCGGCAGTATCGTGATGACGCCTGTTCACCCCCTGACCGGCTTGCTTCAGGCGTTGGCCCGCGCGGGCGCCGACGCGCGTACGGCGATCCTTTCGCGACTTGCCTCGCGCCAGCTTGTGCGCGCCGGTGATGGCGCCCAGGTTCAGCGCATGCTCAGGGGCTTTTCCCTTCCCGAAACCGCTGTCAGCGTCGACAACCCGACCACAGTGGACGCGTTGCGGCGTACACTCGAAGCGGAGCTAGCGTCCGGGCACGATTCCGATAGCCTGACCCTGGCCCTGATCGCGTCCGGCGTGGTTGTACCGGGGCGTGGTGTGGCAGCGTCGTCGAGCCCGCCTGGAGGTTCCGATCGGCTGCGTGTCCTTAGGGGTCTATCGCAGTTGGAGGTGCCAGGTGATTGCGGGACCTCGGCGGCTCCCAGCAGCGAGTGGGAGCACGCCCTCGAGGCGTATTTCTACGGAAAGCAGGCGGAACAGCCCGCCAGCTGGGTCGATGGAGTGTTTGTCGACGCACAGGCGGATTCGCCCGCGATCTGCCTGTACCTGGACGTATTGGGTGCGCGGGGGCCGCACGCCTGCATCGCCGCGGATACGCACCTAAGCGTGCGGGAGCTGCGCCTCGCGTTGCATGCCCGCCTGGACACGATCGACCGGCTCTTTCCGCCCAGCTCGGAGTCGCCCCGAAAGCGCGTGCTGCGCATGCAGCTGCGCGCAGCTGTAGAGCAGGCCGGGGATCGGCTTCCGACCATGCTCGAGGAGGCCCAAGCGGCACCGACAGAGCGCCTCTCCGACGCACCCGAGCTGCAGTTGGAGTCCGATCTCCCGCCTCCCATACTGGAGGCTGCCTCCGATCCGGAACCGGTGGTGCCCAAGCCGCAGACGACCCCGAGCGTTCCGGCGTCGGCCGGTACCGCAGGGGCGACAAGCAAGAAACCTCCGCCGCCGCCGCCCCAGGCTCTCGAAGTTTCGTCTGTGCGCCAGGATGAGTCGCAACCTCCCGCGAGCTCGGCTATCACGCCTGAAGTCGAGTCGATGGTGCGCCAGACGCGTTGGTCTGACTTGATCGAGCATGTCGAGGGGGGCGGAGTCGCGATCGAGGCGCTACCCCCGAGCATCGCGTTTCTGTACGCGATCGCGCTCAAGGAGGTGCAGGGTGCGAGCGTGAGTCAGGGTAGCCCGGACCTGCTAGGCATTCGTGCGGTCGCGCGCTTGCTCGGTGTGGGGGCTTCCAGCCCGGCCGCCCTCGTGATCGCCAAACGTGCCCTTCGCACGCGGCCCCTCGCGTGGTCCAAGCAGCCAACGCCCAAGGTTTCCATCACGGCGGTGGTCGTGGCGCTTCTGATCGGCGCGGGTGTCGGACTGCTCGTGCACAGCCTGTCCCTGTTCTGATAAGAACGAGACTTGTGCAAGAAGAACATCTATCCGAGGCCATCGTCGAGGCAATCCGCGGTGTCGAAAGCGGTGCGGGGGGCCCGTTCGGCGCTGTGATCGTCCGCGCGGGTGACGTCATCGGTCGTGGTCACAACCGCGTGCTCGTCAGCGCTGACCCCACCGCCCACGCCGAGATCGTCGCTATTCGAGATGCCTGCGCGCGGCTGGGCCATCACAGTCTGGCCGGAGCGGTGCTCTATGCAAGCTGCGAGCCCTGCCCTATGTGTTGGGGCGCCAGCGCGTGGGCGCGGATAGATCGCATCTACTACGCCGCGACCCGCGACGAGGCCGCTGCCGTCGGGTTCGACGATGCGCGCCTTCATGCGCAGCTTGAAAAGCCCGGTAGCGAACGAGCAATGCCGCTTGTGCACCTGCAGCATCCCGATGCGAGGGGGCCGTTCGACGCCTGGCAACGGTGCACCAACAAGGTCCTATACTAGCCCGCACCCATCACCAAGGCAGGTGATGCTTGCACAACTGCTCGACTCCGCATGGCTTTCGCCTCAGTCGAAAATACAGCGAGTATACCCCTGCTTCACCGAAAGCCCTGCGAAGCCGATCCCTTGCACGAGCATCACCTGCCTTGGTGATGGGTGCGGGCTAGGGGGAGCCGCCTGCGTGGGGGCGAGCCGTGCTCGTCGCGTTGGCCGAACGAAAGCACGTCCATGGGGCATACGTCGATGCAGATGCCACACTGGATGCAGCTGCTATTGCGGTTGTCAAAGCTTTGCTGGTCTTTGGCGAACGCCATGACGTCGACACCGACCTGGCACTCGCGGCTGCACTGCGTGCAGGAAATGCACTTGTCATTGGAGCGAATCTCCAGCTTTCCGTACCAGCGAGCCAGAAGCCCGTTGTAGGCTGCCAGTGGGCACCAATAGCGGCACCACACCTTTCCACCGAAGAAGGGGTACAGTGCGATGGGGATGACGGCGACCAACCAGAAGTCCACCAAGTAGCTGTACGTTGCTGCCCAAGCGTTGTCCGCGCGGGTGCCGAACGCTCCAACGCTTACGATCGTCGCAAGCGTTGCGGCCGAAAGGACAACGAAACCTTGAAACTCCCATGCGCGGCTTCGGGTGCCCTTCGCTGAAAGGTGCCGGAACCGATCTCCAAGGGTCTCGGCCAGGCCGCCGCATCCACAGACCCACGTGCAGAACCGCTTGCCGTGCCGATGGGCCGCGACAGGGATGGCGACAAAGGTGCCCAGGAGTCCGGCACCCACGAAGCCGTAGATCACCGCTTGTCGATCCACGTGAGAAAACCAGTGGAACGTATGGAAGAACAGTGGCCACGGTTGATAGAGGCCCCAGGCCCGCCACGCGTGCTCTACGCTCAGGCCTTTGACTGCAACCACGTTGGCGATCAGAAAGAATCCAACCTGGAACACGATCAGCGATAGATAGCGCCACTTCTGATAGCGGGGGTCGCGCGCCCTGCTTCTCCAGCGCTTGAACGCAAGCCACCCGAAAAGCGCCATCACCAGCGTGTACGTGAGGCTGTAGAGATAGCCCTGTTGGAACCAGAGTGTCTTCCGGATTTGCGAAAGGGCCTGGTTGTCGAACAACGGTGCGAAAGGCATGAAAGCCCAGTCGAACAAGATGCGCGTCCCGCCGGCGAATGCGGATCTGTCGATGAAGAGGTGAAACGGCCAGCAATACGGTTGCTCGGGAAACTTCTTGAGTGCGTAGAGCGAATAGACACATGCGAACAGAGCGGCAAGCGCAAGGTAGCGCCGTCCGTCCCAAGCGTGTTCGAGCTTGATGCCGACGCGGTCCAGGAAGGCCAGCGGAGGTTCCGCCCCGATCATCTCGAAGACCACGTCGTTCTCGACTCGGTGTGTCCGTTGGTCGGAGGTTCGGAACGAGGCGTGACTGGCCTCAATGGCCGTCAGCTCGGTGCCGAGGTGTAGCTCGAGCTTGCCAGTCTCCGCAGCGGCCAGGAGCGCCTCACGATTGCGCCCGTTTGGGTATAGGAGGGCCGTGTCGAGCGTCACCAAGGTGACACGGTTGGTGTTGGACAGGCGCAGGGCAACCTCCACGCCGGCGTCTCCTGCTCCGTAAACCAGGATGTCCTGATCGCAGTGATCCGCGGGGTCCGACAGGTGGTGCAATACCTTGTCACTGTGGGTCAGCGCTCCGGGCACGTCGGCCGTGCGCGGATTCCCTGCCCTGCCCATGGCGAGGAGCACGCGCCGGGCCGACAGGTCCCCTGCCGAGGTTTCGAGCACGAAGTGGCCCGACACACTCCGAATGTTTGAGACGGTGGTGTGTTCTCGCAGGTCTAGGTCGAAATCAGAGAGTTGCTCTTCCCAGCGAGCGAGCAGCTCTTCGCGTGTACACTCCTGGAACCAGAAGGCACTGCGATTGTCGACTGCGGCGGGCTCTGCGAACAGGACCTTGCCGCGGAACATGTTGCGCACGGTTTGGCCCCACGCCCCGGCCTCTAGGACGACGGTGGACAATCCGAGCACCTGTGCCTGTCGGGCGGCGGCCAGGCCGGCGGCGCCGGCACCGACGACCACCAGATCGAGCGGATCGTGAGGCTGCTTGGCTTGAGCGCGAGGCCCAGTCGACCGGTGGCCGCGTTCCAGGTCCTCTGCGATCGCGTCCGCTACGGCTACGCCGGCATTCAGTCCCAGTTTGATGAGTGAGGCCCCAGCGAGCGCCCCTGCAACGTACAGGCCCGGCACGCTGGTCTGCCCATCGGCTCCCACCGCGGGCAGTGCCGGGTAGGAGGGTTCGGGACGCTTCGGCGCCCACAGTGTGGCGATCTCGCTTGCGAGCATGATCTGGTCGCTTTCCTGTCCAACGTCGACGCCGCCAGGAGGTTACACAGGAGGTTACACAAGAGGTTACACAGGAGGTTGCGGTGGTCCTTCGGTACGTCGATCATCGAGCTCCGGGTCCCCAGCTGCAAGGTGTTGCCCGGCATTTGCTCGGTGTGGGGTCCCGTAGCCCCCACTTTCGTTGCCGCCTTCTGCGCGTTACAGGAGCGCAGGCCAGGTCTCGCAGCGAGCAGATCGGCCCGATGAAAGGAGCTTCTCCTACCCATGGCGCGCACACTTGTGCTGCGTGGATCGATAGCGCTGCCGCCGAATAGTTTCTCATCCAGGAGACGGCTCGTG
>JAPPOR010001031.1:0-959 GCA_028817905.1 Myxococcales bacterium
CGAAGTCAAACGCCGCGAGATCGAACTCAGCGAACACCTGGCACAGGGCCCCCCCGCCCGCGGCAGCGCGCAGGCCCCGATCACCTGGCTCTTCGAGCCCGAGACCTTCGCCCCCATGGCCCGCCTGCAGGGTGGCCGCACCGAGAGTATCGTTACGGACCATCTTGGCACGCCGGTGTTGATGGCGGATGGGGCGGGTGAACAAACCTGGTCCGCCGAGGTTTCAACGTGGGGCGGCTTGCGCGGGGTGGAGGGCGACCGATTCGCGTGCCCGTTCCGCTGGCCGGGCCAGTACGAGGATGCCGAGACCGGGCTCTTCTACAACCGATTCAGATACTACGACCCGGACGCGGGCGAGTACATCTCGCAGGACCCGATCGGCCTGGCTGGTGGCCTTGCGCTCCACGGGTACGTGGGCGACCCTCTAGCCTGGATAGACCCGTCGGGTCTCACTGGTTGCCGGGACGCCTCAAGGGGGATAGATGAGGCGGTGGACGCAGCTTTCGACTCCGGGCGAGTTACTTCGGGGACAATGGTTCGAGCTCCGGCCAAAGGCGTTAGCGGCTCGGGGCCCAAGCACGGACAGGGGGCGATTTGGTATCACGACAACGTGAAGGTACCCGGTGCGGGACCCAACGGTGCGACGGTCAACATCCGGACCCACTCGCCGAACCCGAACGCGCCTCCCGGCAGCTACTCGCGAAGCAACTACACAACCCAGGTGAACACCAACAACGGACGCTACCTCTTGCCTGACGGTCAGTGGAAGACGATTGGGCAGATGACGCCCGCAGAACGCGCAGCTGCGCACTACCCAGCGGGGAACTGACGCCATGGAGAACTTTCAGCGTGCACGATTCGATGAAGCCTCGCCGGACGAACTGGCGGCGTTGTGCGAGGAGCTGGCAGCACATCTTGCGGAGCGTCTACGCGGCCGCGACTTTCACCAGGCAATCTAC
>JAPPOR010001031.1:969-2999 GCA_028817905.1 Myxococcales bacterium
CTGGTAGGGCACGACCTCTGGAGCCAAGACGAGGACGACGAGTTTCAGGTTTGGGGGCCGAACTACGAGGACCCGCAGCCGGGGGGCGGCCTCGTCATCACCTTCTCACGACCCGATGAGGTCACGGTCGAAGCGGTCGAGTCCTAGTGGGTGTTCGGCTACGACGAAGCATCGTGGCCGAACGGCTCTTTGCGCCTACGATTCCGAATCCCGCTCCAAAGGCTCTTCGTGGAACGTTCCCCAGCATGACCCCGAACAACTGAACGGAGCCGCACATGCCAAGGCTGGACCGACCGAGACTGCCCGTAGATTTCAACGAGATGGTTGAGGAGGACCTAGTGCTGCTCGCTCGCGACGATCAGAAGCAGGACTCCTCCGGGGAGGTCATTCGTTTCTCGGAGGGGATGCGTGTGCATCTCTACATGGAGGACGCAGACGAGAGCGGTGCGCCGCGATTCCTGCTCGCGACCGGCCCCGTTGAGAAGAACACTTCCGACGACTGGAGCGCCGGTGTCCGCTGGTGTTGTCGCATCGACCGTTGGGAGACCTAGACGGTGCTGTCCGTGGTCGTATCCATAGGCCAGGTAGTCGAGATCGAGTTCAGCCGCGCTCAGGCGCAGCACGCCCAGGACGTCGCGCCACTGCCGATCGGATACACCGCCGCCGTCGCGATAACAGCATAGCTTTCGCAGCACGGTGTCCTCCGGTGATTTTATCCAGAGCTTCCTACCGTCGGCCACCACGACCTGGCGCCGGCGCGCGAACTCCGACTCATCGAATGGTCCATGGGCGTGCCCAAACAGGTCGACCTTCATCACGAAGGGCAGGTAGAAGATGTTGGCGCACTCGCCCCGCATGATGGCCCCCCGGAGCATCGCCTGGTCGATCTCGAAATCGTCACCGAGCGCTTCGGCGAGCGCGTGCACCCGTCCGAGGGGCATGTCGACGACGATGTCTATGTCGTTTGTGGCGCGGGGCTCGCCTTGTACCGACGAGGCAAGACTTCCGCCGATGAAGTAGGGGACGCCGAGCGAGTCGAGCGCTTCCGTCACGCGCAGTGCGACATCGAGCGCCTCGATGATGGCGTCAGTCATCGAGCAGTCCGGGGCGCAGGCGTTCTGCTACCTCGTCCCCGTAGAGTCGTCGCGCGAGCTCGACGCGGAGCTCCGCGTCCGACGCGTCGGGCGGAGCGTCTCGAAGTCCCGCTAGCGCCAGCTGACGCACCATGCCTGTCAGTCGCCTGGCGTTCGAAAACCGCTGCGAAGGCGTCTGTTGGGCGAGCAGCTCGAAATAGCGCGCCCGTGCTTGCGGAGACGTGTCCTGCACGCGGGAACTATAGCACTCGCCCGACACCGAGGGAGCGGGCATCGAGCGGCACTTCTGGCACCGGGCCCGCAAGGCACGCTGGTGCCAAGTCTGGTGTCAATCCGCGTCCGCGCCTGTCCTCACCTGGCCGCGCCTGACACCACCTGCCAGGTCATTTCGGCGCCTTCCTGCGTTTTCCGCCACTTAGCAGGCGCAGCTCCACTGTTCTTAGTCCATTGGCCGAAGGTTCGAGTCCTTCATGACCCACCGCGTTTCTGCGGAAACGCCTGCCTTCGTGGCGGTGTTTTGCGTTTGGTGTCAATCCTGATGTCAACCTCGTCGACCAGTTCTCGGAGCTCGGCAAAGAGCCCCGGATCCGGCTTGCCGGGCTTTGGGTGCGGCCGATGACATCGTGGCCGGCGTTGCGGAGGTGATCCGCCCAGGCGCGCTCCAGGGCACCGACGTTCCGGCTTGTCGTCGTGTCCGCCTATGGGCGAGTTCGTGGCGTGCTCTCAGCGCTCGCGCTCGGTGTTCCAGCGCTCGCGGCCATGCGTCGCGATGGTCGATCGTGCTCAGACACTTGATGGCGACCTACAGCTGATTGTCGCGCAACCTTGCGCGCTGGCGGCCGATGGGGGCTGCATGGCGCAAGCGCGATCCAGGACCTCCCGGAACAGGGTACGATCCGGCGCATATTCGGAGGCTAGAAAAACGTGCCCGAGAAG
>JAPPOR010000217.1 GCA_028817905.1 Myxococcales bacterium
AGTTTCCCGCTTGAATGGGACGGGGCGCCAGCCCCGGTGCCTGGGCTAGCTAGAAGAACGGGCAACTGGGGGCCTGCTGCTCGGTCTCACCGTTGCAGTACTGGCTCTCTCTCCCGATGCACATGATCGCCAGGGTGTCCGGACCGCAGGCGCTGTCGTCGTCCACCTTGGGTCCCTTGGCGCACATGAAATCCATGCACACGGCACGTCGCTGTGTGCCCCGGCACAAGTTCGGCTCCTCGCAGACGGGTTCCTCGACATACAAGGACGAAGGGCAGTCGTCCGCATCCCGGCAACAATGTCCGTCCTCACAGCAAATGCCGCCCCCGCAGTAGCGGCTCACACACTCGCGTCCCAGCTCGCAGGGCCCCCCGTTGGGCACGTTCATTCGGCACTTGCCCTCATTGCAGTGCGCCTCGTGGTCGCAATCCTCGTCTTTGTCGCAGCTGGTGGCGCACGGCGGCGGTGTCTGTTCTCTGTTCCCGTTGCAGTAGACTGAGGGGTAGGGGCCGCAGTCGGAAGCTTCGGTGCTTGGGCCACAGCCGCGATCGTCTTTGATGCCATCCTTGGATATGCACTGGAAATTTTCACACATGACCTGACCACGGGTCCCTTCGCAGGTCTCCTTGTTCGAGCACACGAGGGCGACTCCATCACCGCCCCCGTTGCAGTCCGAAACGCTCTGGCAGCAGGCGCCGGTCTCGCAACAGTGGCTGTTCTGACAATGGTCGCTTTCACACTGCTCGTCCCGCTCGCACGTCTCGCCGTTGGCCCGAATGCACTGCGGTTCGGTGCATCCCGCGTCGCAATCGCACTCAACGAGCACGCTCACGTTCCGGACTGGTTCGTCCGGTTCGTCGTTGCCTGTGCCCCCACGGCCCGCGGTGACCGCAGCAGGGCCCGACTCTGGCATGGGGTTCATCGCGTTTTCGAGATCCTGCTCAGGCTCGGACACGAGTACGGCGTCCGTACCAGCCTGGGGTCGTCGTTCAAGGGTGCAGCCGGCTGCCCATCCCAGGCCAATCGCCAGAGCCACCCAGCCTAAGCGCAAGTTGATCACTTCCCGTCTCCCGCGCGGTGGCTGCCCACTTAGCGGCTCGATACCCATATGTCCACCGCGGTGCGCATGCAAGCATGATAGTGAATTATTACGGAATCCCCCAGTTCGTGAGCGCACGGTGGGTCCCACCCGCTCAAGTAGCGGTCTAGCACCTGTCGCCATCCGGTCAAATCAAGATATTCCAGCAAGTTGGAAGGGCTGGAAGGCGTGCTAAACTAGGGGGTGTCCGAGACGCTCAAGCGTGTTCCGTTTCACCTGCGCAGGTATGTCGTTGCCCAGGACTACGGGGCCTACGACGAAATCGATCAGGCGGTTTGGAAATTTGTACTCCGCCACACAAACGCGGTGCTTGGTGACTCGGCTCATCCCGCGTACCGGGTAGGTCTCGAGCGCATGGGCATCACGCTCGACCGCATTCCGGTCCTGGTCGAGATGGATCGTCGGCTGACCGAGCAGGGATGGGGTGCCGTGTGCGTCGACGGCTTCATCCCTCCTCGTGCATTTCAAGAACTGCAGGCGTGCAGCATTCTGCCGATCGCGGCCGACATCCGGAGCCTCGATCACCTTGCGTACACGCCGGCCCCTGACATCATCCACGAAGCAGCGGGGCACGCGCCGATTCTGGCCGACTTGGAGTACGCGGCGTTCCTGCGTCGCATTGGCGAGGTGGGATACCGATCGTTTGCCCTGCCCCACGATGAGGCTGTCTACCAGGCCATCTACGCCCTCTCCGTGGTCAAGGAGCGGGCCGGCGTCACCGCCGCTGAGGTGCGCGCGAGCGAACGTGCGCTCAGCGATGCTGTGGCCGCGGTCTCGGGTGTGAGCGAGGCTGCGCGCGTGGCACGGTTGTACTGGTGGACCGTAGAGTACGGGTTGGTCGGGTCTCCGTCGGACTACTCCATCTATGGGGCCGGGATTCTGTCGTCGCTGGGCGAGAGCCATTTCTGCCACGCGCCGGCTGTGGAAAAGCGCGTGCTCGACGCAAGTTGCGTGGACGTGGACTACGACATCACTCGGGCTCAACCTCAGCTGTTCGTCACCGAGAGTTTCGCCCACCTGATGGAGGTGCTTGAGCAGGTCGAGGCGGGCCTGTCCCAGGCGCGAGGGGGTGTCGCGGGTCTCGAAGTCGCCCAGGCGAGCGGAGAGGTGGCCTGTGTTGAGTTGGCGTCGGGTCTGCAGATCACGGGCAAGCTGCTCGGGTTTGAGCGACGCAGTACCAGCGGCAACGCTTGCCACGCCAGTGGCCTGCATTTCGGTCCGGGTTGGGCACTATCGCTTGGTGGAACGCCGGTGGCAGGGTTTGCAGGTGAGGATGCCGCCGACGCGCCTCTGACGCTCGCGCTGCTGCCACAGGCGGAGGCGATGGGTTTGGAAGGTCCAGGTGCGGCTCCGGTGGAGGGCACCGAGGTGGTACGTGCCGAGGACGACACTCCCCTCGCTTGGGTGAACCGACGCGCTTTCAAGCGTGACGTTGGGGGCGGCCCACAGGTGCACCTGGTGGCGGCCGGGCAGCGCGTAGGGCGGGTCTCGGCAGGCCCCGCCTTTCCGGAGTACTTTCCACCGACGTCTGCGAATCCCAAGCGCGTGCCCGTTCCCAAGGTCCTGTCGCCAGAGCGTTGCGAGTTGCTGAAACTGTACGAGCGCGCCTACTCCGCCTTTCGACAACAGCTGGGCCCCGCTTGCGTCCCCCTCTTTGAGTCGATTCACGAGCGCCTGGTCGTGGCCCATCCGCGTGAGTGGCTGCTGCGCTTTCACTTGCTGGACAGTTTGATCACCCTGGGGGAGCGCTCCCGGCTCACGGTCGAGCTGGCCCGCGAACTGCGGGCCCTTGAGGGCGTGTACCGTGGCGAGCAGCCGATCGCGACGGCGCTAGCGGGCCTTCCGGGCTAGAGCGCGTGGATGGTCGCCGAGACGATCAGCTCACTTGTTCCGAAG
>JAPPOR010000659.1 GCA_028817905.1 Myxococcales bacterium
GGCTAGCTCGCTATTGCTGCGGTGTGTCTACACGCTCCCTGCAGAGTTTGTGCGAGAACGCCCGCGGTTGGTCGGCAAGAAGACCCAGGTGCGGCGAACGTTGCGGAACCCTTCTCGGCGGTAGTCGGCGCGGTCGGTCCAGAGCCCCTGGCGTGTGCGTCGGGTCAGCGCTGTTCGAAGTTCGAAACACGGAGAGGCCCTGAGTTGGGCTTCCGCCGGCCCGCCGTCAAGTCTCTCCGGGCATTGCCGTCCTTGCTGTGACCAGATTCCCCTTTCGCATTGCCAATCCGCCTCATGTAGAAACATGCACCATCGGTCGCGTTTGCTGGGCAAGAGCCGGGCCTTCGTTCCTGGGGGCCGAGGTCCGGCCGGACAAGCTCCCATCTGGACGTGGGGCGTGGGCCAGTCTAAACGCTCCCCGGCCATGTGGCTTTCGTGCTACATCTTCCCGCCGTCGGCCCGTGAGGTGGGGGTCTGGAGCATGGGCGGTGGCGGTCGAGTGCATCCGCCACCCCGGTAGATGTCGCCCGCCCGGGGACGCAATGCCTCCGAAAGGCGCGCTACGCAAATGAGTACCACCCAAGAAGACACGGCGACCCAGGCTGGCGCCCACGTCGCCCTCGCGATCTTCAGTTCGGTCGTTCTGGCCTACGAGATCTTTCTTACCAAGCTGCTGTCCTATGCGCTCATCGTTACACTGCTCTACGTCGTGCTCGGGGTGGCGCTGTTGGGTTTCGGCGCTGCGGGCACGCTAGTCGCGTTGCGCCCGCGTTGGCGTACCCCTGACGCAGCCCCCCGCGCCCTCGCGTGGGCTGCGATCGCGTTTGTGACAACGCTCGTTCTGGCCACAGCCGCCTTCTTGGCGCTGACGCGCCCCATTGGGCTGCATGCCGAGCTGGCCTTTCTGGTCTCTTCACTGCTATCGGCGCCATTTCTGGCTGCAGGCGTCGTGGTCGCAATCGCGCTATCGGTTTCTGAGGGGCGCGTCGGGCGCGCCTATGCGGCCAACCTGGTTGGTTCTGGCCTGGGATGTTTCTTCCCTATCATGCTTCTCGGACCGCTGAACGGACCGAGCTTCATGGCATTGCTGTGTGTGCTGGCACTTGGTGCTGCGTGGGTGTATGTGCGGCGCGCCGGCATCTCACGAGGGCTGCGCGCCGGGTTGCTGGTTGTGGCGTTGCTTACCTCGCTCGCTGCAGCGTTTTGTCAGGATGTGTTCCACGTTCATCCGGAGCCCGCGCCAACTGGCCAGCTCGATATGGTGCGTGGCATGGCCGCTCTCCGTCAGGTGGAGATGCGTTCCGTCTTCGATCGCTGGAACACCGTGGGGCGTATCGAAATCTTCTCGTTCGACGATGCGCCGGGGTCCAAGGAGGTCTACCCCATCATGTTGTTTCAGCAGGATGCGAGTGCTTTCTCGACGCTGACGCGTTGGGACGGCAGGTCGATCAGCGAGGTCAGGCCCGACGCCCGGGCCGGCGGTAGCCTTGTCGCCCAGCTGTGCAGCGATGCGATCTACGCTCAGGGCTATTTCCGGCGCAGAGCTCGGGTGCTAGCCATCGGTCTTGGGGGGGGGCCCGACCTCCAGTGCGCGTTGTACCACGAGGCTGAGCACGTGGACGCGGTCGACATCAACCCGGACGTGGCCACGGCATTGACCGGGCCGCTCTCGGAATGGGTAGGTGGCATCGGACAAGACCCTCGCATCGACTTCCACGTTCAGGATGGGCGCAGTTTCGTACACGGGGTGCGCGATGGCCGCTACGATCTTATTCAGCTGACTGGCACCGACACGAAGCACGCACATGCCGCCGGAGCGATGGCGCTCACCGAGAACCTGCTGTACACCGAAGAAGCATTCGTAGACTATCTACAAAGCTTGTCATCGGACGGTGTGCTTTCGATCGTCCGCTACCGCGAGGCTGAGGCGATCCGGCTCGCGAACACTGCGGTAGTCGCGCTGCGCACACTGGGAGTTGAACACCCCGACCAGCACATCGCGTTTGTTTCATCCGACCCGATGATGGGCATGCTGGTTCGCCGCACTCCGTTTCCGCCAGGTGATATTTCGGCCCTCAAGGCCCAGTACGCGTTTTCGGACCGACCGTTCCGTGGTCACTCGGTGTTCTTCGTACCCTGGAACACGCAGCCAAGCGTTGTCTACGCTCCAGGTGAATCCAGCGCGCATGCCATTGGCGCGTTCTTCAAGGCGGTCGTTGCCGGATCGCGGTCCGAGTTCGAGGAGCAGTATCCTCAACAGGTTGCGCCGCCCACGGATGACCATCCGTTTTTCTTCGATCACTCGCGTTACGATCGCGAGCCTTTCCTCTCGCAACCGCATATGAAGGTTCTTGTGAGTACCCTCGGAAGCCTCGCGTTGCTGTCTTTAGTGCTCATACTTCTGCCGACGTGGCGACTGCGTTCTGGGCTCGGTCTTGGACAGCAGGCCCTATCGGTGCTGTTTTTTGGTGGTGTGGGGCTCGGCTATCTGCTGCTCGAAGTGTGGATGCTGCACCTGTTCGCGATGTTCTTGGGCAATCAAACGTACTCGCTGAGCGTTGTACTTGCGGTCCTCCTGATCAGTACGGGGTTGGGAGCACTCTTCGGCGAGCGATTTGTGCTCCAGAGCACCCCCAGGGTATGGCTGGGAGTCGCGCTCATTTCGCTGGCGGTGGCTTTGGGGCTCTCAGCGTTTCCCCTTCTGCTTGAGGCCGCCTGGTCGCTGCCGCTCTTGGGTCGAGCCGCTGTGGTCGTTCTGTTCGTTGCTCCCACGGGACTCGCCATGGGCTTGCCCTTTCCGGCCGGATTGCGCTGGGCGCATCAGGCACTCCCAGATAGCGTCCCCTGGTGCGTTGGGGTCAACGGCTTCGCATCGGTGTTGGCAACCGTTGCTGTGATTCCGATCGCTCTACTGCAGGGCTACTCGGCGACCGCGTTTGCTGGACTCTTCTGCTACGCCCTGGCCGCGGTTGCGGCCGCGCGTTTTGGTCCTGTTGCCCAATAGGTGTGCGCACACGCCGTCGTTGGCGCCGAGCAGGCAAACGAGGCATGTCGTGCATAAGGCCGACCACAGATATATAGTCCCTTGATGGGTGCCGCCGGTATGTCATTTGTCCCTGTTCCGAGCCGACGGCGCTTCGGGAGCGTTTCCACGAACGGACGAAGGAGCCCTCGTCACTCGGGCGCTTCTCACAGATCCAGGACGAGCGAAATAGCAGGACTCATTCCGGGTCGCATCGATCGGGTCGCCGAGTACTTGAACACCCGGTTCATCAGCCGTCGCAGGATCGCCATGTGGCAGATGCTGATCGCTCGACGCGGCGAGATCATCTGGCGGGGCGAGCAGGGCTTGGCCGACGTGGAACGTTCCGAGGCGGTCGCTCGAGACACCATGTTCCGTATCTAGTGAAAGAGCGTGCCCTTCGCGAGCTTGGCCCGCTGGGCCACCGCGTCCATCGTCGCCTCCGAGAGGGCTCGCTCGGTCAGGGTGTCGCCGGCCGCATCGACGAGCGCCCGGCGACGACGCTCGTTATCCAACTGGCGCCGTGCGCGCCTTGCTACTCCCATCCCAAACTGGCCTGTTTTGCCGCCCGAGCTTGCCAGGTCGCCCGACCCCTGTCCATCACCTTGGAAGTGACCGAATGGCTGGCCCTGACCGTCGACGATCACAGGCTGTTGAAGGGCCATGGCGCATGGCGTCTTGACCACACTAGAGTTGTACTCTAGATTGTAACTCTAGTGTCGACGCGCGAGCGTATCCTGGCCGAAGCTACTCGCCAGCTCACGTCGGTGGGCTACGCGGCATTCACGATTGCGGGGGTCCGGGATGCGCTCGGTCTTTCGAGCGGCAGTATGTTCCACGCGTTTTCGTCCAAGCCGGCTTTGGCGGCGGGCGTGTACGTCGCCGGTATGACGGACTATCAGCGGGCGGCGACGGCGGCCATCGCGCGAGCGGCCGGGCCCGAAGACGCTCTGCGCGCCTGGATCGCAACCCACTTGGCCTGGATCGAGGACCACCGCGACCTTGCTCGCTTCTTGTTTGCGACCCTGCCTGATGAGGTGGCGGCCGAGGCTGCGGGCCCCCTAAAGGCGCACAACGACATGTTCTACGAGGCCCTCTCGTCCATGTTCGCGCAGGCTGAGCAGGCGGGGCTCGTGGGGCGGCTTGACCGCGGCGTGGCGCAGGTGATCTGCATTAGTCCGGCCCACGAGTACGGACGCCGATGGGCGCAGGGTCAGCTCGAGACCACACCCCGCAAACTGACTCGCGTGCTGCAGGAAGCATCGTTGGCGGCGCTCGCCGCCACCCGGGTGCCGCGCAATCTGCGCGGCACGAAAACCTCAAGTAGTTCACGCCGCAAGGAGCGCTCTCGATGAATGACACGGGTCCTGTAGACTACAAACTCAACGGTTCGATAGCGACGATCGCTATGGATGATGACAAGGCCAATGTCATGTCGGAAGCGATGTTGATCGCGCTCGATAGGGCCCTGGACCGGGCGGAGCGTGATCGCGCAGTCGTGCTGCTCGTGGGCAGGCCCAGGTGTTTCTCTGGGGGCTACGACCTCGCGATGTTCCAGCGGGGTCAGGAGGAGGTGGCACGCACGCTGAGGCGAGGCGCGGAACTGGTCATCCGCATGCTGGGCTTCCCGTTGCCGATCGTGCTGGCGTGTACCGGTCACGCGGTGGCACAAGGCGCCTTTACGCTGCTTGCGGGAGACGTGCGCATCGGCGCCACGGGCGACTATAAGATCGGCCTCAACGAGGTTGCTATCGGTCTTGTTCCGCCACACTACGGGGTCGAGATCGCACGCTTTCGCTTGACACCTGCTGGCTTCAACCACGCGCTAACCACGGGCACGCTGTACCGGCCCGAACAGGCGCAGGAGATCGGCTTTTTGGACCGCGTTGTGTCTGCGGAGTCGCTCTTGGAGGTGGCTCATGAAGAGGCCAAGCAGCTATGCGGCATCGACATGAACGCGCACGCCGGCACGAAGGAGCGGGTGCGCGCCGACGTACTCTGCCGCATGCGAGAGGGAATCGCGAAAGAACTCGCGGACACCTGAGGCAACGTCGGTGCGATGTCTCGCCCGCATCCATCACCTCAGTCGAAAATACAGCGAGTATTCCCTCCTTCACCGAAAGTCCTGCGAAGCCGATCACTTGCACGATCATCACGTGCTTTGGTGATGGATGCGGGCTAGCCAACCAAGGGAAGGTCAGCATGATGGAAGTCAACGACGAACTAACAGCCTTGATCCACGAGGCCATGCCATTTGGGCGCGAGCTGGAACTCCGGGTCGTGGCGGCCGAGCCGAGCCGCGTGGTAGGCACGGTGAAGTGGGCCGCCCGGAACTGCACAGTGGGCGGGGCGCTACACGGCGGGTACCTGATGGGCATCGCCGATGTGCTTGGGGCTACCTGCGCGGGCGCGAATCTGCCTGGGGGCGCAACGACCACAACAATTGAATCGAAGACCAACTTCTTCCGCCCGATTCGGGCAGGGGTGGTGACGCTGGAGTCGATCCCGATTCATGTTGGACGTACAACCATCGTGGTTCAGACCGATATTCGTCGGCAGGATGGGAAGCTGACGACGCGCACGCTCCAGACACAGGCCGTGTTGGGTCCGTAGGACCCGAAGTCGTGAATGATCCGGGCTAGTCGGTTCCGTGTTGCCGGTGTTGTCCTGGAGACACGCCGAACCAGCGGCGAAAGGCCCGCCCGAAATTTGCGGCATCTTCGTAGCCGATCGCGTAGGCGACCTCTGCGATGCTCAGCTCGCGATCGCTCAACATAGCGAGCGCGGTCGCTTTGAGGCTTGCTTCGCGCAGCGTATGAAAGTTTGTGCCCTCGTTGGCAAGTTTGCGCGTGAGCGTGCGGGTAGAAACGCCGAGCAGCGTCGCGGCCGACTGCACCTGGAGCCGTGCGCCGCGGCGCGCGAGTAGTCGCTCCACCCGCGCAACGAGCACGCGGTCCCCGTACAATGCGCGCTCGCGCATCCCCAGGGCGCGCACGGCAGCGCGGAACGGCGCAGGGTCAGCGAGTGGACTGCGGACCGCGAGCCAGGAGGAAGGAAAGACGATCGCCGGCTCGGGACACGCAAAGCGCAGGGGTGCGTGGAAGTACTCCGCGTATCGTCCCACGTCATCGCCAGGACGATAGGGGAGCTCAAAGCGCGCTCCCTGCAGCGGTCGGCCAAGGATGGCTTCGATCAAGCCCTGCGTGCTAAGAAGCACGATATCGATCAGTGGGCCCTGCTCCTCCGATGTGAGCGCGACGAGGTCTTCGGGCACGATGCGCACCTCGCTGGCACCCATTCGTACGCGAAGCCGGAAATGCGGCGAGCGCACCTGACTGAAGCGTTCCATCACCTTGAGCGCGTCGCGCAGCGAAGGTGCGCTCACGGCGGCCAGGCCGATCGGCCCGTGGGTCGATGGATGGAGTCGAGAGCCGGTCGCAAGCGACCAGGTGGGGCCTCGCATCTGCGCGACGTTGCGAATCTGGCAAAGTTGCTGACCCAGGCTGATCTCTGGCGTTGCCGACAGCGTCGCTTCCGACAGGCCCGTCCCTGTCAATAGCGTCGCTTGGTCACGGCCCGATGCACCATGTTCTCGCAGGATCAGCGAAAAGTAGCTGGACGGCATCGGGAGCGCCTCCGCGTAGTTGCGAGCTGTTGGCGCGAGATGACCAGACACGGGTCGACTCTACAATGTAAGCGGCCTCCCGGCCACGCTATTCCAGGCGCCATGTAGGAGCCAAGCTGGCAGTCGACGGCGTTCAGGCAATCAAGGCATTGGCGCACAATGACCAGACACGGGCCGAGTCCACAAACGAAGCGCCATCTGCAGCCGGCTAGCTCCATGGATTGGAGGGAAGCCAATGGACGTGTCGCGGAGAACTTGGGCGGGTTTGTGCCTTGTAGGAAGCTTGGCAGCCGGCGCATGCGGCCAGCACAGGGAGCACTGGTCTGCTGCGGTGGACGACCGCGCTCCGCCAAACGGCAAGCGCCAAATGCTTGCCGAGGGCCACTATCCCGAGCCCGCCGGACTGCCCGGCAGTGCGGCCATGGGCGCCTTCGCTCCACCGCGCGACAGCAGCCAGACTCTCCCGCGGCGCCAAGCTGCTGAGCCCGACAACAGGCCGGACGGGACGGAACTAGCCGAAGACAGGCCCGCGGTCCGAATCGGACCCGGCGAGGTGGTAGGCACGTTAATCGACGGCACGCGTGCCTTCTTGGGCATCCCCTACGCCAGGCCACCTGTCGGCCCCTTGCGTTTCGCGGCACCGAAGCCGGCCCCTCCGTGGCAAGGCACGTTTGAGGCGCCCGCATTCGGTCCGAAGTGTCCCCAACCAAAGGACCCCCCTGGGCCCGCCAGGTGAGCAGAGCGAGGACTGCCTGACGCTCAACGTATTCGCACCCGCGGCGGGCCCTGACGACGCTCTGCCGGTCATGGTCTTCATTCACGGGGGCGGATTTGTCATCGGGGGCAGCTCCCAATACAAGGACGCCCACACACTGAGCCGGGTCGGGGACCTGATCGTGGTCACCATCAACTACCGCCTCGGTGCACTCGGCTTCCTGGCCCATCCCGAACTCGACGCAGCGCTGGGCCGTCCATCCGGCAACAACGGTTTGCGCGACCAGCAGTTGGCCCTCCGATGGGTGCGCGACCATATCGTAGCGTTTGGCGGCGACCCGCAAAACGTCACCCTGTTTTGGCCATTCGGCGGGCGCCGCCAGCGTCTGCTACCATTTGTTCGCGGATGGCAGCGCGGGGCTTGCGCAACGGTACATCACCCAGAGTGGGTCGTGTCTATATGGTGGATTGGACGCGGTGGGGGACGAATTCGCTTCCAGCCGCGAGCTCGCGCTACAGCTCGGGGTAGACCTGGTAACCGAGCTGTGCGGCGCAGGTGCGGACGCCGCCGACTGCCTTGCGTCCGCCGAGCTGGAGGACCTCCTGGCGTTCCCAGGGGGATGGTCCATCCATGTGGACGGTCCGGGGGGGCTGTTGGAAGACACCCCTCGAGCGCTGCTGGCCGCTGGCGCCACGCATCCGGGCGAGCTCATCGTCGGAACCAATCGTGACGAATGGGGGCTGTTCTTCGCTGCCGGGGTCGAGACAGGTGGCGCCGACGCCGCGAGCCTCAGCGATCACATCGACACCACCTACGGTCCGCTCGGCGTCGAGGTCAAAGCCCTCTATGCCGCCGAATCAGACGAAGAAGCGCCGAAAGCGTTTGGCTCGCTGATGGCGGACATCAACTTCCACTGTCCGTCGCGTGCGCTTGCGCGCGGGATATCCGAACTTGGACGCGACACCTATCTGTACTACTTCGACCAACCCCCTGCCTACCACGCCTTCGAGCTCGATTACGTGTTTGGAACGAAGGTCCTATCGAGCGCGTTCCGCGCGCCCAAGAACGAGGCGCTGGGGAAGATCATGCAAGACTACTGGGCCCGATTCGCCGCGACTGGCGACCCGAACGGCGGCGAGGATCCGCATTGGCCCGTGTACACGGCGGACAGCGAGCTGCACCTCACGCTGGGTGCCAAACTGGGCACCGACAGTGGGCTGGCACGCGAGCGCTGCGATTTCTGGGACCGAGTCGCCTTTCAGGACTGAGTGGATTACTAGCCCGCATCCATCGCCAAATGTCGTGCATTTCGGATAGCTGAAGTGTGGGCCGGTGGATGACCTGTGCGCGTGCAACGGACCGCCGACCCTTGCCGGATCCTGCTTGCGCTGTGCGCGCTGCGCAGGCGCACCCGAGCCTGAGTTCGCCGCGCTTTCACGCGCGCTGTCGACCGTTGGCGCGGGATTGGGCGTCGGCCGCTGCGGTTCAGTCGCAGCCGTGGTGCATCCTCCACCTCTCCGGGGAGTGGCCCTCGGGGACGTTCTCGCAAGCCTCTCCGGAAGTGTAGCCTCGCAGCTGGTCGTATCGATCGACCTGATCGTCCGAAAGGATCTCGACGGTGCGCAGATGGGCGGACAGATGGACGAGGCGCAAAGCGCCGCGGAGCTCGCCGCTCTTGGTCACCAGCTCTTCGAGCTTGGTGTCGGTCGCGTCCTGACTCGCAAAGAGGGCATCGATCTGTTGCTCGGTGTCCAACACCTCCGCTCCTATCTCGAGGGCGTCGACCTTCATCGCATCGTGGACTTCCTGTATCCGATCGCGCTGCGCTGCGGAGAGCTCCAGACTGTCCGCAAGATCGAGCACGTGGCGCGGACCCGGGTAACTATTGAGTTCTGCTGGCCTCGCCATACCACCAAAGGCGACCCCGGTTCCCTGCTTCAACGACTCGACATCCCCGCTCGTCAATGATGAGATCTCGCGCGTTTGCTCGCCGGCGTAGGGCGATCGGGGATCGGTGGTATCGTCTGCCGTTTCGGGGTCCGAGCCCGAGCCCTCCCCCACGCACCCCATCAGGGCCAAGGTGATACCGCACGCTCCCGTGAATGCCGTAAAGCGGTTGACCTTAGTGATACACCTCATCGCGGCTTCTCCTCTGTGTTGGGTCCGGGCGTGCCCCGGCGGTTCTTGGCCGCCCCCGGGCCGGGCCGAACAGTTGGAGACAGTCTTGCCCCAGTGCCTCCACGAAGTCTAGGCGAGCCCGGTGCAATGATCGTGTGACCTTGTCACGGGCTACGAACCATGGACCGGGGGACTTTGCCGAGCGGCTCACTGGTGGTCCTACTCGATGAAGAACCGGTGGTGGCTGTGCGAGCCAAATTGCGCCGGTCCCTCGTTCAACGCATCGCACTTGACTACGTGTCCGCCGAACGCGGCCGTAAACTCATCGAGCTGGCCACCCGTGGTCGTGTAAGCACCGCTATCGTGCACGTCGAGCACGAGTCGATTGTTGGGGCCAGGCGGCCATATCAGCTCGGTGGGCAACCTGACTGTGAAGTGTAGGTTGCGACTGTTGTCGTCCCACGGCATCCAGTGACCAAGAAAGCGCGACTCGAGGCCGTCGTCATGGTACTGGGGCGGAGGCCAGATCTGTCGTCGTGGGATCGGGCTTCCTTCGACGCTTAGCCACAGACCGACGTTCATACGGTTCGAATGAGAGAACCGGATGCGAGCGGCTGGGACGGGACGAGGCGACACGATATCGATCACCTCGGCCTTGCTGAAGTATGGCCGCTTCGGGTCGTCCACTTCGGCGAAGGTCACTGTGCCAAACCCGGCGTTATGTTTGCGGTCGCCCGCGCTGTCAACGTACGTGAATGTCTTGGCGGCGAGATCGTACCCGACGAGGGCCAGGAAGTGGCTGGGGATCTGAACGCGCATCGGGTGCCCGGCTGCAAGATGCAGTATGAGCGATTCACTGGTGACCCTCGGTAGCACCTTCGGCAGACCGGCCAGGCGGTACATGGGCGCCTCGTTCAAGCCTTCCACCGTCCACCCGACGGTCGGAACTGAGCCTTCAAGGGCAACGGGACCGAGGTTGAGGTTCGTCAATCCGCACCAGGGATTGGCCGAATACCCCACCATCTCCGTGCCAAGTGTGGGGTTCCCGACCTCCTGGAAGAACCCATACTCCGGTCCGACCTTGAACGACACAAACCGGCCATCGCGAGTGACGGCGCCGCCGCGCGACTCCCAGATGTCCCGGCGGCGATGTAGGAGCATATACGGCGCCAGGGATAGGTTCGGTGTGTAGGGGCACGCCATCTCATTCATAATGTCCCACACGGCCAGCAAGGCGTACGCAAAGCACCCGGCACCCCCCTGATGGCGGATGAAGTGAAGGTGCTGCCCAAGATCGAGCTTGGCTGGCGGCGCGCGGTGCATCGGGGGTGAGGTCGCCGGTGGAAGTTGGTACGCGAGCGCCTCCATCCGTTCGAACACTGGCTCGTCGAGCGGGTGCACTGATCGCTCCTCGAAGGTCGTCTCGATGTGCTCCATCGTCGAGCTCCTCAGTCCGTCAGCAGGTCGACTCCTGCGGAGGCGAATCGAATCGCGGGAACCGAGCCGACCTGAGGGTTGCCGAAGTCGACTCTCACACAGATCGCCAGCCCGAAGGTCATTGAGATCGGGGGCTCGATAATCCACGAATTGCTCTGGTCGAGCGACGTGCTGTGGTTCCCCGTGAGCGAGAGTCCTCCGAACGTTGCGATCTTCTTTCCGCCATCGAAGACCTCGAGATCTGTGATCCTGGCTCCACTGCCCGTCTCGAACAGCACGAAGGCCTTGATCAACTTAGCGCGCTTGCTGTCGACCAACACGGGTGTCGGAACGGCAAAGAGAAACCATTCCTTGCCGTGGGTTTTGAACGCCGAGCCGTTGCGATAGTTGCGTCGGGTGACGAAATAGCCCTCCCGTTCGGGCACAACAGCAGCCCCGTGTACCCAGCTCGCCTGAATCTTCGACATGGCGCTACCTCCTCCTGGCCTCCAGGGCAACGAGACCGGCAACTGGACAGCTGAACGGTGCGCCGGCTGGCATCGCGCGCGCCGCCTCGAACCACTAGCCGATACGAACGGCGAGCGAATCGTTGACAGTCGAGTTCATTCGATCATTGCTTCACGATCACGGCCCCCCCCCTGCGGCGCACATACCCCCTGTGAGAACGCCGGCCACCTGCGTCGCGGCATGATCGGAATGACGACGCCAGCTTCGGCCTGGCGCGCATGGCCGGCCGCGCTGACACGCCCCTCGTCGCGGAGGTCCGCGGCCGGCGCATACGGTTCGCCGCCAACTGAGCGGCCAGCGCATACGCGTGTTTTCGGCGTTGAGGTTCCCCGAAATACCTGCCCGGCCCGTCGGGAAGTGTGAATTGAGTTGGGCTGTGTCATTTCGGGCGCTGGCCGGGGCGGGCCCGCGGGACTAGGTGGGGCTTGCACTTGGCTCCGGTCCGGACCGGGGTCATAGACAACGATTGAAGAAGGAGAGTCGAGCGATGCCGCGCAGCGCCATTCTCGAGCTCAGCAGCCGCCGCGTCTTCGCGACCTGCGTCGCAGCAACGGCCCCGGGGGCCGTCTGCGGGCAGACACTTGGAATCGCCGCGGGTAGTTTGCAGGATGACAATCGTGGCGTCATCGACCTCGGAGCGCAGGTGCGGTCTGGTTCTGCTAGAGAACACGTCGCGGACTCCGCCAAATGCAGTGGAACGGTGGCGCAGAATGGAGTTCAGCAGTGAGTTGGACCGCCGTGAGCGATTTGCGGATGACCGCGTACCAGGGAGGTCGCGTCATCGACGCGACGTCGTTCGCCAACCACGGCGACCTCCTGGGGAAGATCTCTCCTCAGCAGGGGTACTTGGGCTTCCAGGGCGACGACGCCCAGGTAGAACTCGTGGCACGCGACGAGTCGCTTGCGCGGTTCGCCGCCCTCCGCGTCCAAGCGCTCGTCCGCCCGCAACCCATCACTCGACGGTTCAACATCGCCGAGGGCTGGATGTCGTTCGCCCTCGTGATCGAATCTGACGGTCGGCTGCACGGTACGGTCTTCGACGGCCACAAATGGGTTGGCCCGGACAGTGGTGCCGCAAGGGTGCCGCCCAACCAGTGGTCGCGCGTCACGTTTGAGTTCGACGGGGTTAGCATCGCCACGCTTACACTCGACGGTGCCACGGTCGGGACAAGACTTGACATGCCGGTCGGAATGCACCAACCGCGACAGGTCATCACGATCGGGCACTGGCCTCGTGGCGATCATCGATATACGTTCAAAGGCGAGATCGGCCATGTGCGCATCGAACGCCGCGATCACCAAGACGTCTTCATGGACGCGGTGGAGACCGCGTTCTGCAAGCGCCGGTTGTCATCGGCGCAGGTCGACGCGCGACGGGAGATGGCCTACCTCTTCGGGACGCTGTCGGCGCTCGAACGGCAGGCGCTGAGGGACTGCGCCAAGGCGCAGTACGAGGAGATGGCGAGGTTCATCCATGAGTTGCGGGGCCTGGGTGGGCGGGAGACCGTCAGGCTCCGGCAGCTCGGCAACGCACTCCGCGCCGCCTGGTGCTGTTCGCTCGACATTGGCGCCGCCCGCGACGCACTCACGGCTTACCTGAGGTCCGTCGCCGGCCAACCCGACACACCGGAGCGGGAGCGCTTCCTCGACTTCGTTCACCGGTTTATTGCCATCAGTCACAGGTGCGAGCGACACGGGTCGCCGTACGATCGGATGAACGCGCTCAATGCGGCGCTGTTTCCTGAGCTGGCCGACTTCGAGATGGCCCTCATCCAACTCGTCGAGGATCTTTGAGGGAGTAGCTGCCATGGCGCCACGCACCGATAGTGGTTGCAGGACACCGACGAATATGGCCCAGAAGGACTTGCACCGTAGGCTCCTGCACCTTTTCTCGCCCATCGTGCACTTCGATTCCGGCGAGTTGTTCTTTCCCGTCGACCTAGCGTCCACGGTTGCCGCAAGCTCGTTGTGGGAGGTCGACTTCACGAAGCAGCCGGCCCGGACGAACCGTCGCAAGGTCGCAGGTCAGATCCTCCGGAGCGAGCTGACGTCGGCGACCCGCTACCATTACACAACGGTGGCGGGCACCGGCTCGATCACCAAGAGAGTCGACGGCAAAGCCGTCAACCAGCCGGCTCCGCTCATGAAGCAGGTGCTCCAAGCCTATACCGACGGTACCATCGCGGCAGAGCTCACCATGTACGGTACGGTCTGCAAGGCGCGCGACGTTCCGGGCGCCACGGCCGTGCTCGGTGCCGGACCGGTGAACAAGGAGGTCGCATACGCCATCCAGGAGGGTCTGCTGCTGAACTACGCGTTCTACTTCCCATACAGAAACTCGCCCGAGTTCGAGTCCGAGGGCGACTGGTCAGGTGTGACGCTGCTTCTGGCGAACACCCCGACCGACCAGGCGCAGATCAGCAAGGAGTTGAACCGTTTTCTCCCTGTGCTCTCATGCTACTACCGCAAAACGGTCGAGGGCGCCCCGCCGTCGCCGTACTTTGTTGCCGGGAGCGACGGATTCCGTCGGTGGAAGGACGTGCCCCGAGGTCACGAGGCGTCGGTCGGGCTCGACACGCACCCCCACGTCTACATCTCGCGCGGACGTCACAACTGCCGGTATCGGCCGGGAACGGCCAACTTCCCGCTGTCGCCCTCCTGGAGCACGCGGTTCTCCCCGGACGGCATCGAGGACGGCGGTTACGCGCCGGGGCCGTCGGTGAACACGCTGGAAGGCGGCGGGATCGAGGAGTTCCCTTGGTGGGGCTACGCGCTGTTTCCACCATTCGCGCTCCTGGTCGCCTGCGCGACGGGCTGCGAGTATCCAGTGCAGTTTGACTCGTCGGGCGTGCCGTCTGGTTACCAGGATGGCGAGGATCGCGCGGACGCCAGCGGCTACGAGGCGCAACCGTCAGCAGGCGGGTCGTCACATCCAACTAGCCCGGCCAACCAAGCGACCGGTCCAGGGGCGAAGAGTCTGTCGATCCGGATGCGCTATGTCGACCTCGAAGACGCCGACCTCGCCGCCCAGTGGGGCTATGGGGGAGCGTGGGGTGGCGCCACGAAGGTGCAAGCGCCGCCGGCGTGGGAGGAGCTCGAAACCGAGGTCTGGGGCGCGTATCAGGGGGCGCGCCGGCCGATCCTGTCGGCGTGGTTCATGTGGAACCTGTTCCTCGACCGCGCCTTCGGCTGCAAGGGCGACCCTCAGCTTACCCGCAAACCCTAGTACGACTTGGTCACACCCGTCGTGATGGATCGCGAAGGACGCGGTTTTCACAGGGTCTGCGGCCGATGCGGGCTGGACCCATCAGAAACGTGTAGAACCCATGCGCGTCCCGTCTACTCTCCCACCCAGCTTTGGTGGCTGGTCGCCGTCCCGGGTCTACGTTGCGATAGTGGCCCGTCTCCCGTCTCGCGTTGGCTTTGTGTTTCTAGCTGTCGTGGTCTTCGCGTCGGCTTCCGGAGGGGTCCAGGCGCAGCTGTTTCGGCCGATTCCTCTGAGGCTGGCCCTGTCACCTGACGGGGAGCTGGCGGCGGTGGTGGCGCGCGAGGGGTTGTTCGTTCCCGACAAAGACGGGCTCTGGCGTATGATGTGCAATGCGGGCCTGGGCGTCTCGACCAACGGCATCACCGGCGAGGCCGCATGGTCCTCGGGACAGCTACTGCTGGCGACGTTCCGCGGGCTGCGCCTGACGGATCCGACGGGATGTGGGGTCGCACCGCACGATGCCGGCGGCCTGTCCGAATACAGCATCCTGTCCCTGGACCGGGTAGGTGACACGCTCTATGCGCTCGCGCGCCTGGACGGCAACTACTCGCTGCACGTCGGCCAGGACCTGGGCGCTGACTTTAGGCAGCAAGCCGACCTGGGCAGTGCGGTCCTCATGCAGCTGCGCGTGGCGCCGAGCCAACCGGACCGGATCTACTTCTTCGGCGTGGACTGGAATGCCGATGCGGGGGTGTCGACGCGCTTGCTGGTCCGCAGCGACGACGGCGGTGCTTCCCGCAAGGCGTTCGAGCTCGGCCTCAGCGGAGATCGCGAGTTCCGCTTGCTCGCGGTCGACCCCCAGGATCCGGACCGATTGTACGCGTCGTTCGCCTATCGCGTAGCGGCCCACACGCACGGGGACGAGCCAGAGGCGGATGAGCCCGATCTGCTCTTGGGCAGCGAGGACGGCGGTGAAACCTTCCAGATACTGTACGAGGTCTCCGCCTTTGGGGGCTTTGCCCTCGGCTCGCAGCCCGGAGAGCTGTGGCTTGGCAGCGCGGACCAGCAACTGATGCACTCCACCGACTACGGCGCAACGTTCACCGTTGCCAGCGATGCGCTCCATGTGAGCTGCGTCGAGCGCACGGGTCGACGGCTGTGGGTATGCGCCGACTCACACGACGATCCCTTCAGCGTTGGCTATAGCGATGACGGTGGTGCCACCTTTCAAGGTGTCATGCGGTTTGATCGGTTGGCGGGCACGCTGACCTGTGATGGTCAACCGCAACAGGCCTGTCAGAAGCCGCTGGAGGACTTTCGCATGTGGCACCCTCCTGCAGATGCTGCAGATGCGTCATCCCCGGTTGCGGGGACCGCACCGCCCGTCGAGGTCGATAGCGAGCCAGGACACCACGAGGACCACCCCCATGGTGCCCATGGGCAGGCGCAACTCGGCACCGATCGGCGGGACGCGGGCACGCCGCCGGTCCCTTCCCGCAGTTCACCGGTTGCGGGCAACGGAGGCGGAGGCTGCAGCATCCTGCGCCCGGAGATAACCCATGGCCTGTCCGGTTCTTTGGCGTGGCTTTCCGCGTTCCTGTTGTGGCGACGCCGACGCGCCGCGCTGGTGCGTCGGAGCTGAGTCGTTGGGCAGCGCGGAGTAAGGGCAATCGCCGCGCACTCGCGGACGCAGCCAAGGCCATTTCATCCGGCGCCGTTTGAAGCCCTGCTGACGCTGCACGTTGGTGCCCCACGACTGGC
>JAPPOR010000261.1 GCA_028817905.1 Myxococcales bacterium
GCTCAGAACGCCATCGCGGTGCTCCACTGTTGGGCGCTGGTGCGGAATTGGGCGTGCGCGCCGGTGAGGCGATCGATCAACCCGGTGCTTCTGACAAAGTCGAGCTCTGGTTCACTCTCGAGGGCGTCGGCCAGGGTGTGAGCCTGTTCGTACATTACCTCGGCGGCTCCCACCATGGCCGCATGTTCTGCCGTCACCTCTTCGGGCACCGTCATGTTTGCTAGGCCGGTCTTGAACTCGCGCAGTTCGGGTAGACACGCGTCTAGCTTCCTACCGTACGCCGCGACGTTGGCCTGCATGTGCCGCTCGAGAAGCGAGTGAAACTGATCGCGAGAGGTGATTCGGATCGGTTGCGCGCGCGGCAGAGCGCAGTTCATGAAGCTATTGAGCTTCGCCTGTGTCAGATAGGTGTAGCCCGCCCAGGCCTCGTCGCGCAGGTGAGCGCTCTCCATTCCGCGGATCGTCAGTACTGCCAGGAGCCCGAACGCGATTACGACTCCCAGCCACTTCCATGCTTGGCGGGCCTGTCCCTGGTGCAGGCCGGCGAGCTCCTCGTCGAAGCTAGTGCTATCGACGGGAACGGGCGTGAGCGAGTCTTGCTCCTCGTGCGTAACGTGTCCCATGCTTCCCCCCTTTTGTGTCCCATTGCGCAGTGCCGCTGCCCTGCCGTGACGTTTTGGCCGCGGCCGGTCCCCGAGACGCTCCCGGCGGTGCGCGAAGCGCCGAAGTCGCCCGCAGGAGATTGCCCTCAACCCCTGCGGCCGTTCGTTCCACGCCCGATGAGATGCCAGTAGATGTGCTGCGACCGGTTCCAAGCCTGCGCCCTCATCTGACACCGCACAAGCTCAGCCTTCGGCTTTCGCACACATGTGTCGCGCACCGAACAGGACACGGTGTCGATGTCTGCGTTTTCGGCGCACACATCGATACAAGGGCACAGAAGGCCTACATTAGAAAATCGACGCGATGATGCTGTCTAGGTGCAGCCAGCGAGAGTAGGGGACGCGCATGCGGTGGCCTTCGGTTACCAGGTTTCCGGTCGCTCGCTGTTGCTCCACGGATGTGGCGCGTCCTACGAGCGGATCGCGGCCCAGGCGTGTCTCTGTCTCCGCGAGGTCGACACCTTCGCAGGTCCGAAGACCAAGCATCAGCGCTTCTCGGGTCAGCTCCTCGGAGCCGAGCCATTCCTCGAAGACCTCGCGTTCGGGGGCGGTTGCGGCGCTTCCATAGGTCGCCGGATCGGGAGTGTTGCGATAGCGTCTCGCCCGGCCCTCGCGTGTGCACGCGTGCTTGCGCGAGTTCGCTGGCGGCGTCACGTGCAGACACCCTACGGCTCCCGCGCCCAGACCGAGATACGCGCCCCCGCGCCAGTAGTGCAGGTTGTGCTCGCTGGCCTGGCCAGGTCGCGCGTAGTTGGACACTTCGTAGTGCTCAAACCCGATGGTGGAGAGCACCTCGTGGGTACGCATGAAAGTCTCGGCGAAATCGCCATCGGGTGCCAGCTGAAGCCGTCCCTTTCGGTGCAGTGCACCGAATTGCGTGCTGGGTTCGATCGTCAGGGCATAGATAGATAGGTGCGCGGGTTCTAGGGCGAGCAGCTGCTCGAGCTCCGCGACAAAATCGCCTGCGCTTTGGCCCGGCATTCCGAACATCAGATCCGCGCTGACACGGGGCATCTCGGATTGCGCTTCGGCGACTGCTCGCAAGGCGGAGGCACGGTCATGGAGTCGGCCCAGAAACCGCAGGCGATCGTTGTTGAGCGACTGCACGCCGATCGAGAGTCGGTTGACGCCTGCTTCTCGCAGGGCGGCAGCGCGTGCTTGGTCCAGCGATGAGGGGTTGCATTCGACCGTGACCTCCAGGGCTTGTTGGTGTCCGGCTCCGGCATGGGGTTGGTCGAAGGCGCTCCTGATCCCGGTCAGTACGCGACCCAGTTCGCGCGGTTCCCACAGGGAAGGAGTTCCACCACCGAAGAAGACTGAGGCCAGCGGTGGGATCTTCTCAAACCCCGCGACGCGTTCCTCAAGCTCCATCAGGACCGCGTCGGCATATCCACTGCTCGGGACGTCAGCACGCTGGATGCTCGCGGAGGCGAAATCGCAGTATGGACACTTCTGTAGACAGTAGGGAAAGTGGATGTAGACCGAAAGGGACACCCCGGGGTTGTAGCGCGAAGCGAGCCGCCACACCTCGCCGCGGGCGGTTCGCTTGGACGGCGCCCCACCCGTCATTCTCCACGTGGTGAGTACTTGATGCCGTTCACTCGGGTTGATCGGTCCCCACCGCTCGGAAATCGGACGCTTTTCGAAGCCAGCGGGAGGGCAGATCCGGCCGCGGGCAACCACGGCGAGGCCAGGAAATTGGCCCACGGTCCCCGCTAGCCCGCGACCCGCAGGCGAGGGGGCCCCCCCCGGCGGCTTTGCCGACGGGGGGAAAGAAGCTGGCCTGGAGCCTCCGGAAGGGAAGGTTCAGCCTAGCCCGCCCAGGATTTCATGCGGCGCTACACTCGGTAGCCGGCGCGGCTGACGGGTAGTTCGCGGATGCGCTCACCGTTCGCGGCGAAGATAGCATTGGCGAGTGCAGGTGCCACCGGCGGTGTGGGAGGTTCGCCGATGCCTGTCGGAGGCGCGTCGCTCTCGATGATGGCGACCCTAACCTTTGGCATCTTGTTGATCCTGAGCATCTTGTAGGTGTCGAAGTTGCTTTCCTGGACAACGCCCTCTTTCACGGTGATCTCGCTGTAGGCGGCCGCCGTTAGTCCGAATACGAAACCGCCTTCGACCTGAGCCGCGATCCCGTCCGGGTTTACCGCACGTCCCACGTCGACAGCGTAGTCGACGGCTTTCACGCGCACGCGCTTGTTGTCGTCCACAGTCACATGCATCACGCACGCGATGTAGCTTCTGAAGCTTACGTGGGCGGCGAAGCCGAGCCCCTCGCCCTTGGGCAGTTGTGTGCCCCAGAGCCCCATGGACGCGACCCGATCCACCACAGCGAGGAGTCTGCCGGTGTCGATCGGGCCGTCGGGGTTGGTGACCGGCGCGTCCTTGGCGAACTCGAGAACCCGCGGCGCGCCAACCATCTGCTTGTAGTGGGTGATCGGGTCCTTGCCCGCCTTGTGGGCCAGTTCGTCCAGGAAGCTGCCCATCGAGAATGCGTGAAACGTGTGGCAGACGGATCGCCACCAGCCCACTCGAAGGCTTGTTTCGGCGCCTGCGGCTTCGGCGCGCATGTTGTCTACCGCATAGGGCCAGTTCGTCCAGCCCATGCCAACCTCCAGCGGAAGCTGCTTGGCGGACGAGCCGGCGAAGACCTTGAGCAGCGAAGGGAACAACGAGCGACCGTGAAGTGCAGACACTTCGCCGGATTTGCCGATCGCCGCGCGCAACAGTTGCCGGTTCTCGGGTCGATAGAATCCGTGGCGAATGTCGTCCTCCCGCGTCCAGGTGACTTTCACCGGGGCGCCCACCGCCTGCGATAGCTTGGCCGCTTCGATCACATAGTCCGGCTGCGACTTGCGCCCGAAGCCGCCTCCCAGCAGCGTCACATGGACGGTCACTGCCTCGGGCTTGATCTTCAGAGCTTTGGCGACGTCTCCGGCAGCACGGCTCGGGTCCTGAATAGGTCCCCAGATCTCCGCCGTCGAGCCCTTCACGCTGGCCAAGGCCACCGGCGGCTCCATCGGAGCATGGGCAAGGTGGGGCCCACTGTACTCCGCTTCAAAGGTGTCTTTGGCCTGCTTGAACGCCTTGTCGACGTCGCCCACATCACGCACTGTGGCGAGCGGTTTCTTCACCGCCTGCTCCAGCTCGCCCCGATAGGCAGCGGTGGTCTCCTTGGCATCGCCCCCTTTCCAGGTGGCCTTGAGCGCCACCCGCCCCTGGATGGCCGCCCATGTGTGGTCGGCGAGCACCGCTACGCCATTTTGCACCAGCAGCGCCGCGTCCGTTGCCTCCAGCTTGACGACCTTGCGCACGCCGGGCACGGCCATGGCTGCTTGCTCGTCATAGCCCTCGACCTCGCCCCCTACTGTGGGGGCTCGTTCGATACTTGCGTGCAGCATTCCGTCCAGCTCGGCATCGATACCGAACACCGCCTTGCCGGTGGCGATGTCGAGGTTGTCGATGCCCTGGACCCGCTTGCCGATGATCCGGAAGTCGGCCGGGCTCGTGAGGGAGGGCTTTTCCGGTGAGGGCAATTCGCTAGCGGCTCCCACCAGTTGCGCATATGGGAGCGATCGACCGCTCGAGGGATGGTGTACGGCGCCATCTTTCACGGTCAGGTCGGCAGGTGATAGGCCCCACTGCGCGGACGCCGCTGCCACGAGCATTTCGCGGGCTTGGGCGCCGGCCGTTCGTAGCGGCTCAAACAGCAGCCGAACCGAGCGGCTGCCGTCTGTATTCTGGTCGCCGTAGCGTGGGTCGGCATCTGCCTGAATCACGCGCACCTGGTTCCAGTCCACACCAAGCTCCTCGGCTACCAGCATCGCCATGGAGGTACGAACGCCTTGGCCCATCTCGGAGCGCGTCACCGTGATTTGGGCGGAACCGTCGGAGCCCACGCTTACGAACGTTGTCAGTGCGTTGTAGCTGGGTGCGGGCTCTGGTGCGCTTCCCCCCGATGTTTCGCCGCTACTCCCCTGCGTTGTGCTTGCAGCGGGCTTGCAGGCATAGATGCTGATGGCGAAGCCCGCGCCTGCAAGGCCCGTCGCCCGCATGAAAGTGCGGCGGTCGACCTTTTGCACATGCCATTGCACCTGGTCCCGGTGCGCCTTTGGATCGAACATTATTGCCCCCCTTGGTCGCCGGCGGCCTCGTGAATGGCCGCCCGAATCCGCTGGTAGGTTCCGCATCGGCAGATGTTGCCCGCCATGGCGGCGTCGATGTCCGCGTCTGTGGGCTTGGGTTTCTTGGTGAGGAGCTCCGCAGCCTGCATGATTTGACCCGCCTGGCAGTAGCCGCATTGGGGGACGTTTTGGTTGCACCATGCGCGCTGCAAGGGGTGGTCGCCCTCCGGCGACAACCCTTCGATCGTGGTGACCGCCTTGCCCAGGGCATCGTTGACTGGCGTGATGCAGGCTCGGACTGCCTTGCCGTCCACATGCACTGTACACGCACCACACTGGGCGATTCCGCAGCCGTACTTGGTGCCCTTGAGCCGCGCCACATCCCGGATCGCCCACAATAAGGGCATCTGCGGGTCCGGTACCTCCACGTCACGTCCGTTTATTCTGAGCGTCACCATTTTTCGAGTCCCTCCCGCTTAGCCTGGAAGAAGAGGCCTTACACCGCCTCGCTTGGTCATCGACTTCACGGCGCCTTCGGTTTCTTCACAAACCCATGCAACGTTCGAACGGTCGCCGACCATCTCGTGCCGCCGAATCCCCACACGATCCGGTGCAGCGTTGATGAACCGGCCCGGTTTCGTTTCGTTGCCTCCGCGTAGCAAAACCGTTCGAAGGGATCAACAATCGGGTTCACCGGCGCGAGTGGCTCCCTCAGGCTGTGCCCCAGTGATCGCGAACGCAGCCACGAATACGCTTGCGCTAGCGGGACCCCGCTAGCGCAGCATCGCAGGGTTGCTACCGGGCCCGGAGTGTACGTACGTTCCGTGGGGCCAGTGGCGGTAGTACTCGGCCTGGAGGATCGGGCCTCCGCGATCGTCGTAGTCTGCGATCGGCCGACCGTAGATCCGTACCAGCGATCCTGCGCTCAGGCGACTGCGTCCCGAGCGGTCCTCCGGGCGCAGGGTCACGATCGCTGAAAACGGCCCCCCCTCACGTTGCGATACGGTGACCCGGCAGGAGGAGTCGAACTCATCGCGGCACAGGTGCCGCTCCTGGTGAAAGCGTAGCTCCAGATTGATCAGTGTCTGGTCGCCTCGCTTCTGCGCGCCGCTGACCGTGCCAAACCAGCTCACGAGCTGTGCCTCGTGGCCGGCCGGATCCCGTCGGATTTCTTCGTAGCTCCGTTCCGCGGTCCGTTCTAGGTAGCCCTCTTCCTCGGACAGGGGCACATACTCACGGTCGTAGCCGTATGGGTTGCTGCCCGCGCACCCCACCTGCGCTACGGAGAATCCGGCGGCCAACAGCAATGAAACGCATCGCATGGTTCTTTTCGCCTCGCGGCAAGCGTTGTAACAGGCCGAATCATTAACTGGAAGAGCGCGCTAGCCAGGGGCATCCATCGTCGAAGCGCGCTGGCTCCAGGCGGGATCCCCGCGCCCTCCGGGGCCCAGCCCGGATCATTCACGAACCCACGCACCCTCGCACAACCGTTCGGCTCCGCAGCGCTTTCGCTTCAGTCGAAAATACAGCGAGTGTTCCCTTCCTTCACCGAAACCCCTGTGAACTCGATCGCTTGCACGATCCATCACTCGTGTTGGTGATGGATGCGGGCTTGCTCGCTTGCAGTCGAAATAGGGGAGGATTCCCACCTGCGTCGAAATTCTGTGGTGGCTGCTCGCTTGCGGTTCAGCGCGCGTCTGCGCGATCGAGGCCGGACAGGTGCAAGGAGAGGGCTTCGGCTTCCGCACGACGTAGGTCCTGAGTCGACAGGCGGGGCAGCTGCCACACCGGCCCATCGATGCCGCGCTTGAGGCGCCCGATACACTCCCGCTGGACCTCTTCCAAGCTGGCGCGGGCCCGACCCGCGCGGATCACTTGGTGCTCGGGTGTGTCGAGATCGGGGAAGGCTTGAGCGAGTCGCTCTAGCGTGTGGCTATCCCCGTTTTGGAATAGCTCACGCAGCACAGCGTTGATGACGAGTCCTGCAATCGGCATGCGCAACTCGGAGGTGACGACCTGGTGGAGTTCGAGGGTCTCGTTCGTCGGCATATCCTCGGCCAGGGCGACCAGCAGCACGCCGCACCGCTTGGGGTCCGAAAAGAGCTCCCACGCGCGCTCTGCCTCCCGTCGCAGGGGCCCCGGCGGGGCGACATCCACGATGACTTTCGGAACCCGCAGCAGGTCCAGCCCGTGGCCGGTCGCCGGAGCGTCGACGATCACCAGATCGTAGCGCTCGACCCCCTCGTCGTCGACTTCCAGTGCATGGTGTTGTGCCTTGCCCAACATCGCCCACGCATCGAGGCCCGGGGTGCCATGCAGAAAGCCCGAGACGAACCGGTTCTCGAAGATCATCTTGTACAGGGCGCGCACCTTCAGAACCATCATGCCGTATTCTTCGAGGGCCGCCGAAGGCTCCATGTTTACCACGTCGATGTTTGGCAGAGCGTTGGCCACCTGGGGCGTCAGCGGGGGCACTTCGAGCATATGACTGACGCGGTCCTTCGCGTTGCACAGCGCGAGTAGTACGCGCTTGCCGGTTCGCGCGGCAGCCAGCGAGAGCGCGACGCTGGCGGTTGTCTTGCCTACGCCCCCCTTGCCAACGACAAACAGAAACTTCTTGTCAATGAGATCCATGCGCGGGGGTTACGGTGCCGGAAACGATTGTCGGAGGAGCGCGGTTAGCCCGGATTAGTCATGAACTCTCGTCGGATCGCGCAGGGATTCGGCCTCATACGGCTTTTCGGCCACCGACGGGAATACGCTCCATACCTTCTAGGGCGGCGAAAGCCGTGGTGAAGTCGACGAACAAGTGAGGCGATGCAGAGTTCATGAACAATCCGGGTTAGGGGCGGCGCAGGACACGGGGTGAACGACCGGGTAAGAGCCGCGCTCGCGCACCGCGCTTGCTATCGTCGATGTCGTCCGGCGCAAGCGCCAGCACGGTACCACGGCCTAGGTCGCTCAGCACGTCAGGATCACGCCTCCGGTCTCGGTTCAGCGCCATCATGCGCGTGCCGCCCTCTGGCCCGCACAGCTCTAGCTCAAGTTTGCCTTTGCTTGGTAGAGGTGCGCTCACCACCCGGCGGGCATGAGCCGGCACCACCGCGAGTTCTGCCAGGCTTCTCGGGCGTGCGTGAAGGGTCAGATAGCTGTATGTGAGCCCCGCGCGCCGCAGTCCGGCCGCGCCCGCGATCTCGGCGAGGGCGGCCGGAAGTTCCCAGGGGATGTCCTCGTGGCACCAGTCCCGCTGGCGCGCAAGCATTGGGCAGGTGGGGCACCCGACGCACGGGGCAAAGACATGCGGCGGCGCTCGGCCGCCGACCAAGCGATCGCGGATGGCGGCCAAGGTGCGGGCCTGCTCGCGCAGGGCTGGCTCGATCACGATCATCACTCCGTCGTCGCTGAGACTTTCCGACAGTCGCCGTAGCAGCGCTTCCCCCTCGGCGACGCGGCGAGGTACGTCCGGGATCGTCGCCAGCAGTTCGTTCAGGCAGAGCCCGAGCACAATGATGTCGTAGGGGCCGTCCGGGAGGCTTTCGGACCAGTGCGCGGGCTCTAGGAGGTTCGTGTAGGTTGTCAGGGTTACGGGTGCGCACGAAAGGCCAGGGGGGCCCGCAGGCGGCGCCAGCAGTCGCTTCATGACGGACAAGGCTTGCCGATCCCGGTCGACCGCGTGGACCACGAGTCCCTGCGCGCTGCCGGCGGCGGCTGTGAAGCTCGACAGGCCGAGGGTGGTCGTGCCCAGTCCGGCACCCAGGTCCAGAACCTTTGGCGTCGTTGCCGTGGGCAGGGCGCCGACCGCGGCGAGCTCGTCCAGGGGGCCCCATACCTTGAACAGGTCCCGCGGCAGGAAAAAGCGCAGGCGCGCAGCGAGCGCGCCCGGGTCGCCTGCCGTGAGCGCCACCTCTTGGCGCCGACGCGTGTAGCGTTCGCTGACCTGCCGCACGGCGGCCGCGAGCGCCCGAGGAGGCGGGTTTCGAACGCCGAAGCTCGCCTGCGCAAGATCCAAAAGGTGCTGTAGAAACGCGGAGTTAATGGGAGGAGGCCGAATCACGTGACCACAATAGCTGCTGCCCTATTTCGGCCAAATGCGCTAGTGTCGATGCGTGAAAACCTTCGACTCGCCCGCGATGCCTCCACAAGACGCCACCACAGTCCCGAGCACCGCCTCCGGCCGGGGCGCTGGCACCGCGCCGAGCGCCATCCCGGGGCAGCCGAAGGCGCTCCTGGCACTCATCGCGCTGGGTGCCCTCGCCCTGCTCGGTGCCCTGTATGCGATCTTCGTGGTCGCCCCGGTGGAAAAGCAGATGGGCATCGTCCAGAAGATTTTCTACTTCCACGTGCCCTGTGCCTACGCAATGTATATCGGCTTCGTCGCCTCGGCCGCTGGCAGCGCGATGTACCTCGCGAAGCGCCAGCCGCGCTGGGATGCTCTCGGCGTGGCCGGCGCGGAGGTCGGATGTGTGTTCTTTCTGATGGTGATGATCACGGGGCCCATGTGGGCTCGCAAGGCTTGGGGCGTGTGGTGGACGTGGGATCCAAGGCTGACGACCACGTTGCTGGGAGGCATGATCTTGACCGCCTATCTGGTGCTCCGTTCGATGGGCCGCGTGGGCGAAGTGGAGAAGCGCTTCGCCGCAGGCCTGTCCCTGCTCGGCCTCTTGAACCTGCCCGTGATCCACTACAGCGTCGAGCGCTGGCGCGGGACCCACCCCACGGTGATCACCTCGCGGGGAGGCGGTCTGCACTCCGATATGTGGCCGGCCCTGATCATGGGCCTCGTACTGTTTACGATCGTGGCGGTGCTGCTCGTGTGGTTACGGGCACGTGCCGAGCGCACGCGGCAGGATCTGGAAGCGTTGGAGATGGCCGCCGCCGAACGCGGCCTCCTGGAGGAAGTGTGACTCGAGGATTCGTGAGGTTTTCCAGGCGGGCTAGGCCCGCGCAACCGTTGTTTGCCGCTGCCATGGTTGTCGCGACCCTGCTGATTCCGGCGCTCAGCTTCGGCCTGCTCTTAAGCGGCGCTTCGGCTCAGGTCGAGGATGCGGCCGAGGCGCGATCGCAGACGTTTCAACCGGTGGAGGGTGCGGTCCAGGAGGATATCGCTGGTGGGCCGCTGCTCGTGGCCACCTATGCGACCATCTGGGTCGTCCTGTTTCTGTACGTTGTGCGGCTCGTGCGGCTGCAGGGGCGTACCCAACAGGAACTCGAGGGCCTGCGGGCCGAGCTCGAGCGAGGCGACGCACCCGGAGGCTGATCCGTGCCTTCAGTCGCTCACTTTATCTATATCCCGGGCATCCTGTTGATCGGCGTGGCCGTGGGGTTTGTGCTGGGGGCGCGCGCAGCGCGAGAGGAAATGGAGAAGTCGCGGAAGGCTCGCAGGCGTTGAGCAGATCTTGTCCGCGACCGCAGCTGTTCCTTCTTGTGCTGCTGTGGGCATGCGGAGCCCCCACGCCTGATGGAGCATCCCGTCGCCCCAGGGCCACCGAGGCCACGCAGGAGTCGCCCGTCGCTCGGACGGAGGCGTTCGGGTTGCCCGAGCGTGGGTCGGAGTCGGTTGCCGTTCGAACGCGTGCGCCCGCGCCACCGGAGCCGGTTCTTCCGCCTCCCAGCATGGACGATGAGCCGGTGCCTGGCTTCGACGTCATGTCTTTCCGAGATGGTGCTGGCTTGCCGCGCCCATTTATCGGGCTCAGGCGGTCGCAGGATGCACTCATCGATGGTCTTCGGCACTTGACACCTACCGGGTTTCGACCGGTTGGCTCCACGTCGACCGTGTTCCACATGAAGCTTGACGGCCGCTACGACGCGGCCTTCAAGTCCAAGACCCACGATCGGCCAAACGGCCCTGCTGCGGAGGTGGCCGCCTACCGGCTTTCGCGTTGTCTCGGCCTCAACAACGTACCCCCCGCCGTGTCGCGCCGCATTCCGGAGACGGCTCTGCGAGCGGCTTTCGAGAACCAGCCAGGTCACACGTGGGAGGAGATCTCCCAACGAATGGTCCGCGAGCACGGTGACCTGGTCCCCGGTGTGGCCATCTACTGGATTCCCAAGATGGTGGACCTCGACATCGACGACCCCGCTGGCATCGCCCGCTGGACAGGGTGGCTTACCCAGGGCGAGATGATTCAGGCGGGTTCTCGAAGTTTGGCTGCCCACATCAGCACGATGGTCGTGTTCGACTACCTGATCGGGAACTTCGATCGCTTTAGCGGAGGCAACGCGCGCGGAGACGAAGCCGGCACCCTGGTTTTCCTGCGCGACCACGACGTTGCGTTTGCTGTGCGTTTGGGCCAGCGGGTGCACAAGCGGATTCTGTCGCGCATGCTGCGTGCCGAGCGCTTTTCGGCCAGCTTCTACCAGGCATTATCCGAGCTTACGCGCGCGTGCTTCCTGGCTGAGCTGGCCCGCGACCCCGCCTGGCGGGGTGGTCGTTTGCTCAGTGAGGCGCGCATTGACGGTGTCTTCGAGCGCCTGGAAACCGCTAAGAGCCACATCGAGTCGCTCATCCAGCTGCACGGTCGCGACGAAGTGCTGGCGTTTCCATAGTTAGCCCGCATCCATCACCAAATCACGCGCCCTCGCACAAGTGCTCGACTCCAGGGCTTTCGCCTCAGTCGAAAATACGGGCTAGTATTCCCTCCTTCACCGAAAGCTCCGCGAAGCCGATCACTTGCACGATCATCACGTGCCTTGGTGATGGATGCGGGTTAGCGACCTTGAGTCAGCGTTTCGTGGACGTTTGCGTCACGTTGGATCGCGTTACCTTGATTCGCTGCGTCTGGACAAGGTCGCTAGCGTTTGAGCACCGCGTCCCAGGCAGCGCGTTCCTGCTCGAAGGGGGCCCCCTGTACGCCGCAGCGGCGGCCGAAGATCATCGTATGCCGATTGTCCGTCGAGTAGGCGGGCCACTCTCCCACTCCAGGGTGGCTCGGATCTCCCGTCCTGGCGAACGCGATCCATGCGTCCATCATGTGGCCCGACAGCTGCTCGGCTTCGGCGCCCACGCCCGTGAAGCGTGGGTTGCCGTTCTTCCCCACGGTCCCCCAGACGAATGGTACCTCGAGGCCGTGGCACGCACCGAGCTCGCCACGCCGGGCAGGTGACTCCCAATCAAATTGGTAAAGGAACGTCTTCTCCTGGTGCACGCGCTGGGCTTCGCACAGGCGTGTGGCGGAGATTCGGAAGCGCGAGGCCGTTTGGATGGCATCGAGAATGTCGGTATTGCGGGCGGGCAGGCGGTGCTGTTGTCGCGACTCGCGATAAACGCGGACGAGCTCCGGAGCCTGGTCGGCGCCGGAACGCGGCAGCAGGGCGCGCACCCCCTGCTCAAGCTCCGCATCGTCGATCGCTTCCCTCGGCACCTGTACGTAGAGCTTCTGCTCGTCCCGGTTGGTTCCTACCAGCAGAGGGATGTCGCGTGCCATGCCTTCGCGAACGGCCGATATGGGTCGCTGGGGCAGGCTGGCGCCGTCCACGATGGGTGCAAGCGGTCCCCGCGGTCCCTGCGCGCGCAACAGCGCATCCAGCGGAGTGGTCCAGAGGCTGTCCACCCCGTCCTTGGGAACTCCGAGCCTTTCCAGGTAGCGAGCCGTCGTGGCCGCAGCCGTCTCGCGGTTGCCCAAGCGGTTCGCAGTCCCGCTCTGCGCAATGGCACGCGCGAACAGTCCGCGGGCCGCGGGCATGCCTAGCAGGGTCGAAACGGCTGCGCCGCCTGCCGACTCACCGAAGATGGTGACCTGGCTTGCGTCTCCGCCGAAGCGCGCAATGTTCTCTTGCACCCAGCGAAGGGCCGCGATCTGGTCGAGCTGTCCAGCGTTTGCCACCGCGCCCAGCGCGTCGCCGCCGTGGCGGCCCAGATAGAGATAGCCGAGCGCGCCCAGACGATAGTTGATGCTCACGACGACGACGTCGCCTCGCTCCGCGAGCGGCCCGCCGTTGTAGGACGGTTGGGCCCCGGAACCATGGCTGAAGCCACCACCATGAATCCAGAAGAGCACCGGCCGCGCGCCGTCGTCGACTGCGGGCGTGTAGATGTTCAGGTACAGGCAGTCTTCGCTCTCCGGCCCCTCGGCTTTGAACCCCGGAGCCGCCAGCAGATCCTGTGGCGCCGAGGGACCGAAGGCGAGGGCGTCCCGTACCCCGGACCATGGCTCCACGGGCGATGGCGCTTGGAAGCGGTACTCCCCCACTGGTGGGCGCGCATATGGCACGCCCAAGAATGCAGTGTGCCCCCCTCTTCTTTCCCCTCGCAGTTGGCCGCCGGAAGTCGCTACCACTTCGTGCATACCAGACCCTCCTTCACCGCTCCGAGTCCAACTCTCCACCACATCGGTGGGGCGCTGTCAAACGCCGTCGGGGCTGGCTAGTAGCTAGCTAGCCGACGTCCAGAATCGAGCGTAGCTCCGATAGGGTCGTTTCGTCGTTCCCGACCAGTTCGATCTCGTCCGGTGAACTGGCTCCCAGACCGATCTCAACCGCTCGAGTGATTTGCGGCGTCTCGAAGATCTTGCGGCGTAGGGGGGTGGTCCGGGAGCCCGCGGACTTCAGAATCGCAACGCCTACGGCATCGAGGGCGACGCGATCGGTGGCGGCGACGATCAGTCCAGGACTCCGCGTTGTTCCCGTGTCGGGCCCATTGTCGATGAAGCACTGCATCGCGTCCATCACAACGAGATCCGGCTCAAAGCTCTTGTTGATGTCGACGACCTTCTGATGGACGGACGTGTGCATGTCGGAGATGAGCCCCCGCCTGCTACGCGGGGGCAGCCCGGCGGCCAGCTTCAAACTGAAGGTGTAGTCTGCCAGCACATGGGTCTTGCAGCACGGCAGGAGAATCTTCACGCGATCGGAGGAGCGCATCATGCTGGGGATCGCCAGCCCCCCCCGCCAGCTCATACCGTCGAACTCGAAGGTCTCCCACTCGACCTCGGGTTCATCGTAGCTCAGGAACTCGATGCCCAATTCGCTGCACAAGCCCATGGTCCCCTTCGCCTGAATCACCGTTGCCGTGGGGGTTCGGCTTCCGGTGGTCGCACCGGCCGATTCAGCCAGCGTGATGTTGCCGGCGCCGACGCTCTGCAGTTCAGCGACGATCGTCCTTAGCGTGTCGTCATGGGTTGTCGCGGGGAACGGGTACTGGCTATTGAAGTTGGGCTTCAGGACCACGTCGCGACTGGCTGCAAAGCCGAGCCCGCCAAACAGGCTGAGCGCCTCCGAAATACCTTCCGAGCGGTCGTTGGTCTTGACGATGTACACCCGCGACTTGCCGTCGGGGCTTTGGCCACCGCCAGGCGTGGCGGTAGGTTCGTCCGTTTCGGGGACCGGGTCGGTGGCGCGCGGACCGTCAGAACCCGCAGGACCCTCGGCCTGCGCCTGAGGGGACGCGGGCATGGGATCGTTGGCGGCCGGGGGGTCGGTCTCGGGTTCGCCGAGACCGTTGGGGGCGTCCGGGCTTTCCGGCTCGCCATCTTCGCGAACGCCGGCAGGAGCAGGGAGCCCCTCGTTCATGCTGGCCGCACTGGGTACCGGGGTGGCGCCACCGCTACCGGCGGCGGCATTGGGTACGACCGCGGACGAACTGCTTGCTGCATTGGCGGGTGCATTGCCACCCGGCGATACACCCTCGGTACCCGCGGTCTCCGTTGGGTCTGCTTCGCCACATCCCAAACTGGCCAGCTCAGCGGTGACCAGCGTTCCGGAGACGACGCGCATGAAGTCGCGGCGACCGATCGGTTTTTTGTTCTTGCCCATGTTGCCACTCCTCCAACAGCACAGGGGTCGAGCGGCCCATCCCATAGTCGCCAACCCAATCCAACGCTCCGCGCAGCATAGTCACTTTCGCCATTGCGAGCCAGAGGCCTTCGGGACGGGCGTGAGGAACCATGGCACCCTAGGATTGGTACGCGGCTATCCCGGAGCCGGCTTGTTTTCGCGCTGGTGCTGTTGCCGAATCGAGACCGAAGAAGCTCGGCTCGGCACCTTGGTTCGGTGCCTTGGTTCGGCGCCTTGGTTCGGTGCCTTGGTTCGGTGCCTTGGTTCGGTGCCTTGGCTTGGCGCCTTGGCGTCGGCGCTCCCCGATGGGGGCCCTCTTTCGGCTGTGCTCGTCCAGCGCTGGGAGGCACGTGGGCTCCGACCAGGACCGGGACCCCTGTCACCACAAAACCCCTGTACTTCGCGATCATCGCACGACGGGCTAAGCAAGTAGTGCTAGTAGACCCATGGTGAACCTCCCTGCCAGCCGGTCGTGCCTTGCGGGCGCTTTTGGGAGCTGTACAGTGCCTGCGATTCTCATCGCCGCGCTCTTGCTAGGGCTGGCTCCTGCGGCTGCACGGGCGCATGGGGCCGGTGCAGCCGTGGTTCGTGTGTTGGGCATGGATGCCGAGCAGGGGCCCTGGCTGCTTCAGCTCACGGAGGGCTTGGCCCAGCGACGCGATGACCAGTGGTACTTCATCTGTCCGGCCGCCGTGGGCCTGGAGGAGCGTGTGGCGTCGGCCCTCGCCGTCGGTGGGGAGGGTGCATGGCTGGTGGGGGAGGATGGTCCATATTGGCTCGATCGGTCTGGTGACCTGACGCTCAGGGCAGCTGCGCTGCTCGACACAGGCCACGTGTTGCAGTTGGAGAGCCTCGATGGAACGGTTCATGCGCTTTCCCTCGCGGCCCCCCCCGCCACGGGGATGGTGTTGATTGCCCTGACTCAGGAGGGGCCTCAACAGCTGTTCCGGTCGTCTGAGCGGGTTGCGACCATGGCTGCCCATGATGGCCGCCTTTGGCTGGTGAACGACTTGGGCGACGAGGCGCTGACGATGGTGGGCATCGATGGCAAGTCGGAGCCCGAGACGGTCGAGGTGTCGGGTTGGACAGGCGGGCGGGTGGTGGCCCGTGTGCGAGAGGCCGACGGGCAGCTCTTCGTCATCGCGATCCAGGGCAACGATCGCTTCTTGTACCGGATCGACGGCGACCGGCTTGTGGAACTCAAGCGGACCCGCGAGTCCCTGCACGGGCCCGTCGCGGTGGACGGCGAGGTCTGGATCGCCGAGGGCAACGACCTCGAGCGCCTGGTGGGGAATGACGTAGTGCCGCTCGAGCAGGATCTGAAAGTTACCAGTCTCACGGGCCACTCGGGTTCGGCCTTCGCCTGCGCCACCGGGAGCCTGTACCGGCTCCCACTTGCGCGCGACGGCTCTGCCGTTCCAAGCCTGACCCTCGACGGGTTGTTGCCGCCGGCCGCGCCGGGGCCCGCCTGCGAGCAGCAGTGGCTACGTTTCGAGGCGGACCTGGCGCGCGCGGGGTACGCCACGAGCCTCGGCCAAGGCGCGGGTGCAGACGACGAGCCTCCGGACGGAGGGGCGCTCCGTGACGTACAAGACGCGAATCAGAGTGCGCAGCCATCTGACGGTGGGGCACTCGCAGATGCCTCTCATGCACGCGAGCCCGCGGGCGGCGGGTGCGGATGTCGAACGAGCCGCAACGTGCCTGTCGGTGCGCGCCCCGCCCGTCCCTGGCTGTCGGTACTCCTGGTCTCGCTGGTCATGCTGGTCCTCCGGACATC
>JAPPOR010000173.1 GCA_028817905.1 Myxococcales bacterium
TGCGGAGTCGAGCAGTTGTGCGAGGGCGCGTGATTTGGTGATGGATGCGGGCTAGCTAGCGTTCGTCAGGGACCGGGCGAACGCGTCGCTGACCGTCACGCAAGCCTCACGTACCTCGACCTGACCATCGAGCAAGACGGCGACTGGGCGCAGTTCGATGCTCCGGACGTGGTCTCGGAAGTCGAGGGCGAACGCGGTCGTTCGCAAGAGCAGGTCTGCGATGTTGCCGAGGCGTTCGGCGCGCAGGGCCGGCTCGCCGCCCAGCAGGTGATCGCTACCAGCGAACCGACGAACGATGCGCTCGAACTGATCTTCGGGGACCGGTAGAATCGTTAGTACGCGGTCATGGGAAGCCTGGCCCCCTTCGTCCGCAAGCCATATCTCCGCGGCAACCCGCACGGCACCGAGCGCGCGGCATCGGACACCCAGGAGTGCGTGGCTGCGGTTTTCGGCGGTGACGGTGACGCCGAGCAGGCGAGGCTCCTCTTCGCCGGCCGCTCTGCCCGCTGTCTGGGCCATCGCCGTCAATTGTCGGTAGGCGTCACGGACGGCTGCGGCGCTGCCTAGCATGTCGAGCGCCAGCTCCGGGTGATCCCAGATTCGCAGGTCGGGTGACGCAAGCGCGATGCGCACCGGGAACCCCAGCCGCGCCGCTTCGGCGGCGGCGCGCGAGGCGCTTGCACACAGCTCCTCCTCTGGCATTGGCAGCCCATAGGGTGCGAGGGCAGCTTTGCTCGCCGGATCGGATAGGGCCCGTGGGGGGCCGAACAACACATCCAACACTTGCTGTCGGTCCACGTCCACCGACGTCTGTACGCGGGCTCCGGCGCCTTCACATGCCCGCATGGCCAGCAAGGCGTCCGCTACGTCCCTCGGTCGGCCAAGTGGCTGAGGGGGGCTCTCGGGTTGCTCGCGCCAGGCTATGTGTGTTGCGTCGCAGCGCACGAATTGTCCTGCCATACGGCTTGTGCCGGCAAGTGACGGCTTGAGCCGCACGCGGTCCACCGAAGGCAGGCCCCGAATGCTCGCTTGCCAGGCATGGTACGCGCCCCCCGACCACAGGGCCAAGATGGCGACCAACACCTCTACCTCGCACGCCATGCACACGCCCAGGTCGGAGCCCGCGCCGCGTACGAGCTGTGCGTACGGGTCGGGTGCGGCGATGGATACCAATGCGCGCTGTCGCTGGCTGGCCGCGGTCTCCGATAGGGTGACCAGCGCGGACAGCTCAGGTGGTGCCTGTAGGGCGACCGCGATCATCTGCTCGGCGGGATGGGTCGTCGCGGCAGCAAGCCAGTCGTCGCCAGCCACCATAGGCGCCACTTCCACCTCGACAGACTGGGCGATCTGCAGGCACTCCACTGCCAGCTCGGTACTTTCGCATACGACCCTGATCGCCATGAATCTTGCCTATGTTAGCTGGCCGGTGCTCCACGGGGAAATCCGCGACACGCGACCCTACGTGTGGTGGAGGCTGCCACATATGTTCAGGATAGATCCGCTCAGTGTGTGGCTCGCGAAGCCGCCTGTTCACCTCATGCCATCGGTTCCTGGGACCCGCCTCCAGTGTGTGACCTGTGGCTACCGCGGCTGACTGTTCTCCCAATATTCCGCTGAAAACTCAAAATCTTCCGATGCGCCTCGTTTTCCTGGCACAATGGCGCAAAAGGCACTTCACGGAGTACTTTCGGCAGGTCTGCGGCGCTCGGGGCGGAAGGACGGCGACTCCAGTGGTGCGGTCCTGTTCTGGCACGACAGGAGACGCAGAACATGCGGCTGAAGATCATCGCGGGGAACCTGGCTGTTGTCGTCCTGCTGGGCCTGGCGGCCTACGTCATGATTGCCGACCAGCTTCGTTCCGGACTCGCGGCGCGGCTCGATTCGAAAATCGGCAACGACAAGACCCTGTTTGGGCGTTCCTATCGTCTTTCCGCAAACGAGTTCCGCGACCTTATCGAGCTGCGCGCGTCGATGCGTCAGCTGATGGACGTCTTCAGCGGCCTGGATGAGAGCAGCCGTCGAACGCGCGCCTACGAAGCCGCGGAGGCTACTCACGCGTGGCTCTCGGACCCTGCTCGCGGCGGGCGCGGCGCTCCCGAACTGGTCGTGATTACGGACGAGACCGGCAAGGCTCTGGCCCGTAACGGCGCCCGCAACGTCATGTTTGGCAAGGCGCTTCTGCCTCGCATTCCGGCCCTCGGGAGAGCTTTCAAGACTGGACGCGCCGCTCACGATGTTTGGGTGGAGGATCAGGAAAACAAGGTGCTGCAAACGGCGCTGGCGCCGATTCGAAACCAGGCCGGTACCATCGTCGGGGCGCTGATCGTTGGGTACGAGCTCTCCAATGGCGTTGCGGCCCGCGAGGCGGGCGTGCTTGGACGAGAAGTGGCGTTTGTCATGGAGGACCGGGTCTACAGCTCCTCGCTTCGCGGCAACGCGCCTCGCGCCTTGCACGGGATCCTGTTCGGGCCAGAGAAGCGAGACACCAATGCGGTTCTCGCCGGTCAAGCCGCCAGCTCACGCATCTGGAAGGCGCAGGTGGGCGGTGCCGACTATGTCGGGGTCACGGCGCGTCTGCCCATGTCGCCTTCCCTTCCTATTGGGTTCGTGGTTCTGGGCAATCGCACCGAGGCGATGGCTTTGGCGGATGCGGCCAACGTGGTGCTGGTGATGATGGCCCTCGGGGCGATCATGATCATCGGCTACGGGTTCGTGATCGGCAATAGCGTGATGCGTCCGATCGAGGCGATCGAAGAGGGTGTTCTGGCAGTCATCAACGGACGCACGGATCTTCGCCTGGAGACCGATAGCGCGGAGCTCGGCGGACTCGCCTTTCGGATCAATCAGCTACTCAATGTCTTTACAGGCACCGCAGAGGACACGGGTGACGAGAGCAGCGTGCCTGTGGGTTCCGCCGGCGCTTGGCAGGACGGCGCGTTCTCCGAGGGGTCGGGGGGAGGCGCGGCCCCTGCGGG
>JAPPOR010000990.1 GCA_028817905.1 Myxococcales bacterium
CTGAAGAGAGTTCTGTTGGTTCCCATCCAGGAAGGGACATGCGTCCCTTCCTAGCCCGGATGATTCATGAACTCTGCATCGCCTCGCTTGTTCTTCGACTTCACACGCCTTTCGTCGCCCTCGCAAATACAGGCAGTATGTGGGTCGGTCGCCGAAAAGCCGTGTGAAGCCGAATCCCTGCGCGATCCGACGCAGAGTTCATGAATCATCCGGGCTAGCTAGACAGGGTGATGCGTTCTCCGGGCGCGGGACAGAACAGTCGCGTGCGGATCCCCCGGTCGGCGACGGCGCGACCGAATGCACGGATGGCCTGGGGCAACGTCCGAGCCCACAGCCGTAGCACCGGATCGGTAAAGCGTGCGTCAGCATGGGCAGGCATCACGGCTGGACTGCGGAGCAGGGAGCAGGCATGGGCAGCTTCCTGTGGGCTCATGACCCAGCGGCCGGTCCCGGGCAGTTCCGTGCCATCCACCGGGAGGATTGCGAGTGTCGGGGAGAAGCGCTCGGCGATCGCTTCCATGTCGGGATGCAGCGCCGTGTCTCCGGCGACGTAGATGCGCTGCGTCGACCGCTCGACCACGTAGCCCACCTCGGCGACATCGTGAACCGCGGTTGTGGCCGTGACTCTGACGCCATTGGCTTCCAGACTCTGCCACGTGTGGAGGCGCTCGACGCGTCTGAAGCCGAGCTTGCGAACCCGTGCTTGGAGAGCTTTGGTGGGAACGACTACCGTCGCTCGCTTGTCCAGGGCATCGAGAGCACGCGGGTCGGCATGGTCGGGGTGTTCGTGCGTAATCAGTATCAGGTCGACGGGCGGAAGATCCCCTGGCTCGATCGCAGGTCCAACGGCGTGCACCATGCCTCCATGGGCCGGGTCGTAGAACCACGGGTCGCTGAGAACCCGCCTGCCTGACAGAAGGAACAGGTGGGTGCAATGACCGATGTGAATGAGGGCATCGTCACCGCCGCGCACGTCCGCAAGTGATCTTGCGAAGAGGTCGGCTGAGGTGGCTTCCAAGTGTCTGTGGTCGAAGTCCCCGCGGAGGGAGCGCCATTCGAGGGCTGACAATAGCCCCATACCGCCCAGGCTCGCGGCGCTCGAAAGTAGCTTGCGGCGGCTGATCCCGGATGACGGTAGGCGTGCCACGGCGCCTCAAGTGAGTGAGCGGCAAGCCAGGAGCATGCCGTCGAGGGTAGGGCGCGCGTCCGTAGCCCTTCGTGCCCGCCAGGTCTCCAGCGCCCGGCCCATGGTCATGCCATCCCAGCTCGTCAGCGCGACCTCATGCAGGAGGGTTCGGGGGCTGGGGCCATCCGCACGGGTTGCCCGGGGCTGGCGATAGCGGATGACCGCCGCCTGTACCCCGTCCCAGAACCGCATCCGGGCCTCCAGGCTGGTGAGCGCACCCCGCCGTACCTGGGCCTGGGCCTCCGGCGTACCTGCGGTGCGCACCAGCGCTTCCTCGAGCCAGGCCCCGTGGTCTTCGTCCTGCTCGAGGTGCAGCGTGAAGTAGCCGATCTGGTCGTCCGACAAGCCCGCTCTTCGCAGACCGGGCACGATAGCGTCGAACATCTTGGGAATCGCCCACTCGTGCCCGGGGCCTACTGCGCCGAGGCCTTCGAGGAAGGTTCCGCGACGCACCAGGCGTTGGTGCGCCTGGATGAAGGCGTGCGCAGGGGAGGGTAGGCGCTCGGGTCCGAGGCGCCCGCTATCGCCGCCGCATGCGTCGACGAAGCTGGCGTAGAGGGTGGGGTGGTCCTTGCCTTCGGAACCTTCGCCGTACTCGTCCACCAATACGCGGGAGAGCCACAGCCGGGCCTCGCTATCCGGTGCTCGCAGGAGCAAGAGCTCCATATAGGTGGTGAAGGCACAGACCAGGGGGTAGTGATTTTCGGCGAACACGCGGTAGTCCTGCCTAGACATGGGGCTGGTCGCGAGCCGGTTGAGGAACAGGTGGTTGACGGCGGGGTGGGCTTCTATCTCGTCTCTCAGATCGCTGAGGAACTCGCGTGGCGTTTTCATGTCATTCTCCCGCGGCGAGGGCCGGCAAGTCGTGGTTGTGTGGATTCTGCGACGCGTCGGCAACGTCGTCCGCCCAGGTGCGTTTGGGAATGCGCAGGGGGATCAGGCTCTGGCCTTCGCGATCAGTCCTTGGCTCGCTACCCGTGGGGTATTGCACGTCGCGCCATGTCAGGTGACCTCGGGCGCCCGGCCCGTTGAGCAAACCTTCCTCGTCGCGCAAGAAGGAGGTGTAGTCACGGTGAACGCGCTGGTAGCGCCAAGTGCGTGCGTAGAACCACAGAAGATTCCTGCCCATCGCCCACCAAACCGACGGGCGCTTGAACAGCAGGCTTCGCATCGCCCGATAGCAGGACACCTCCGTTGCATCGATCGCGCGTGCGAAGTGCTTGTAGAACTCAGCCCGCGGTAGCCTTGTGGGCAGGACGCAGTGCAGGAGGTCGAAGAGTCTGTAGTCGTCTGTCATCAGCTTGTCTCGGTAGAGTCGATAGAGCTGTGTGCCAGGCAATGGCGTAAGGATTGTTACGAGCGGAATGCCGATCTCAAGGGTGTTGATGTAGTCATAAAGGGCATCGAACTGTTCCTTGCTCCAGTCCGCGCGCACCATGAAGATTCCGGTGGAGAAGATCCCGTTGTCGCGCAAGATGTCGTTGGCACGCTTGTTCTTGTCGAACGTGTTCTTCTTGCGTAGGGCGGCGAGGTTGTCGTCGTCGTTGGACTCGAACCCGCTGAGCAGGCCGACCAGGCCGTTCTTCGCCAGGCGCGCCATGATGTCAGGGTTGTCCGCCACGAAGTCAGTGCGACCCTGCGTCATCCAGAGCTTCTTGACCTTGCGTCGCTCCAGTTCCTCGCATAGTGCAAGGATGCGTTTCTTGTTGGTGAGGAAGTTGTCATCGAGCAGGAATATGAACCTCTCTTCACAGGCCTGCATTTGGTCTACGATCTTGGCGGCCGAGAGGTAGCGCGTGCGTCGCTCGTAGAATTCCCAGATCGCGCAGAAGTTGCAGTCGAAGCTGCAGCCCCGGCTGGTGAAAATCGAGGCCATGGGGCGCGCCGAAGTGAAGAAGTAGCGACCGTGGTACTTGGCTACCAGGCTGCGGTCGGGAGCCGGCAGATCGTCGAGGGAGCGCACTTGGGAGCGCTTGGCTTCCACGCGGATCGTGTCGTGGTCGTGGTAGCGTGTGCCCGCAACGCCCGCGAAGGTTCGGTCGCCATGAGCCCGCTGGACATCCCAGCGCTGGCACAGCTGTTGGAAGGTATCCTCCCCTTCACCCTGAACGACGACGTCGATATATGGCTCCGCGAACTCCTTTGGTTGCAGGGTCGGGGCATGCCCGCCCACAACGGTCAGCGCGTTGGGTACGATCTGACGGGTCATTCTCAGCACAGCTTTGGCCTGGTACACGTCGGTCGTCATGCTGGTTGTCCCGACCAAGTCTGGCTTCCAGTCGGCCAGGGTCTCGGGCAACGTTTCCTCACGCTCCAATCTCATATCGAGGAGGCGAACCTCATGCCGGTCAGATACCGTCGCGGCGATGGAGGTGAGGGCGACCGGTTCCGCCAGCCAAATGACGTTTTCAAGGCCGAGTCGCCCTGTCTCGAAGGGCGTTGGCATTACCAATAGTATCTTCATGGTTTCAGATCCTCTAGCTAGGCTGCAGTGGCGCTCGAGAGCTCCCAGCGGTCCGCAATGGGCTGCAGGCGCCTGCGAAGCTTGTCTTTGACGCGGGTCTCGAGCTGGCGAGCACGTTCACGCGACACGCCGAAGTGGTTGCCGATATCGAGCAGCGAGCGGCGCGCGTCGGGTTCGGCCATCAGGCGATGCTCCACGATAAAGCGCTCGCGTTCATCGAGGACGCTTGTTGCATCCGCCAGCGCGCCCTTGACCTCCTGCTGCAAATGGCGGTGTGCGAGGGCCTCGTCGTGGGCATCGGCTTCATCCGTCAGGCAGTCCCCGAGCGTCGACGCGGAGTCGCCGTGGGGCGCCTCCGTGGAGGCGTCGCGGCGCTCGAGCAGTGCGAGCACATCGGCGATTTCGTCGCTCGGCCGCCCGAAGCGCTGCGAGAGCAGCTCGAAGACCGACTGGTCTTGGCCGAGCTTCGCCGTCAAGTGCGCCGCCTCGCGGCGCATGCGAAACACGTAGCGTCCACGTTGGTAACCACGACCACCCCCGACCATGGAGCGCGTCGACAGCACCAGCGACAGCATCTCTGATCGTATCCAGTGGTTCGCGTAGGTGATGAACCGAAGCCCACGGGTAGGGTCGAAGCGGTCCAGAGCGGTCATCAGGCCCACGTTTCCCTGGCTGATCAGGTCCCATAGGCTCGGCCCCTGATTGCGGTAGCGAAGGGCCATGGGAACGACGTTCCGGAGGTTTGCCTCGATTAGCTGCTTGGCCGCGTCATGGTCTCGGTCGCGCTGCCAGGCCCTGGCCAGCTCGAGCTCACGTTCCTTCGTGATGCGAGGAATGGCGTTGACTGCGCGGATGTACCGGTCGGTGTGGCTTTCGATGTGCTTGTTCATGGCTTCATGTCCCTCGTCTGGCGGCTCTCAGCGAATCGACGTTCAAGTTATGAACAGTTTTTGGCCAACCTGCAAGGCGAGTGAACCATTTTTGAACAGGTTTTGACTAAGTCATGATAATTGTTCAGGATTCCACGAAAGGTAGCTGGCTGGTGGGTCCGTGGGGTCCCAGACGCGCGGTCCACGTCGTACGGTCGGCGGCCGGAGCGGCGCGAACCGCGGCACGGGGTGGTGGAGCACGTGGCGTGCTTTGGCCGCAACGGGGAACGGGTGCGTGCCCCGCCCGGTCAGACGCGGGAAAGCCAGTCGCACAGGGCTGTGAAGCTCGGCGTATGGTGCACCCCGTCAGGTGGCGGGTCGAAGCCCGCGCCTCCAGCGACGATGCGCATATGCGCGGGCAGCGCGTTCCTGAGTGCGGCGACGTGAGCAGCTGTTTCCGCAGTTCGGGCGCACTTGGACGCACTGAGCGCGATCGCTTCTGCAGCGTGGTGCGCGACGGCCCTGGCGATGTCGACCGGCGGAGAGTCGGCACCGAGAAACACGATGCGCACGTTGCCGAGGGCGAGCGCGATGGCTGCCATATGTAGGCCGAGTACGTGTTGTTCCCCCGGCAGGGTGGCAAGCACCATCGACGGCCCCGTTGCTGCGTCGCTCAGTGGTCGCCAACGCTGGACGAGAAACTCACGCAGGCGCTCGCTGGCGAAGTGCTCGTGCCCAACACTCAGCGCGCCACCTTCCCATCTCCGCCCTAGTTCCTGCACAAAGGGCCCCGCGCGGCACTCGAGGAATGGCAGCGCTCCCAACGCTGCCCAGCTGTTGCGCAATTCCCGCTCGAATGCTCTGCCTTCATAGCGTTCGACGTGGCCAAGCCATGCGTTGACCGCTTCCTCGTGTGCGTCCGGAGTCGCTTCGATCACCACATCGGCCCGCTCTGGCGGCGCCTGCTTACCCTTGGTTGCAGCCAGAAGGTGGAGCAATGAGCCTTGGTCGGCTGCCAGCACGGTGGAGGGACGGTGGCCAAGTTCGAGCACGCGGGTGACTAGCCGAAGGCGCTCCAGTGTTTTCATCGAGTATCGGCGATGGCCCGATGGGGTGCGCTCGGCGCGAGGAAAGCCGTAGCGTCGCTCCCATGTGCGCAGGGTATCGGTCGGAATGCCGGTAGCCCGCGAGAGCGCGCCGATACTCATCATGTTCGCTTCGAAGTCCATTGAACGATCGAAACGGCTTCTACGCTCCATATTCCAGACTTGGACAAAACGCTCGCAGACACAAGGTCCGACAGACTTCGCGCGACCCCTAACCGGGTCACCGCCGGCGGGCAGAGCCGGGTGCCGCTTTGGCGAACGCGACGCTACGTGCAGGTCTACCGCCACGGGAAGAAAGGCGAAGCCGCGGCGCCCAACATCGGGCGCCGCGGTCCGCGGTTTGCGAGCGGCCTTCCGACTACTCCGGAATCAGAACCCCATCGATGATGTGGATGATGCCGTTGGTCGCAAGAACGTTGGCCTGGGTAACTGTTGACCCGTTGATGCGCACGCCGGCCTCAAGGTCGACCGTTACGGACGAACCCGAAACCATCTCAACCGCGCCGTCCGCGAGATTCCCAGAGCCGATCGCACCGTCGACGACGTGGTAAAGCAGCACGTCGCTCAGGGCGTCGCCCTCCGGCACGGTGGGCAGGGCTGCGAACGCATCGTCCGTTGGCGCGAACACCGTGAACGGCCCAGGACCCTGCAGGGTCGGTACGAGGTCTGCGCTGGTCAGCGCGCCTGCCAGGGAGCTGAACACGCCGGCGTCGATGGCGGTCTCAACGATATCGCGGGTCGGAGGCAGCATCACGGCATCGATGACGTGGATGACGCCATTGTTGGCTACAACGTTCGTCGTGCTGATGACGGCGTCGTTGATCTTGGCGCCGTCGGCCAGGTTGAACAGCACGGGAGCGCCCGCTGCGGTGACGGCGGCGCCGCCATCCCGAAGGTCCAACGGGCCGGCGATGCCTTCGAGCACGTGATAGAGCAGCACATCGCTCAGGGCATCACCCTCCGGAACCGCCGCGAGCGCTTCGAAGGCAGCATCGGTCGGGGCGAAGACGGTGAAGGGGCCATCGCCCTTCAGGGTGTCGACCAGGTTGGCCGCGTCGAGGGCGTTGGCGAGCTGCGTGAAGCTGCCAGCGGCGGTCGCCACCTCTACGATATCCCCCGGAGGCATGATGATCTGGTCGATCACGTGGATGACCCCGTTTTTGGCTTCGATGTCCGCTGTGCTCACCGAGACGCCGTTGATCTTCACTCCGTCGGTGAGATCTACGGCCACCACCGGGCCCGCCAGCGTTGCTGCCAACTGCCCGTCTGCAAGGTCCGTCGATCGTACGGTGGCGCCGGCGATCACGTGGTAGGTCAAGATCTCTGTGAGCTCCTCCGCGCTCAGAGACTCGAGGACCCCCGGGTTCGCCTCCTCGAAAGCCGAGAACGCTTCGTCGGTCGGCGCGAACACGGTGAAGGGGCCCTCGCCCTGCAGTGCTTCGACCAAGCCGGCTTGCGTTAGCGCGTCGGCGAGGGCCGTGAAGCTGCCTGCTTCCACCGCGGTGTCCACGATGTCGCCCAGCTCGGTGGTCTCATTTGTGCTGGGCTCCTGCTTTGGTTCGTCGAGGTTGGGTTCGTCGAGGTTGGGTTCGTCGAGGTTGGGTTCGTCGAGGTTGGGCTCGCTCGTGTCGGGGTCGTCCATGCGGGGGGCTTGTCCGGGCTCGTTCCTGTCGAGCGCGCGCAGGTCGCGCTCGTCGGTGGCCGGGGCGGCAGCGCCGGCGGTGGCTGGGATCGCATCCATGTCGGAAGCGCTACCCGCGCCAGCGTTGGGGGGATCGATGGTGTCGCCTTCGTCGGAGCACCCCACAAACGTGGGCGTACCCATCGCGATGAGCATCAAGCTGAGTCGGAAGTGTTTCACGGTATTGTCCCTGTGGCTGTGGCTCGGTCCCGAGCGTCAGTCTCGCCGCGAGCGCCGTTGCCCTCGGCTGCCCTGTACATGGGTCGCCAGCCGGATGAGGGAAGGGGCAATCGACCGTCAGCCCCGCGTTTCAATGACCGCGGTTGCCCTCGCTTAGCTAAGCTAGAGGAGAAGAGCTTGGAGGTTCCGCCGGTGGTGGCGCGTGTCGCCGAACTGGTATTCGGCCCATTGGGCGCGTCGTAGGAAGAGTTGCGCGTGGCACTCATATGTGAAACCGATGGCGCCGTGAAACTGAATGCTGCGGTCGGCCGCGTGTGTGAAGGTGCTGCCGCAGTGCGCCTTGGCCATGCGGACTGCGCATTCGCTCGCCCGGGACTCGCCGTCAAAGACCGTCGCGGCGTGGTACAGCAGCGAGCGGCCGTGTTCGGAAGCCACGAAGATGTCGACCATGGGGTGCTTGAGGGCCTGGTAGCTGCCGATCGGCCTGCCAAACTGAGTGCGGGTCTGCAGGTAGTCGATGGTGAGGTCGATCGAGCCGATCGTACCGCCACTCATGTCTGCCGCCATCATCAGAGCGCCCAGCTGATGCACGAAGCGCAGGCCCTGGGTGGCGTCTCCGCCTATCCGCACCGCTGGCGTGTCGTCAAAGACGATTCGGTAGCTGCGGCGCGTCTCATCGATCAACGTTTCCCGGGTGATGGACCCGTCGGGTAGGGAGGTGCGCTGTACCGCGACCACGGCTGGCTCACCGTCACAGAGGGCTGACACGAGCAACAGTCCCACGTTGGCGGCGTCCAGGACGCCCGTCTTGATACCGGAAAGTAGCAATCCGGCTGCATCCCGACTTGCGGTCGTTACGATGGCGAGCGGATCGTAGCTGCCGTCGGGCTCGTACAGGGCGGGGCTCGCGAGTAGCTCGCCTCGGGCCAGCTGGGGCAGGTAGGTCTGTTGGCTGATGGGATCGTCGATGTAGGCGAGCAGCTGTCCCGCCAGGGTCGATGCGACGAACGGCCCACTGTATAGATAGCGCCCCATCGGCTCGGCCATCGCGACGAGTGCGGCAGCGGGCAGGCCAGCCCCGCCGTACCGTTCCGGAAGAGCCGCGCCCAGGAACCCTAGCTCGGCGATCTGTGCCAGTAGCGCCTCGTCATAGCCCGTGTCGGTAGCGGCCGACGCGCGCACGGCTTCGAGGGTGCAGCGGTCCCGCATGACGTCCGAGGCGCTCTTCGCGAGCAGGTCCAGGTCTTCGCCGAAGCGGATCTCTGTGCTTTCCTCCGTCGCCGTCATCGAAGCACTCCTTAGCTACCCTTTGGCCAGACCCAGTAGGCGTTCGCCGATGATGTTGCGCTGGATTTCGCTCGTGCCACCGCCGATGGTAGCGGAGAACGCATTCATGTAGTGTCGCTGCCATTCGCCGCCTTCGATCGCATGGGGGTCGCCCATGTAGCGCCCCGCGTTGGCACCCTCCAGGCTCACGGCGAAGGCGCTCAGCCGGCGACGGAACTCACTGAAGGTGAGCTTGTTCATCATCATGATCGCGAAGGGACGATCGCGGGTCAGGGCCTGATTCCTGGCGCGGGCCATGTTGAGCGCATGGGCGCGCTCCTCGATGGCGAAACCGACGAGTCGGTCTCGCACTTGTGGGTCTTCGATCGCCGGCACGCCGTCGAGGCGGCACTGTCGTGCGAGCTCGACCACATCGCTGACGCGCAGCGGAACCATCGCGAGCCCGCCGGCTTGCCCCTCACTCGCTCCCCGTTCGAACATCAGGGTTGTGACGGCCACGGACCAGCCTTCGCCGACCTGTCCCAGGACGCAGTCCGCTGGGATACGGGCATTGTCGAAGCGCGTCTCGTTGAAGCCGTACTCGCCGGTCATCTTTTGAATCGGGCGTTTCTCGACGCCTTCGACGTCCACCGGGGCTAGGAAGAAGGTCAAGCCCTTGTACTTGCTGCCAGCATTAGGGTCTGTGCGCGCCAACAGGATCATGTGCTTGGCCTCGGTGCCGAGGCTGGTCCAGATCTTGGTACCGTTGAGAACGTACTCATCCCCATCGCGCACTGCCGTGGTCGTCGCGGCAGCCAGGTCCGAGCCATGTTCGGGCTCGGAAAAGCCCTGGCACCAGATCTCCTCCCCGCTCAAGATCTTGGGAAGGTAGCGCCGCTTTTGCGTTTCCGTACCGAGTTGCATGATCACCGGACCGGCCCACATGAGCCCGATTACGTTGACCATGAAGGGCACGTTTGCACGTGCCATCTCGCTGTCGACGATGCGCTGGTAGGCCTGGGGCCGCCCCCTGCCTCCATACTCGGTGGGCCATGCCATGCCGAGGTAGCCGGCCTCGTAGACTTTGCGCTGCCACGCTTGCAGGAATGCGAACTGTTCTGGTTTGCCCACCTCCATGAAGCTGTCCGGGAGCTGGAATGCGGGGGGCGTAGGGGCGTTTCGCTGGAGCCACGTGCGGACCTCTTGGCGAAAGGTCGCGAACTCCTCCGGGCTGGGCGTTTCGGCTGGTGGCACTTCCGTCATGGGCGCTGCACCCCGAACGTGTTGGGCATTGTGGTCCGTCCTTCCGCTTCCCTTCGCGTGTCCAAAAGAAAGCACAAGAGGTCGCGGCTGTCGCGCGGATCGATGATTCCATCATCGAATAGCCGCGCGCTGCAGTACATGGCCTCGGATATCGTGTCGAGGCCCGCTTCGATCGCCCGGGCCTGGCCGTCGAGCTGGGCGCGTACGCCATCGTCGAGGGTCACGCCGCTGCGCGCGAGCTTTCCCTCGGCCACGATCTGCATGACCTTCGCGGCCTGGGCGCCACCCATTACCGCGGTGCGCGCGGTCGGCCAGGAGAAGATGAAGTGGGGGCTGAGGGCGCGGCTCGCCATGGCATAGTTGCCAGCGCCGTAGCTGTTTCCGAGCACAAGACTGATCTTGGTTGTGCGCATGTTGGCGACCGCCTGAATCATCTTCGACCCATGTTTGACCTGGCCCTGCTCCTCGGCCTCGACGCCGACAAGGAACCCGGTCGTGTTCTGCAGGAAGATGACAGGGGTCATGCTCTGGTCGCACAGCTGTAGAAACTGCGTCGCCTTCTTTGCGCCAGCGGGAGTGATGGGGCCGTTGTTGCCCACGAACCCCACCCGATGGCCACCAAGGTGCCCGTGCCCGCAGACCGTTCCCGCGTCGATTGCGGCGCCAAACTCCAAGAGCACCGAACGGTCTGCGAGTCGCGCGACCACTTCGCGGACATCGTAGGACACCTTCGGGTCCGCAGGCACGATCCCTATCAATTCCTCCGGGTCATGCTCGGGTGGCTCAGCGGGCGCGCTCGGGACGACCCGCGCTGGCAACGGGAGTTGACCTACGATGGCGCGCGCCACGCGGATCCCGTCGGCGTCGTCTTCGACGAGGTATTCCCCGGTACCGCTTACCCGCGCGTGCATCTCGGCTCCCCCCAGCGCTTCGGCGCTGGCCTCGGCTCCTGTCGCAGCTTTGAGCAAAGGCGGGCCGGCGAGAAAGAGCTGTGTTTGCCCCCGCACCAGCACGATGTAGTCCGACAGGGCCACATGGTAGGCACCACCGGCGGTTGCGTTGCCGTGTGCGACCACGACCTGGGGGATGCCGGCTGCAGACAGGCGGGCTTGGTTCGCGTAGCAAGTACCGCCTTCCAGAAAGACATTGGCACCCCACGGATCGCCGGCTCCGCCTCCGCCCAGGTCGCCACCACCACTTTCGCTCAGGCTCACGACGGGCAGGCGGTTGTCCAGCGCGATCTCCTGGAGCCGCAGCATCTTCTTGACCGTGACGGCGGAGACCGTGCCACCCTTGATCGCGTAGTTCCACACGATGCAGAGGCATCGCCGCCGCTCGACAAAGCCGATTCCCGCGATCAGATTGCCTCCAGCCGATTCGCCGGACTCGTCACCGTACATCTGGTAGCCGGCCATGGGGCAGAGCTCCACGAACGGCGCACCCGGGTCGAGTAGTCGGGCCAGCCGCTCTCGGGGCAGGAGCTTGCCACGCTTGCGCGCGCGGGACTCATGGGCTCGCTCGGTGGCCACCAGGCGTCGCTCGACTGCCCGGATCCGATCGATGTACGTCTGCATGCTGGCCGCATTGTCCCCGAACTGGGGGCTGTTGGTACGCACGGTGGTCGCGAGTCCGGTGGTGGCCATAGGGGGTGCTTTCCCCCGCATGTTGCCAAGCCGAGCTCCGCCCAGTCAAAAGATGAAATGTCGGCCCAGCCACTTTTTGAACCATCCCCTGTAGGACATGTGCGACCCAGCGTGTTTCGAGGCCCCCCGAGAGATTCCTGTTTCAGACAAATCCGGCCGCCCATCACCACCCGGAGCACCGCATGTGCGACCTAGAATCCTTGGTACAACGCCAACGGAGAATGGTGAGTTCTCCAAACTTGACTCATTTGTAAACGAGATCGCTGGTCAGGGATTTCCAACGGGGCTCCGCCCCCGCCCAACGAGGCATGTGACCCGGGCCCTACCGGCAACCGCTGTCGCTTGCAGGGCATCCCCGGAGCGCGCCAGCGCGACCAAGCGACCTTGTCGATCAAACTTGACTCCAACGCAAACGAAACGCTGACTCAAGGTCGCTAGGGCCGCGTGTCGGGCTCGCAGGCTACTTCCGTGGGAGCCTCGTCGGGTTCGGACAGAGCTTCGGCCACCTCGCCGGCGAGTTCTCGGGGTAGCCGCACCAAGGTTGACGCGTCGAAATAGAGTACGGCAACACCGACCAGATGGGGCTCTTCGAGAGTGCGGTCGATCAGCGGGAGTGGCCAGCGCTCTGTCAGGACACCGTCCAGTGTGACCGGATCGTGCATCGCCAACGTCACAGTGCGCTCCGATTCGTGCGGGCATGCGTGCTGTCCGAGCATGCAGGTCAGGGCCGCTTCAAGTCCTTGGGAAGGGCCTGCGGCTGTGTGGGCAGCGCAAGCGAGGCCGTCGCCTTCGACCACGAAGAGTTCCGCTTGCAGTGCTCCGCAGCTGTTCACGATCAGCGCCAGTGCCTGCCGGAAGCGTTCTTGCTTGTGCTGACATCCGGCGAGGGCTTTTCGGACGCGGCGACGGTGTCTCTGCCGTTCCTCGTACCCTGGCTCGGCCTGGGCGGTGCTTACGATGCTACCGGCTAGTTCGCTCTTGAAGGGGAGCCCATGATCGCGGGCTTCGCGCACCAGCTGTTGGTATCGGGCGGCTAGCGCCGGTTCGCCGCGACACATGGCCAGTTGCTGTGCACACACCGCCGTGTGGCGGTTGAAGGCATCTACGTCGTTCATCCAGATGGCCACGCGGGCGCGTGTTTCGTGCACCATCGTGACGGCCGTGCCTCGTAAGCCGAGGCCCCTTTGGACCTGAATGGCATGGTCCAGCCGTTGACAAGCGCTGTCGAAGCTACCCAGTCTGGCTTCCGCGGTCGCGAGGGACACGTCCAAGTAGCCGCGCAACGGGGGCATCTCCTGTTCCTCCCAGCGCGAAAGCTCCTGCACTCCCATGGCACGGGCGTCCTCGTAGCGACCCTGGGCAAGAAGTACCTCAAGGCAGCTTCGTACGAGCCAGGGCCACAGCGGGTGCTTGGCGACCTGGACCCGCTCTCGCGCCTGGTCGATCCATACCAAGGCCTCCTCGTAGTTGCCGCAGATGCGTGCGTGGTCCGCGCGGGCGAATAGCAGGAAGGGTAGCATGCTCGGGAAAGACCCGCAGAGCGCTTCTAGCTCGGTAATCGCTTCTCGCATGCCATTGGCGTTGTCGCATACCGACAACACGAAGACGTGTTGGCATACGGCACCCGCGGCCAAGGGTGGTTTGACGGAGCTCTCGAGCCGGGCCAGCTCAATGCGCTTGCGGTAGCGGTCCGCTTCCTTCAGCGAACCGAGAGTCAGATGGTATACCTGGCGAATGCTGTAGGCGGGCACGCGCCACCCCGGGACCTGCTCGATGGCGGCGGCATGTTCGAGCGCCCGTTGTCGACCCAAGCTCGCGTCGAGATTCCCCAGCCCGTAATGGAGCGCTCGGATCGCCCACTGCTTCAAGTCCGCGGGTAGCTGTGCCTTGTCGGCGGCCTGTACCTCAGCAAGCTGACGCTCGTACAGGTCGCCCGCCTGTTCGTACTGACCCGCGATGATCGCTCGGCAGGATGGTATCGTTGCCTCGTCGATGCGCTGGAGACTCCGGGACAGCGGGTAGTAGGGCTCGAGCCTGGGGATGAACTCCAGCAGCTCCACATCGCTGGTCCGAGCCGCCAGTGCCGCCGTTTCGGCTATCAGCTTGCCGAGTGTGACGATCGCCTCGATCGGCGCAAAGCCGCGCTGTTGGGCGCTCTGGGCGTCGTGCTGTGCCTGGGCACGCTCCAGGAGTTGCTGCATGCGGGTCTGTGGATCGGCGGGCCACTGATGCGTCCGCCACAGGTCCAGGCCGCTGTCGTGGCGCAACTCGGCAAGCAACTCGATCGTACGCTCACGCAAATCCGATGCGCCCAGGTCCTGACTCACCTTGACTAGCTCGTGGCGAAGCACCATGAGATCGCGCCGTGGCCGATGTAGGGCCTCCGCCGCCTCCAGCGCTTCACGCAGGAGCTCGCTGTAGTTGGGCGGGGCACGATTCCATCGCGAGCCTACGGAAAGCTCTTCGAGCAGCAGGTCAATGGCCGGGCCATGCTGGCCCGCGCGATGCCGATAGCCCGCAACTTCGAGGCGATCGCGCGCCCGTCGGGCGAGCGAATCTGCTATCCGCGAGCAGAACCGGCTGCGCGCGGAAGCCGCCACGCCGGCTTCCAGTTCCTCGCACAGCTGAAGCGAGACAAACACGTAGTTCCCATTTTCCTGGCGAACGATCTGCGCGAGCAACAGTTCGTCGAGGGCGGCATGGAGGCGTTGCACATCGCCGTGGGTGGTGAGTTCCGGGAAAGCTTCCAGGTCGAGGCCGGTGCCTTCCGACAAGGCCATCGCCTCGCCCAGCTCGCGAGCGTCTACCGTTAGGCTCGCGAGCTTTTCCTGTCGCGCCACCGACAGCGTCTTCGGAAGTCGTACGTTCGCGATCGAGGGTGGAACGACCCAGCGACCCCTGTCGTAGCGCACCAGCCCGTGATCTAGCAGGTATTGACTCAGCTCCATACAACCACTGGGGCTTCCTTCGGCGCGCTCGTGGACTCGCATGGTGAGCGTGTCAAGGTAAGGGCCATCGCCGAAGATCGACCGCAGTAGGGCTTCCGTATCGGCCAGCCCGTGTGGGGACAGGGTGATCGTCGCGGCGTCTTGGAGCAGCAAGTCCAGCGGGCCTTTCGCCCTTGCGTGTGCATCGGTCAGGCAGCACACGGCGATTAGGATATGCTGGGGCAGGTAGGCCGCCGTCAGCGCGAGGGCGGCAAGGGATGCCTCATCGCAGCGTTCGATGTCGTCGACCGCTACGAGCAGTGGCCGGGCTTGGGCGCAAGTTCCCAGGCGAGCTCGGAACGCGCGCTGCAATTCGGGCCGTCGCCTCGCGTCCAGGTCCGCTGGCAAGGGGTCCGCTGCCAGCATCGCCAGGGCGTCGGCTTCGCCGGGATCGCTTGCCCTGATTCCTTCGAGGCCGCGGGTCAGGGCGGCTAGAACACCGTAGGGCCCGTGCGCGGCATCTGACCCGTCTGCTCGTACCGCGGCCATGCCGGCGAGCTTGGCTTCCAGGATGCAGTGGTCGAGCATGCGCGAGCGACCGAGGCCGGCGGCTGCCGCGATCGCGACAACGCCGGCCTGCCCCTCACGCAACCGTGACAGTCGTTCGCGGACCTGCTTCAGTGCTGGGCCACGGGCAACCAGTCTTGGCGTCGAAAGGTAGGCCGCGGAGGTCTCCCTCTGATCGTCGCGCGGGAGCCCGGCGATGGCCGTCAGGTGGTCGTACACCTCGGCCGCCGAGGTGGGCCTCGCCACCGGCTCCAGGTTGAGCAGCCCTAGCACCAGGCGATCGAGCTCGGTCGGAATCCCTGTCGCGAGTTCTGAGGGCGGTAGCGGGCGGCACGCCCAGGTACCAGATAGCTGCTCGATGGTGCGCGCTGGGTACGCGTGTCTGCCGGTGAGTATGTAGTAAAGGTAGCGCCGATCGCAAACAGATCGGCGCGGGCATCGAGCGACTGTTGGAGCAGCGCCTCGGGAGCTACGACAGGCGGGGTTCCCACGATCGTGCGGCATGGACCCATCGGCGCCATGCCTCCGAAGTCGATGAGCTTGACCTGCCCCTGGTCGTTTCGGCGAAGGTTGCGTGGTGATATGTCCCGGTGAAGTAGTCTGCGTGCGTGCAGCAATGACAGTGCGGACCACACATCGCGCATCAGGCCGCAGGCTTCGGCCCAGGGTACGGGGGCAAGTGTATGGAGGTCTGCGCCTTCGATGAGCTCCATCGTGTAGTAGGCGCCTGACTCGTCGATGCCGAAGTCGTAGACCGCTACGACATGCGGGTGCGCGAGCTGCACAAGCGTGCGGAACTCCTGGTGAAAAAGCTCCGTGCAACGGGTGTTGCGGACCGCGTCCTCGGACAGGTGTACGCGCTTGAGCGCGAGCTCTCGACCTGTATGTAGGTCGGTCGCGCGGAACACTGCACCCATGCCTCCCTGCCCGAGTAGGCTGCCCACCGCGTAGCGACCTGCGGAAGGTGATGCTGACACTGTTCCTATACGATTCTATCACTGGCACGGGCGCACCCTCAAATGAGGCCTGTGGGATACATGCGCTTGCGACGCGGACTGGCCCCATCACTGGCAGGATCACTGTACGCGCTTGAAACTGCCCGGTCCCTTGAGCGCGGGTACGAAGCTGCTGATGATGTATAGGGCGCGGC
>JAPPOR010000662.1 GCA_028817905.1 Myxococcales bacterium
ACCCCTCACCCCGGGGATCGATCATACGATAGATGCCCAGAGGCTGTCCCTAGCTAGCTAGAGTCCTTCCGGGAAGGGCACACGGCCTTTCTCCGTCGCGGCACGGCCGCCCAATTTGCACCCCCTTCCCCTCCCCCGCGGGTCGCGCCGCTCGGCCCGGCTGCAAACCACAGTCTCGAAGAGACCGCGTTCTGGGTGGGCACTGGCGGAGCAGGAACACGCGAACCGGGTGTGCATGGGGCGGCAATGTAGGGCGCCGGTTCGCCACCCGAGATTCCTCTTCCGGAGGCGCTGCACTCACCTTCCACGCAGACCCGAACCGGTGGTACCGGGTTCCTGGCGAGTCCTCAGGTCGACCGCGTACAGGGCGTACCACCCGAGCACATGGCCGGCGCCGGCCCCCAGCAAGGGCACCGGATAGGCACCGAGCAGGGCGCCCACAAACTCACCCAACAGCAGCAGAAGCAGCACGCCGGTGCGAGCGAACCGTGCTGGCGCGCGCATCCTCGCCGTGAACGGCATCAACACGATCAGACCAGCGACCCCGGCAAGGGCAACCCAGGGGACGCCGCAAGCGGCGACCAGCTGCAGGATGCCTTCCACGTGGGGAACCGCAGGGAGCGCCACGTCACGCGCCCATGTCCCCAGGCACATCACTGTGACAGCCAGCGACACCAGCCACCGAACCAACGGGTAGCCTTCGCGCGCCATGCCACATGCCGCCACGGTAGCGAGTGCGGTTCCGGTGGACTGCGCCGCGTCGGGCTGCAGCCAGTGGATCGCTTGGAGCACCAGGACCGCACCCGCGGTCCGCCACGTGCAAGTCCCATGCAGCAAGCCAGACAGGACCCACGGAGACCACACGGCTGATGCGTGCAACTGGATCGCGCCAAGCGACAGCCAGCGGTGCACGCCCTGATAGCCCGGGAACAACAAGGTGGCAGCGACGACCGAAACCGACAACCACGGAACGGTCATGCCGGATAGCCACAGCGCGCGTCGCTGCAGACCGACGACCACGCACGCCCCGATCGCTATGGCCGCGAGATTGGGCCAAAACGCAATAGCCGAGTGCCCCTGCGTGTGCGCTGCTACCGCGCCAACCACCGCGACGGGCAGGGGCGCAAACAGCGAAAGGGTTTGAAGGACCCGACGCACCTGTCGCAGCGTAGCCTGGCCTCGAGTGGGGGCCTCATGTGGCGGAGGGCGAGAGCCGCTCCTTGCCCATCCACTTCCGGAGTACCTCCGGGACGACCACGCTGCCGTCCGCCTGCTGGAACTGCTCCACGATCGCCGGCACGAGTCGGCTTGTCGCCAGGCCCGACGCGTTGAGGGTGTGCAGCAGCTCTGGCTTCTTGGTCCCCTGTCGACGGAACCGGATTTGGCCCCGGCGTGCCTGGTAGTCGCGCGCGTTGGAGGCGCTGCTGACTTCTTTGTATTGGCGCATGCTCGGAATCCAGACCTCGATATCGAGCGTCTTCGCCATGCTGTCGCTGCAGTCCTTGGCCGCGAGCAGCGATACCTGATAGTGGAGCCCGAGACCCTGGACGACGCGTTTGGCGTGGTCCAGCAGTTCGTCCAGCGCAGCCGCCGAATCCTCCGGGCGCGTATACTGGAAGAGCTCGACCTTGTTGAACTGGTGGCCTCGAACCGTCCCGCGTTCCTCCGTGCGGTAGCTCCCGGCCTCCTTCCGGTAGCAGGGCGTGTAGGCGAAGTACTTGAGCGGCAGGCTGCCTTCGTCGATGATCTCGTCGCGATGAAGGTTGATCAGAGCGGTCTCGGCGGTGGGCAGTAAGAACTGCCTTTCACGCTCTTCAGTGCTCTCGAGATAGAACACGTCGTCGCCAAACTTGGGAAACTGCCCCGCCGTGTACCCGCACTGTGGCAAGAGAATGTGCGGCGGGAGCATGAACTCGTAGCCCGCCGCGAGGTGGGTCTCGACGAAGTAGTTCAGCAGCGCCCACTCCAGGCGCGAACCATCGCCACGATAGATCCAAAACCCCCTGCCACCGAGTTTGGTTCCGCGCTCGTAGTCGACCATCTTGAGCGAGCTCAGTAGCTCTACGTGGTCGCGGGTCGCGAAGTCGAAGGTCGGCTGGTCCCCCCAGGTGGCGACAACCTGGTTGTTGTCCTTGTCTCCGGAGGGAACGTCCTCGTCGGGGATGTTGGGAAGCCTGGCCATGAACGTCTCGACCCTGGCTTCGTGTTCCGCCGCGGCGGCCTCGAGGGCTTTGATCTCGCTGCCAACGCGCTTCATCTCTTCGAAGAGTGGCTGGACGTCCTCCCCGCTCTTCTTGAGCTGCGGAATCTGCCCCGATACCTCGTTGCGACGGCTACGCAGCGTCTCCAGCTCCGCTTGCGTGCGCCGTCGTGCCTCATCCCAGTCGAGTAGTTCGCGGAAATCGATCGCGTCCATGCGCTTGGCAAGCGCCTGACGCACTTCCTCGGTATGATCACGAATGCGCTTGATATCGAGCACCTGGGCGGTCCCTTTCGAAGCGCGTACTCTGCGCGATCCGGGTGCCGACGGCAACTCTATATGGGTACGAAGGCGGAGCCGCCCGAAGCATGGAGCGAAGGGCGACGGCGACCCGGCCGCCCTTCGCGGGCGCAGCCGGAAGCACATGTAATTGTTTACACATTTCTTCTACGTTCCTTCTACGCATGCGTGTGCACTGGGGCGCAGGGCGATGCCGGAATGTCCGGCTGACGCTACCGCGCGCGCCAACGGCCCCTCTCGGGCACCGCACACCGGGCGTTGCGGCAAGCAACGTTCGCTAGCATCGCAGAAGCTACGCAGATGGATGAACAGACCCGGATGCGGGGACTTTGCTCCCCATCACCAAATCACGCGCCCTCGCACAACCGCTCCACTCCGCAGCGCTTTCGCCTCAGTCAACGATACAGCGAGTATTCCCTCCTTCACCGAAACCCCTGCGAAGCCGATCACTTGCACGA
>JAPPOR010001019.1:0-13269 GCA_028817905.1 Myxococcales bacterium
GCACGGTTCGCCCCGCTACGAGAACGCCCCGTGGTGCTGTCGCTGGCCCGCGCCGCACACTCTCGACACACGTCCTGCATCTTGGAGTCGACGCATGCGGCGCAAGCGAAGTTTCCACAGCGACTGCAGACGGCGAGGGCGGCCGCTCCAGTGTGAACCGCACAGCGCCCATACTCAGGCATGTTGCTGGGTGACTGCGCCAATACCACGTCCGCCATCTATCCTAGTACGCGACGTGGTGGGCCACCAAGCCTGTGTGGATGAGAGCGGTGACCCACGCGGTGCTCTGCTGTGGGGAGCGAGTGAGCGAGGTCCCCGTCGTGTCCCGTCGTGTCAGTGAACGGTTGAACGAGGACGGACTGAGGATCCGAGAGGAAAGTCGTTCTTTCGGTTTTTCGGTCCGTCCCCGCATTTTTTGTAGAAGCGCTGAAGCGACTCGCACGACGAGTGGAAAGCGTACGCACGAGGGTGCGTGCCGCTGTTCGGCTAGCAGGGTGCGGGGACAACTCCTCCGACCACGCTGAGAAGGGCGTTGGTGATTCGCCCGCGGTTCAGCACGATGTCGACCAGGAAGCCAAACAGCAGGCCCACGTAGACCCAGTACGCGTGCCCGACGTAGTCTTCGAAGGCGATCGAGAAGAACCAGTTCTGCTGGAAGAGGTAGAGACACGCGCTGGCAACAGTGGCGACGGCGAGCAGCGCTGTCGGCACGGCCAGCATTCGAGACCGAGCGGGGCTGAGCACTCCGATGACGAGGACTGTGAGAAAGATAGCGGCGTTGCTTCCCGTGAACGTGCCAAGTTCCACGAGCAGGCGGTCTCGGCGCTGCCTATAGCGCCCGGAGACGAAGTCGGTCAGGCCCTTGGCTGCGTATCGCAGTCTTCGGGCCTCGCTGCGCCAGGCGTCGCGCAATCCGTCCGCGATGTCGGCGGCCAGCTGTAGCCTTGCCTCCGGCAGAGGCCCGCAAGCACAGATCTCCGCGGTCACGAGCGCGACCAACTCCGGTACCCCATTGGCTGCTCGCTTGTCGTGCTTCGCAGCGAGCTTTTCAAAGCGTGCCTGTGCGACTTCAATGCTACGTCGAAGGCTAGGCGGTGCGTTCGACTGCAGGTGCAGGTGTGCCTCTTCGACGATCTTGGCTTTTATGAAGGTGAAAGCGGCCGCCTCGACTCGCTTCGGGTTTGCGGTGATCAAGACCCAGCACGTTCCGAACAGAACGACCCCGACGAGGCTGGATGAGACTACGGCCGCGCGGGCGGATATGCGCCAATGGGATAGGCTGCGCACGGAGAGAGACTATCACGTTGCGGTCGCGTTCACTTCGAGCCGTCTCCAGAGGGGTCTGCCTCCGGAGGGCGTCCTCGATCGGCCCTTCCGAAAAGAGACTCCTTCCAGGAGAGCTGCCCGTTCTCGTGCCTCAGGACGATGCAGAAGAGGAGCATCCATGTGGCCACGATGAGCGCGAAGCCGAGAGCCGCTCCCGCCAGTAGTCCCGCGATCGTTGCGAGCCATCCAGCGGGCGCTACGACGCCTCCGGCGATGCCGGCCGCCATTGTGACCAGGGCGATCGTGACCTCGATCAGGTTCATTGATCGGCGGAGCCAGTGCGCGATAGTCGTAGCACGCGCGGCGCCTCAATCCGCCACGGTAGCAACGATCCGTATATGATCCGCCGGCTGCCCCTCGCCGTCGTGGTAGGGCGCGAGCAGGGCGAGTTCCGACTTGGGCGGCGGCCTATCGACTGCGCACAACAGGCGGAGGGCGTTGGCATCCACACGAACGAGAGTAGCGTCCGGGGTGGTGCAGGCCTCCGGGGGCTTGCCCATCGACACGAGAAATGCAGCGACGAGCAGGCCGCTCGCACCGCCCGTGGTCGTGTACCGAACGAACTCGAATGGTACGTCGACGCCGTCAGGCGGGATCTGACATACAACGAAGCCGGTGCGGTCGGTTTCGGATACTCCCACTGGTTGTCCGTTGATCATTTGATAGCTGTTTTGGGATAGGCAAACCGCAGCGGGAACCGGCGCGCCTGGCGGTCCCGGTGGCTGAATGCGAATCACCCCTGCGACGTGGTAGTCAATATGGACGAGCTCTCGTTCGGGCAGGAGCTCCAGGCGCATCTGCCAAAATCACGCGGCTCCGCGCGGCGTGTCGTCCGGAGGCACGTTCCCGCCAAGGACCTCTTCGATGGGATGCCTCGAGCCGTCCTTGTGGAACGTGACCGATCCGCGCGGGTAGCTGTATGTCCGAATCACCTCGGAGAATTGAACGTCGCCATCCGAGCCTACCAGCGAGACCTGGACCTTGTGGGTGATGATGCGGCCGCTCGGTGCAGACGCCATCTGTGCTCGGTGGATACCCACCTCGCGCAAGAGGCAAGCGGGCGGCTGCACGAAATTCGGCACGCGAAGCCGCCGCGATGCCCTGTCAGAGGTGCACTGCTCGAACGGAAGCCGGGCATGCGAGCAGATCTTCTCCAGCATTGAGCCGAGGTCTGCAAGGAAGGCCTCGGCGCCTTCCAGATCGGCGGTTAGACATGTCGCGGCTATGATCATCGGCGTCCCCGACCTGTCCGGGGTGGCATGCTCTGAGGCAAGGAGCGGAATCCTACCATGGGTAGAGATTCCGAAAGCGGGGCGGGTCCGACGCATCCATACTGGTGCCGAAGGGTTCCAAGACGCGCAGGAAACGTCGGCAATATGACCACGTGATCGACCGGGGGGTACGCAGTGAAAGAGACAAGTCCACGTAGAGACATGACCCGCCAGTTCATGGTTGCTGCCACTTTCGCGCTTGCAGCTCTGTCGATGCAGTTGGTGGCCTGCGGACACAAGGTGCCGGCGGGTGGCAGCGAGGTGCGGCATGGCGCTCACGACGCCGGCGCCCGCGGCGGACCTTCGAGCGGTAAGGAATTGTGCTCTAGTGACCACCCAGCGATGGTCTGCCAGGGACAGACCGCCCGGCCTGAGATCCTGCCAAGCGATATGAGGGCAACGAATCTGGCACCCGGAGACGGCGGTCTACCTTCCCGAGGGGCGAACGGCGACCCGCCCCGAGAGCGCATGGATGGTGGCGCAGGCCAGCCACCGGGCAGCCGTGGTGACGCGGCCCAGGATGCTGAGGTTGAGCGATCGCCGCTGGACGCCGATATGGCGATCGGTGCGGCCCCCGATCCAGCACCGCCATCCACCACCGATGCGGCGGTTGACGATGCTGCAACCGGCGACGCCCACGTGCTTGCTGACGACTCCGATGGGGGCGGTACCGGCATGGAGGCTTGCGATGAGGCCAACCCCTGCGTGGAAGGTCCAGGCGCGTCCAGGCATGCGTGGGAGGTACTATGGGTTCGCGTCTGGCGGAGACACAACGAGGAGCCGGTCGTCGGGGGGGCCGGCGGATCCATGTTCCGAGTCGCGGGCCCGGAGCAACGCATCCATTTCGTCACGGGCTGCTACGACTTTGTGTTTGGCCTCCATTGTGACTCCTGGCGCGGCACCTACGCGCTCAACCATGTCGCTTCGGACGGAACGGACCACCAGTCGTTTCGCATTGCTTGGATGTTCACGACTTGGCTTTCCTACGGAGTCGACGCGACGGGCCGTATCGTTGTAGGTCACACCACCTATCCGTCCACGTCCGCTGGGGGCGAGACGGGCCACGTGAAGTCGCACGCTCTGGACGGCAGCACCTACTGGACCTTCGCGACCAACAGCGTGCGGTCCTTCGTGTCTTATCTGGTGGCCGATCAGTCCGGTCACATCACGTTCCGAGGAGAAAGTACGCCCTACTATGGGGGCCTTGGTGTCGACTACGGCGACGGGCCAGTCCTCGGAGACGTGCTCGTACGCTTCGACAGCGAAGGCGTACTGCAGTGGTATCGTCCGCTTCCGATGGGTACGCGTATGAGCTTGCATGCCGGCGTCGACGGTGAAGTGTTTGGCGTGACGGTCCACCCTGCGGAACTGGAATGCCCTCCCGTCAGCGGTCCGAGCGCAACGAACCTCGTCAAGCTAGACGCAGCCGGGAACTGTTTGTGGGCTCGAGGTTTGTCCGCGGACACCGCGGCCGCGCATCGACTCGTTGTACGGGATGCTGGCGACCCCTACCTGGCCATGCTCACGACGGAAGTCGCCCCCCTGGGTGCGGAATTGCTGACGCCGCGGTCGCAGCGCGACTTCGTGCTCGCTCGTCTGAACACCGATGGAAGCGCGCGCTGGGGCCACCGATGGCCTGCGGAAAGCGTGACCGATGTGCGCATTGCCGTCAGCACCAACGGCCAGTTGCTCGTTTCTGGCATCATGGAGCCCGGCATGATCGACCTTGGTAGCGGAGAGATCGATTCGGTTCACCCCAGCTACTTCTTCGCGCGCTACGATGGCGACGGCCGCTTGCTTGGTTACCACTTTATGACACGCCCTGAAGGCGCGGTGCGTGCGCTCCAGATCGGGGCTGACGAGGAGGGCAATGCGATTGTCGGTGTCTCCGACGGGCGCGTTGATCTGGGGACCGGCGAAGACACCATCATTCACGAGGTTTCAGCAGGGCTGGAGAATCCGCCCGAGCACCTGGCCTTGCGGGTGGCCAAGGTACGCATCGGCGAACGCACGCCGTAGGCGCGCTCGCTTCCATTGTAAGCTGATCACTGCCTCGATGGGACGGGCGAAGTTCTGCTTTCTTGCGATTCACTGCTTGAGCGCGCTCTCCATTGCCCGGTGCTTGACACCATTGAGCGTAGACGGGGCCGGCTGGATGGCCGGCCGGCGCGCCGTGCAGGTGACGGCTGGCGGCTCGCATACCTGCGCGCTGTTGGACGACGCTTCGGTGAAATGCTGGGGCGCAAACGAGTCCGGGGAGCTCGGTCTCGAAGACACCCACGCGCGCGGGGATGCGCCAGGGGAGATGGGCGACGACCTGCCCGCCGTCTCGCTCGGGACGGGTCGTCATGCGGTTGCGGTCAGTGCTGGCGCTGCGAACCATACCTGCGCGCTGCTCGACGACGGTTCCGTGCGATGTTGGGGGGCCAACGACTTTGGCCAGCTCGGGTTGGGGGATGTTGAACCCCGCGGAGACGATCCCCACGAGATGGGTGACGAGCTGTCGGCGACGGATCTAGGGGCGGGCACGTGGGTGGTGGGGGTCGAGGCAGGCGGAGGCTATAGCTGCGCCGTTCTCAACGATGGCAGCGCCCGCTGCTGGGGTTTCAACGGCTACGGGAACCTGGGGCTTGGCGACCACGAGCATCGGGGTGATGGCCCATCGGAGATGGGTGAGGCCTTGCCGCCCCTGTTCGCGGGTCCGGGCCGCCGAGTCGCGGCGCTCGCGCCGAGCTAGGTCAACCACCCCTGCGCGCTGCTCGATGATGGGACACTCAAGTGTTGGGGGTCGGGCAACTCCGGCCAGCTTGGTCAGGGCTCTGTTGCGGCGTTGGGCGCGGCCGCCAGCAAGCTGGACGATGCGCTACCCGCTGTCGAGCTAGGTCGCCATCGGGGGTCCAGCGCATGCCGAGGAGAGCTTGAGCGAGAGTAGCACAGTGTCGCAGTCGCATCAGAATCGTCCGCTTCCGTCACCTCGGACGGGGCGTGCGGACGACCGTTGACTTGCCACGGGGTGACTGGAGTACGCTCCGGGGGGAGGTGCCCGATGCGAGATCGTGTTGACGTGAAGACCATCCGGCCGCTGGTTTCGACGGTGGGCGTGGCGGCCGTTGGCGCCGGGCTGCAATGGTGGCACCCGGTGTCGCTCGGCCCCCTGTGGCTGGTGCGGCTGATTGGAGTCGCACTCATCGTGGCTTCGGTGGCCCTTGTGTTGGCTGCGGCACGGTCGCTGGTCCGGGTGAAGACAGCGTTCGACATGCGTCGCGCGACGACACGCCTGGCTCTAGCCGGCCCGCGTAGCATCAGTCGGAATCCCGTGTATCTGGCGAGCGACGTTCCTTTCTGGGGTGTTGGTAGCCCCGCCAACGCGCTGTTCGTCGCGCTTTCCGCACTTCCCGGTGCGAGTCTGCTGTGCCTGCTGGTGATCCGCCAAGAAGGGCACTATCAGGGCGGGAAGTTCGGCCTCGACTACGCGGCTTACTGCGGAACGGTCCGCCGCCAGTTCTGACTCGGGTAGGCGGGTATGGGGGCTCACGTGGCCGAGCCGGCAAGCTTCACCGATCGACAGGAGCCGAGCGTGTGGCACACCGGCGCGCGCGGGGAGGTCTTCGAGCGTCTGCATACCCAGGAGCGGGGACTGTCCGATGCCGAGGCGGCGCGACGCCTGCACCTGGTCGGCCCCAACCGCCTGCCGGAGCGCAGGCCGCCCACGCGCTGGCAGGTGTTTGCGCGGCAGTTTCGCAGCCCATTGATCTATGTTCTGGCGCTGGCCGGTGGAGTCTCGCTTGCGATCGGCGAGGCCGTCGATGCGGCCTTCATCTTCGGGATTCTGGTACTCAACGCCGTGCTCGGTGGGGTCCAGGAATGGAAGGCCGAGCGGAGTAGCCAGGCTTTGCAGAAGTTGCTGCGTGTGCGGGCGACCGTCGTGCGCGATGGGGATCTGCGGGAAGTGGATGCCGACGACGTGGCCCCGGGCGACGTGGTGGCGCTCGAGCCGGGTAACCGCGTACCGGCCGACGCTCGCTTGATTGCGGCTCAGGGCTTGGAAGTCGACGAATCGCTCCTTACCGGTGAATCGGTGCCGGTGATGAAGGATGCTGACTGGTCTGGGCCACAGGGGGTGCTGCTTGGTGACCGCATGAACATGATCCATGCCGGGTCTACGGTGGCCCGTGGGCGGGCCACCGGCGTGGTGGTCGCGACCGGCAAGGATACGGCGGTCGGCCAGCTTGCGATGGAGGTCGTCCGTCAGGTCGCGGGCAAGCCGCCGCTGCTTGAGCGCTTGGAGCGCTTCATTCGCGTGATCGGTATGGCCGTTCTGCTGGCGGCCCTGCTCGTGGCCGCAGTGGGTATCCTGGTGCAGGGCCACAGTGTAGCGGAGATGTTCTTCTTTGCCGTCGCGCTGGCGGTCTCAGCCATTCCGGAGGGTTTGCCCGTCGCCCTGACGGTGGCCCTGGCGGTCGCGACCAACCGCATGGCCAAGCGCGGTGTGATCGTGCGCAAGCTTGCAGCCGTCGAGGGCCTTGGCAGCTGCACGCTGATCGCGAGCGACAAGACCGGTACGCTCACCTGCAACGCCCTGACGGTGCGTCTCGTTAGTCTGCCCGACGGGGCGGTGCTGGACGTCGGCGGAGAGGGCTACATCCCTGAGGGTGCGATTCTCGAGCGGGATAACCCCCCCGGTACGGCGGACCGCAAGGCCTTGGAGCGCTTGGTGCGCGCCGCGAGCTTGTGCAACGAGGGTCATCTCTATCGTCGCGATGACGCGTGGTCCTTCCGCGGCGACCCCACGGACGTGGCGTTGTTGGTTCTGGCGCGCAAGGCCGGCTGCTCGCAGGAGCAGCTGCTTGCCTGGTACCCGCAGATCAACCAGATTCCCTTTGAACCTGAACGGCAGTACGCTGCAACCTTTCATGGCTCCGACGGCCGCACCCGCGTCATGGTCAAAGGCGCGCCCGAGCGCGTGCTGCCCATGTGCCACGGGATGGAAGGCGGGCGCGGCGCTACCCAGATGGCGCGGGCCCAGGAGCTGGCGGCCGGTGGCTATCGGGTGTTGGCGCTTGCGGATGGGGAGCAGCCCGGTGAGCTGGACCCGGTGGTCACGCCTGGCGAACCGAGTGACCTCGAGTTCCTCGGTTTCGTGGGGATGATGGACCCGCTTCGGCCTGACGTCGACAAGGCGGTTGCGGCTTGCACGGCGGCGGGAATTCGCGTGACGATGGTGACGGGCGACCACCCGGTTACGGCCCTGTCGATTGCCCGCGCGCTCGGACTTGCCAAGACCATGGCCGAGGTTATGACCGGCGCCGATGTGGAGCGGCTTTCGGGTCCGCTCCCGATCGACCGGGTCCGCGTGTTTGCGCGTGTGGCTCCAGCGCAAAAGCTTTCGATCGTGCGCGCGGCCCGGGAGGCCGGGCACTTCGTGGCGGTCACCGGCGACGGCGTCAACGACGCGCCCGCGCTCCGCGCGTCCAACATCGGGGTCGCGATGGGCCAGTCCGGCACCGACGTCGCGCGCGAAGCGGCCGAGCTGGTCATCACCGACGACAATTTCGCCACCATCGTGTCCGGTATAGAAGAGGGTCGCGTCGCATATGACAACATCCGCAACGTCATCTACCTGCTGGTTTCCACCGGGGCTGCTGAGGTGGTGTTGGTGCTACTGTCAGTTGTGACGGGGCTGCCCCTACCACTGCTGCCCGTCCAGTTGCTGTGGTTGAATCTGGTGACGAACGGCATTCAGGACGTGGCCCTTGCGTTCGAGCCCGGGCAGGATCGCGTGCTCGAACGAGCCCCGCGGCCGCCTCGGCAGCCGATCTTTGATCGCTTGATGATCGAGCGAACGGTGATCGCCGCGATCGTGATGGGTGGGCTGGGGTTCTGGACGTTCCAGTGGATGCTGTCGGCAGGCGCGAGTCTCACTGTCGCGCGCAATAGTTTGCTGACGCTGATGGTGCTGTTCGAGAATGTGCATCTGGGCAATTGCCGCTCCGAGACCGCGTCGTTGTTCACGTTGTCGCCTCTTAGGAGCCCCATTCTCTTGGCTGGCGCGGCGACCGCGTTCCTCGTGCACATCGCTGCGTTGCTTCTGGCGCCGGCACAGGCGGTTCTAAGAACCGCACCGATCTCCGCGAGCCATTGGGCTACGCTGATCGCCACGGCATGCAGCCTTGCCGTCGTCATGGAGCTGCACAAGCTCAGCTGGCGTTGGCGGGGCCGAACCACGTCAGCTACTGCGAGAGACCGTAGGTAAGGTGGCGCTGCGCGGGCCGCCGGGTGCGCTCGTGCAGGCGATGGAGATCTGACATCATGCCGACGAAGCGGCCGCACGGGCGTTGGTGATTGCGTACGCCGCCGACCAGTCGCCTTCCCTGCGACGGGTCTTCCTGGCGCTGCTGCGGGCGGCCTTCGCTCCCGAGGAGGTCGAAGGCCAGCTCGCAGCAGGTGAGCCTTCCCTTCGACTGTGCTTGAGCGTACTCCGCGCGCTTCCCCAGAAAGGTAGGGGCTACAACACACAAGCACTCGGAAGCAGCTCGGAGGGGGGAGCCTTGGCAGCCAATACCGAGTCCGGGACATCTGAGCATCCGCTGGAGTGGAAGAATACCCCGTTCTGGTTCAAGACTTTCATCACCGTGGCTTCGCTCTTTATGACTGTTTTGCGGGCGGTCTACACGCGCAAGGCGGATGGGCCGAACGCTACGAGCTATCCCGCGCGATCAGGCGGCAGGACTGAACATGGACCGCGGTCGGCGCGACGGCGATAGGCGTTCGCCTTGGTGCCGACTCGCATCCGATGCGCGTCGCTCCCAATCGTGCTGAGTTCGCGCTACTCGGTCCTCGCTCGAACTGGTGCGACCAGCGCCTTCAGGCGCGCGCGTTCGGGAACGCCCGCGGCTATTCCAAGCACCACGAGGACGAGCCCGTTGGCAAGTCCACGCGGGTCCAGGAATGCGTGGAACAACAGAATGTTCACGATGATCGGCCAAAGTAGGCAGAGGCCGAGGGCCCGATAGCGCGTCCACAACAGAGCGGCGCCCACCAGTTCGATCGTCTTGGGAACGTAGAGCATTCCGCTGTCCATCGTCAGTTTCAGCCATGGGTGAAGCGGCTGGGGGACCGGCATGAAGAGAAGGAAGCCGTTCAACCCGCCAGCGATGAAGATGAGCGCAAGCAGTCCACGCGCTACGACTGGGATGTGCGTCACGGACGTTACCACCTTTCGAGAGGGCAGGGTGAACTTGTTCGAAGTTGGTCGTCTTGAACGAAGCCGCTATCTCGCGCTGGAGAGCGCCATTTGCGACCGAACCACCGCGGGGGTGCGCCCGAAATGGCGACTGCACATGCGCGTAAGATGCGCCTGATCGGAGAACCCCGAATCTGCCGCGACAGACGCCAGGTCCTGTTCGCCCGCCAGCAGTGCGAGGGCTGCGTGGCGCGCGCGCACATAGCTGGCGTAGGCACGCAACGAGACCCCGGTTTGACTCCGGAAGAGGTGTGACAGCCGTGATGTGGAAAGGCCGGCTGCGCTGGCGAGGCGCGCGAGGGGTATGCGGGTAGCGGGGCGCTCCGCGACGCAGGTAGCCACCCGAACGACACGCGGCTCGAGGTCTGCAGGGCCCCACAGGTGTGGCTGCACCCGAATTAGGGCGGACACCCCTTCCGGCGGCAATCCGGCGTGCACTGCCTCGGCGGCAAGCCCGCATAGTTGGCCACCCAACGGGCCTGCAACCGCGTTGATGGGCTCTTCGCACCGCAGTCGATAGCCGCGGCCATCGATATCGACCGCCGGTGCGAACACCGCTAGGCTGGGTCCATCGCTCAGCATGTGCTGGGCAACTCCCTGGGGGACCAGGAGCGGCCGGCGCACGCGCCCGCAGATGCGCCCGTCGTCAACGTGGAGGATCGCACGGTCCAGCGGGATGACGAGCTTGTGAAGTGGCAGGGCATGCCATCCTGCCCGACGACTCCCAAGCATCGCATGGACGAAGCCATGGCCTTCGGCCGCCACCAGTTCCTGAGCATCCGAAGTAGTCATGCCGGGCAACCTAGCACGCGCGACTATTGGACTCGCCTCGGATCCGTTTGCGGGCGGAGGGGGGCGATCTCAGTAGCTTCTTGGGAACCGTCCCCAGGCCTTTTCGGGCGCGACCGTGTGCCCAATGATGAAGTTGCAGCGTGCAGTGCTTGTGACGGCATCGATCGTGGCAGCTCTTCCCCTTTTCCCCCACAACATCTGGCCGCGCGCGCCGTGCTAGCCGCCCACCGGTAGGTCGCTTTGATGAGGTAGTTGCCAGGACTAGGGACCGGTTACCTTCAGCGGCCGCCGCGGCATGGGCAGGGATGCGCGCACCTGTTTCCAATGCCCCCTAAGCACTTCGATTGGGGTCAGAATCTCTGGGGGCGGCTCGCCGTGGAGGAGAGGTTCGACCTGCCACAGGTCGGGCATGGGTCGGTCCGGAGCTACGCGGGCGACGGTCGCCCTGACTAGCTCGGGCCCCCATCGTGGCGGCGCTTCGGCGGCCAATGCGGTGTCGACGGCGGCCACTGCGAGGCTGTCGATCGTCGAAGACGGATACCCGGCCAGCAGGTTCAGCGTGCGAACCAGGTTGTAGTCGAGGGTGGGGCTGGCCTCGATCGCCTGCGCCAGTTTGCCCTGTACCGAGGCGGGAAGCGTTGACGGCACATCCGGCCTTCGAAGCGTCCTCGTGCGACGGCTACTGCGAGATAGGACGTCCAGTCCCTTCCCGCGCGTGATGGGATCGACGACCGCCTGCACGGCCCAGCCAAGGCGCGCTCGGGAAAGCGCGTGCTCGTCGGTGGTTTGCCCCAGTACGGCCACCGCCCGGCGTATCAAGTCCCTAAAGGCGGGCCGCGCACCCGGCACTAGGTAGACCACGCCTATGGAGGACCTGGCCGTGGTGAGTGGCTCGCGCCCGTTGCCTCTCAGAAAGGCCAGGACCTCTCGGCCTTCTTCGTAGCGCGGCGAGGCCGGGCAACCAAGCTTACGAGAGTGCACGGTCACAACAGGGCTGGCCTGACCTTTCCACACCTCCTGGACCCGCAAGACGGCCCGTGTGGGGTCAGACCGCGCGGGATCCTCGCTCTCGAGACGCTCGATGTCGGCGATCACAATCACATCGGCTGCAACCGTCAGATCCCACAGGTCCAGGGATCCGCTCGGGCGTGCACCCGAAACCGTGGGCCACGCCGAAACCGTGACCGCCACCGCGCTGGCGACTGCAACGCGCCACGAATACCGCAGGCACCTTGGCATTGGAGCGCTCCTCCTCGGTCCGTCGACAGCGAGACCATCCAACCTAGCACCGTCCAATCGACGAAGCTAGCCGGCGAGATGAGTGCGCGGTTCCATGGACACGTGGGTGACTGGTGTGGACGATGCGGCGCCATGCTGGCCGTCGAGTCCCTCGACAACCTGATTCGTTGCCCGCTTCGGCGCGAAGCAGCGGATCCCGACCCGGGCGCTTCACAACGGTGAAGTCTCCGACGGCCAGACCGTGGCGTGAATCGGGATGCTTTACCGCGAGCGCACGTCCCGAGCATCGGCCGCAGTAGACGGGTAGTTTCGGAGCGCGTCCGCGATCTGTCGATAGAGTTGGGGCAGCCAGGGGACCCTGGCGCCTGGAGGGGCTTCGTGCTTGCGCAGGTCAACCGGGGCGAGAATGACCTGTGCCTCCGACCAGTTGGCCTCCGCTGCCAAGATGAATAGCTCCTCCACTGCGGAGTCGCCGATGGCCAGGCAACCGATGGACGATGCTTGTCCATGAATCATGATGTCGCCACCAAGGTTCGTGCGGCCGTCGCGAGTCCCCTGTTGTCGGTCAAATGCGTTGGGGTAGTTCAGCCTCAACGACAACGGCTGATCCTTCGTACCGGCTGGGCAACGTCAAGAACACGCTACAGGACCTCCGCTATCGCTAGGCCGAGGTAGGGCCGGCCCTGCAAGATCCGCTGCTCGCGGTTCGCCATGAAGCCGCGGTGACGTTCGTTCCAGTTGGCCGGGGGGACCTCCGAGAGCAGGTAATAGATCTCGAGCTCGCGTAGGCTGAGGAACCGCTCGGCGCCCTCGGCCCAGCTGGGTGGCAGCTTGGCGTGCTTTTGGTAGCCACTCAGGAAGATCTGGCTGAAGCGACGCAGTTCCTCCAGCGGGCTATCGTGCCCCATCAGCCAGTAGAAGAGGACAATCGCCACGTCGTGGGTCGCTGTTCCATAGCCACAATCGTCGAAGTCGAAGAGCGTGAGTTGTGGCCCGCCCGTAGTGAAGAGGTTTCCGTGGTGTGCATCCAGATGGATGAGCAGGTCGGTGCCACCCGCCGGATGGATCACACACGCTGCGTGGCGGGCATGGTAGCGCTCGCGTAGCGCCGGCGCAGTGTCTGTCCTGTTCAAGCCCGGATCGAACAGCGGGTCATGCCAGTCCGGCCGCCGGGCCACGCCATGTGCAGGCCGATAGGTCTCCGAGGCACGGTGCAGCGCACCGAGCAACTGACCATAGGCTTCTATCTCCAGCTCAGACCAGCCTGTCGGGCCTTTCTTGCCCCCGGCGGCGCGGTCCATGCAGGTCAGTATCACGTGATCACCCGACGCGGTGACGAGCTCTTCGCACAGTGAACCGCCTCGCGAGCGCCTTGGCCGGGCCACTGTTACGCCGGCG
>JAPPOR010001019.1:13730-16285 GCA_028817905.1 Myxococcales bacterium
TTTCTCGATGAGCTGGGGGAGCTTGCGCTCGGGAGCCGTATCAAGCGGCTAGGCGACCGAATGATGGCGGAGGCGGGTCGGACCTACGCCGCGTTCGGCCACGATGCCCAACCGAAGTGGTTCGCCCTGCTCGCGCTGCTCGATCGCAGAGGCCCGGTCACCGTCGTCGAAGCAGCAGAGAGCCTCGGTTTGACCCAACCGGCTGTGAGCCAGTTCCTGCGGGGGCTCGAGGAGCGTCGCTGGATCCAGCTGGGGCTGGACCCCACAGATGGACGCAAACGGGTCGTCAGGTTGAGCAAACGCGGGCGGGCCGAGGTGGCGGCGATGAAGCCCATGTGGCGAGCGGTCGACGCTGCGGCACGGGAGCTGTGTGAGGAAGCCGGCGGCCACCTCCTGGAGGCACTACAGCGATTTGAGCAAGCCCTGGAGCAGCGCTCCATGGCGGAGCGAGCCTTGGAGCATGCACATGAGCGCGCCTCAAACGATTGACATCCTCGACTATTCCCCCGCGTTGCTGCCGGACTTCGTCGCGATCAACGAAGCATGGGTTCGCGAGCTATTTGTCCTCGAGCGAACCGACATCGAGGTCCTTGAGAACGCGGAAGCCATGATCATCGAGCGCGACGGGAGGATCTTCTTTGCCCGGCACCGCGACCGAGGCATCGTGGGAACCTGTGCGCTCTTGAAAAGAGCCGACAACTGCTTCGAGCTCACGAAAATGGGAGTGCGGGCGAGTGCGCGCGGGTTGGGGGCAGGCGAGCGATTGCTGGAACACGCGCTCGACGTCGCTGAAGCGCTGCCGATCGACAACCTGTTCTTGTTGACCAACAGCGCCTGCCGCGCTGCCATTCACCTCTACCGCAAGCACGGTTTCCGCGACGACGCGGACATCATGCGTGAACACGGACACCTTTACAGCCGGTGCGATGTGGCGATGCGCTACGGCGGCAGGCCGTCGCGGCGCCCCCGGATGGCTTAGGGCCGGAAGCCCCTGTTGCGGCGCGCGACCGCCAAGACATGCTCGCCGACGCGAGTTTGGTGAGACGTGCGGGCTAGAAGCCGATTTGAAGGTAGCGCACGGCTTCCCGTCCGATGGGGACTGCGACATGGATATTCCCATCCGGGTCAAGGCGAACAGGAACCTGGATATCCGGCCTGAGCCTCCCCACGGCTGCGATCGGCTGCAGCGAAAACGGACCACCGCCACTGTGAGCCATCACCAGTTCGGCCGAGAGCAGACGGCCGACTTCCGTCTGAATGCCACAGTCGGGACATGCTCCGGCCGGGCAGCCCTCGTTCACGCCGATCGGGCAACCCGAAATAGACACGTCACTCTGCCTGGCCCGGTAAAGGAGAATGCGCACGGTTCCATCTTCAGACACAAACACGGCAAGTGGCCATCCCGTCTCGATGGTCGCCTCGCACCTCTTGCCCCTGTCCACGCTGGGCCGGAACTCACAGTGGCTTAGATCCTGCGGTGGAATCTCCAGCACGAGCTTCTCTTGCCACATGTCTTCTGCAACGCGCGTCGACAGGGCGATGCCCCAGGTGTCCTCATCGAACTTGCCCCTCCACGCCACGTGAACGACGAAGCCATCTGGGTTCGTCTCGTCGCGAGCTACCGCGAGAGGCCTGGCGTAGCGGGCGAGGTGGTAGCTCTGGGTGCGTATTACCTCGAGCTCGCCCGGTGGGCTCGCCCAGTACAGCGTGTAGTCAGGGTCCTTGAGGTAGGCGAGGTGCACGTCACCATTGGGCCCCACCGCGTGGAAAGGATGGTTCTGGTAGACGTGGGACTGGACCCGCGGTCCCAGTGGATAGGGCTCGAAGTGACCATCAAAGGCCACGTAGGCAGGGCCCGCTCGGTCTCTTGTGGTCGGTCCATGGAGGTACACAGCCGCGTGCAGGCACTTCCCGGAGCCGATCATCGCTAGGCCCGACCGCGGCTGATACCCTGCGGGAAACACGCCCGCGTGCTCCCACTGTTCGCCACTTCGGCGAAATAGCGCGAACTGCTTGTCGACGTATGCTGTGGAAAAGAGCGTCCCCGAACCATCCACCGCGATGCTGTGCGTGCGCTCCCAGCTGGCGGGATGCGGCTCGACGGGGCGCCAGGCACCGTCTTGCCGCAGCGCATACCCGGTTCCGGACACGAGGTGCACCCGGTCGGGCTCAACCGCCAAGGACAGTGCGGGCGGACTGGGGCCCCCGGCGAGGTCGACGAAACGCAGGTCCTCACGCACCCGACAGGGCCGCTCGCTGGTGCCGCAGATCTCACCCTCGGACGGTCCGGGACTCCCACAATCGGGGGCCCGGAAGTCGGGGTTGCCCGCCACCGGATCGAGCTCCCAGGGATCGGGCGCGGCCGGTTCGGGCACTGTCGGTTCGGGCGGCATCGCCCCGTCCTGCGCGGTCAGAGGGGGCAGCGAAGCATCCACCGTCCCGTCAGGTGGGTCGGTCACCGCCATAGGTTCGCGCGCGTCCGACTCGGGCTCCCGACCCCCTCGATCCACCTGGTCGGTTGCACCGTTCGGGTCGTGCTCGCCCCCGTCCGGGTT
>JAPPOR010000828.1 GCA_028817905.1 Myxococcales bacterium
CACTAGCTAGCTGCTACGGCCCTGCTTCGAAGGCGGGCGCCGCGAGTGCGTTGAGATATGCCTCGAGATGGGTGTAGCCATCTCCGTCGGGGTCCCCGTTGCGGTCGTCGGGATCCTGTGGGTCCAGGTTGTGCTCTGTTTCCCAGCCGTCCGGCATCCCATCTTGGTCGCTGTCGGGACGGGCTTGCCCTCGGGACAGCTCACCGTAACCGCTGTCGCCGACCTGGAGCTCGCCCTCGTCGTGGATCTTGAAACCTTCTTGGGCGCGGATGGCCGCAATCAGCGCGGCGTCGGTCTCGTCGCGGCTGGGAAGGGTGGCGCCGACCTGCTCCATGACCGATGACAGCGCATCGGCGGCGGGCTGTGTGCATACGGTCGGTGCGGCCGCGCGAGCATCGAGACGGGTCGCGGTGCCCACCATCGACCAGTCGTCCTTGGACACATCGAGCATGCCGTTGGCGTTGCCATCGAGCAGGTTGTCCTCGAAATACAGCTTGAAGGTGGGGGTCCCATCGGGGGCGGTCCTGCCCGAGCTGAACGCATGGGACGCGGCGACCGAGCCGTGGGCGATGAAGTAGTTTCCCACGGCATTGGCCACGTGGGTGCCATTGGCGGTGTCACCCAGCAGGAAGGCCTGCTTGCTGATGTCCCATCCCTGGGCCTCGCCCTTCGGGTCTGGAGCGTTCCAGCCGTAGATGACGTTGTTGACGAAGTCGAGGGGGCGCCCGTCCTCTGAGCGAGCCTTGGGGTTGCGGGTGCTGTTGAAGGCATACAGGGAGTGGTGGATGGTGGTCCGGCTTGCCGTCAGCAGGGAGCCCGCGGAGTGGTTGTTGCGCTGTAGCCCCCAGGCGACGATCGACCACTGCAAGGTCAGATCCTGTGGCCCCTCCCCCTCGTCTCCCGGCATGGACAGGTTCTCATCGGTGCCGAAGCCGACCGAACAGTGGTCTATGATGACGCGCTCGGCGGCGGAGCTGATCGCCATGGCGTCGTTGCGTTCGGTGGTCACGAGGATGCCGCGCCGCACTCGCACGAAGCGCATCACGATGTCGCTGCCCCCGATGGAGAGCTTGCGCCCCCGAACCCCGATTCCGCCACCGGGCGCGGTCTGGCCAGCGATCGTGAGGCGGTCCACGGTGATGCCCAGGTTGTCTTCGAGCGTGATCCACCCACCCACGTCGAACACGACCGTCCGGCCGCCCTCACCCACACAGGCTCGCAGGGAGCCCGGTCCCCCATCGCCGAGGTGCGTGACATGGCACACGTCGCCGCCGCGCCCGCCGCGGGCGAAGCGGCCAAAGCCTTCTGCGCCGGGAAAGGCGAGTTGCTCGCCGGCCGGGACGGGCTCGCATGGCGCCGGCCCCAGCGTCGGCGCTTGCGGTTCTGGGACCAGGGAAGTCGCGGAGGCGTCGTCGGTCATCGCTGCGCCCGCATCGGGGATCGATGCCGGGACGGGCACGGCGGCACCTCCGGCGCTGGGGCTTTCGGACCCACTCGGGCCGGTGGGAGACTCGGGCTCGGCCGGTTGGCGCTGGCCGTCACGGCCTCCGTCATTCGGGCCCTGATCGCTCGAGTCATGCCCCTGGTCCGTGCGCTCCGACCGCGTCGCGCCCGCTTGGACAGCGGGCGGGCTTGCGCCGGGGGGTTGCGACCGGCCCGGGGCTGCGGCGAGATCCTCCGTCACGCCGTCGCTGGATGCCCCGGTGGGCCCGCTCGATCCGCAGGCGAAACACGAGACGACACAAAGAGCGACCCACGTTTTCAGTCGACGCGCTACCGGTCTGCCGCATCCAAGCACCTCCCGAGGGAACACGTTGCCGTCGCGTTTGGCAAGCACTGCAGGCCGCCGGCACTCGCGAACCAAGCGATTGCCGAAAGCCGTGTGAAGCCGAATCCCTGCGCGATCCGTTGCGGACTTCATCAAAGACCCGGGCCGGCGCCGTACCGTCAGCGCGAGAGCCTGGTCTTTGCGGCACGCGACCCGGGCATCGCGGTACCGGCTGCGACCTATCGCGCGAAAATTGGGCCACGGCACCATCCCTGGATAATTGTTAGGGCTTCAGGTCGCGGAGCTGGAACACACCAACGCGGCGACCTCTACGGTACCAGCCCCCTCTACACGCCGCCGACCCTTGCGCACGGCAGGCAATGATCCTTCCGGGTGATGCCAACAGGTATCAGGCTGCTACCCCGGTGTGCGGCGGAGTCAATCCTTCCGTAGTTCTGCATCCAATGAGGGGAGAATGCATGATGAACATCGACAAGAAGTCGGACCAATCGAAGACTGAAGTACAGGAACTCGACGAAGACAGCCTAGGCGCGGCAACGGGGGGCGCCGAGGTGTTTCAGGTCGCGCGGACTGCGCCCGTCGTTCGCAGCCGTGTTTACCATGGCGCGCATCAGCGAGGCAGCCTCGGGCATGCCGGGACATCGATTCGCTCGCCCTTCGAGGTCTCGCTGGCGCCCTCCACACGCAATCCTCTGATCAGTATTCCTCCAATCTCCACCTGTGCGTCGCCGGATACGATGATCGATACGCCGGATGGGTCGACCGCGATCGCGGAGCTCGCGAAGGGCGATCTTGTCTACAGCGTGCACCAGCACGAGAGGGTCGCGGTTCCGGTCCGCGAGATAGGACGGGTGGCCGTAGTCAACCACAAGGTGATGCGCATCGAGCTGGCAGACGGGCGAACGCTCGAGGTCAGTGCCGGGCACCCCACTGCAGACGGGCACCTGCTGGGTGACGTTGTCGTGGGCGGCGAGCTGGACGGCTCTCGAGTTCTGACGGCGCACCTGATCCCCTACAAGCATCGCTTCACGCACGAGATTCTTCCCGCGTCCGACACTGGTACCTACGTCGCCAACGGCGTTCTGCTCGGAAGCACGCTGTTTGCCCAGCCGGCCCGTCAAGTCACCTCCGAACTCGCCGTTTCACCGGCTCCGTTCTAGCCCGG
>JAPPOR010000642.1 GCA_028817905.1 Myxococcales bacterium
GCGGAGCCCCGCTAACGACCTTGAGTCAGCGTTTCGTGGACGTTTGCGTCAAGTTCGATCGCGTCGAGCCCCTCAAGTTTGGTGGGGTCCTTGCCAGGGAGAGGTTATGCAGCTGCCTACCGATCTTGAAGTCGTAGATGTCGTTGATCGTGGTTTCGTTTCGAAGTGCTAGCGTTTGAGCCAAGTTTGATCGCGTGGCCTTGCCGGGGTGCGTCTGGACAAGGACCGGTGTCGCCGCTTGAGATGAAGGAGTGCCACGGCGCCCCCTAGCACCGCCATCCAGGTTGTGTTTCCGGTGACTGGGCCGCTCGCCGTGCACCCGCTATCGGAAGTACCCGTGCTGTGCTCGGGAGCCCCAATCGGGGGCGCTGCATGTTGTGCCGAGTGAGGCTGCGGGTTTGAAGACTCGGAGGCTCCGCTGCCAGCAACGCCCTGTACACCCCGATTGGGAGCGGTGGCCTGCGACGAGGCATCAGGCGAGCCGCTTGAGTCCGCCGTTGACGCGGGTGTCGGCTGCTCCGTCGTTGACGCGGGTGTCGGCTGCTCCGTCCCTGCCGCAGTGTTTGCCTCTGGGGTCGGGGGCTCTGCGCTCGGGTCAGGCTGTTGGCAGCTGATCTCGATGTCGAGCACTGCGGCGGGCAAAGGCGCCTGGCCCACCACGCGGGGCTCCACCTCGACGCGGCGCGAGCCTTCAGGCACCTTGTCCAGGTTTCCGCACGCGTCTGCGACGACTTCCCCGATGGTGGGGTTGCACGGGGTGTGGATCACCACGAAGCGGCCCCCTGGACCGTCGCTCAGTTCCGTCTGTTTCCCGTCGACCCTTACGATCACGTCCGTGAGGTGATCTGCCGCGCCGTTTTCGCTCGGACCCTCGTAGCGCACCCTGGTGATCATCTCATGAGGCCCCGCAGCGTCCGGCGGCATGCGGTCATGGCCCTCAAGGACCAGCCGGGCTTCTCGCAGCTCCATCACTTTCGGCTCCGAGGTGCGAAACCGATACTGAAGGGATGTTTCTGGCTGGCAGGCCGAGTTGTACTGCAGTTCAACCTCGGTGCCCGCAGGGACAGGCTCGACCGGCGCAAACACTTGGTGCTCGCCCAACGTCTGGATGGACGTCTCGATCGGGTCACCTGCGGCCGTACGCAGGACCAGGGGCCCCGGGGACACGGTATTCACCCGAAAGTGTACGAGGTTGGCCGGCACCAGCGCATCCTCGCCCAAGAGACGCACGGGAGTGCAGATCGGCTCGGGATCGCATGCGCTCGCAACGGGTGCCTGGAAGAGCAGCACCCCGGCAGCCACCGATCCGAGGGCACACACCAAGGGGTCTGTCGATGTCATGCCGGCGTTTCTAGCAAATCGTGTGCCGCGCCCAACGGCACACATTGGCACAGGCAAAGCTTCCTCCCAGTGCCTGTCCGGCTTCTGGGGTTCCGCGGCTACCAGCACACGCCGTCGTCACAGAAGTCGCACGCAACGCCGCACCCACCACAGTTGTTCTCGTCAGTCCAAAGGCGGGCCTCACAACCCGTGTCGGCGAGGCCGTCGCAGTCGCCTCGCGGGGCAAAAAACGACTCTTCGCACGTCAGAACGCACACGCCCAGCTCACACCGCGCCGAGGCGACGGCGGTGCCGCGATCGTGGCATTCCAGCTCGCAGCTCCCACAGTGGGAGGCATCGTCCATCACGTTGGTCTCGCAACCGTTGTCGAAGCGGTCGTCGCAGTCAGCCAGTCCCGGAGGGCACTCGAGTATCCTGACGCCGTCGCGACAGACGCACCCGGGCGCCGTACACGCGGCACCGCATGCCCCGCAGTGGGCGGCATCGGTGGACAGGTTCACCTCACAACCATTGGACCTGTCGCCGTCACAGTCGGCTCGCCCGACATCACAGAACAATGGCTCCTGTGGTGTCGTCGCCGCCGCACCGGGCTCTGTGGCTGACGTGACGTCGGTCTCCAGGTCCCGTACCGGGACCTGTGGTTCAGGGCCCGCATCCCGCGCTGCCGGTGCGTCGCTCAATGAGTCCGATCCCAGGTAGACGCGTGCGTCCTGCCCACAGGCCCCGCCTGCGAGCAGCATGAGCGCCACCACCGTCCAATCCCGGGTGTTCATGGATCCCTATCGCGTAGCGGCGATGGGACGCACGCCTTTCGGACTCGTTGCGCGAGCACGCCATCTGGGGTCGACCGGAGAAAATTCCTCCGGGCCCGGGAGGCCTGAACCGTGCGACCCGCGGTGCACAGCGCGAGCACTTCGAGCCCCCGGCGCTCTTCCTCAAGTGCACCGCGCGAGAACCGCGAGGCGTGCTGTGCAAGATAACGCAGTGCTCCGTGCCCATCGCCACGACCGAGCGCACGGCGGGCCGCCGACAGTATCCGAATCTCTTCCGCCAGTGGGGAGTGCTGGGACCGAGCCTTGGGCGTCCCGGCGGTCTGCCGGCTCGCCGGCGTCGGGCGGTCTGGCGCACCCACGCGGCCAGACGCACTTGCCAGTGAGGGGGATGTTTGCCTCGAGCCTGCTCGTTGCTGGCCGCCAATACGGTCTTGTGGTGAGACCGCGCGGGCATCTCTCCGGAAAGCAAGCTTGCTCACGTCCCGTCTTTCGCTGACCGCATCCGGGTCTGGACTACTCGGTCGAGGGCTGACACCCTGGTTGCTATCTCGCGGGCCGAATGCGGGTCGGGCGCGCCCCCCGGCCGCCTGTTCGACGGGCACGTGCACGCCCACATCGGTGACTTGCTGCGAGCCCGACACTCGCCCGCCATGCGGCGAGCTGTGTTTCACAACAGCCGAAGTCACCGCCTTCGAGCTGGTGTTCGTGGGCTGTGGGTGTTCGGGCTTCGCCCCGAGGAAGACGAGCGCCACACCTAGGCCTCCGACGAGCAGCGATGTCAGCCCGAGCCGCAACGCCGTCGATAGCCCACCGCTCCCCGTAGCGCTTGCTGCATCGGGTGATCCCGTTTGCTGTCCGTGCGGGGACGGCAGCCCTGTGATGCCGTGCTTGGCCAGCTTCTGTTCGAAGGATGCATGGATCCGTGCTCGCTCCCCGGGTTGCGGGTCATCCGCATCCCGCGCTTCGGCCAAGAGGGCCTGCAGTTGTGGCGGCAACTCTTCCACTAGCGAGTCTCACGCATGGGAGCAAAACGATCCACGAAGTCGCGCCGGACCAGGCGCAGTCGCGAATAGACCGTGTTGAGTTTGATGTTGAGCGCGGCCGCGATCTCGGGGCCACTGAGTCGTTCGAGCTCCGCCATGATGAAGACCGCGCGCTTGTCTTCGCTCACACTATCTAGAAAGGCATGCAGTTGCCGTGCCGCATCGTTTACTACCGCGCGTTGATAGGGACTGGCTTCTACACTCGGGTGCTCTTCCGAAAGGCTCAGCAGACCACCCTTCCGACGTTGGCGCCGCCGGTAGTTGCTCGCGACCCGCACCGCGATCGCGAAGAGCCAGCCTTTGGGACTGGTACCGAGCCGGTAGTCGCCGAGTCGCCGTAGCACGACCATAAAACAGTCCTGGACCGCATCGTCCAGTTGTTCATCGCGTATGCCCAGGCGGCGCAAGTTGCGGAATACGAAGTCGAAGTGCTCACGATAGAGGGACTCGAACAGTGCGCGCTGTCCGTCGCGCAGCGCAAGTGCGACCTTGGGGCGGGGCTCGGTCGAGGACCCGGTCGCCGCATCAAGTCCGACTACCATGCGTTCATCAAAGCTCAGGCCCATCCAGATGGCAAGCGGGCTCGCTGTCGTCCTCCGGGTCAAAACGAGTAGTCCAGTCCGATGCCCGCACGCAGCGAGAGTGGGGCGATGCGATGTAGCTGGACATCACCGCTGGTGGTGCGGATAAAGAACCGGTGCCGCGTGCGGGGAACCAGCAGCGCTCCCGTCACAAATATTCCGATCCTGGCTTCCAGCTGCATCCGGGCCTTTAGGATACCTCCACCCGCGAGCCACCCAAGCTCGGTGTCACCGGGCCATCGGATGGAACGGACCTTGGCAATCAGGCGCCCGACCTCGATGACCGCGCACGGCTGCACCGATAGCCGCTTGAGTATTCGCTGTCGATAGCAGCCAGTGGCCGCGATCGACCACAGCTCGGTGCGCAACTCGGCGCTCGGATGCGTGGGCGGTCGCCACCCGCTCGCCCGAAGGTAGTCGAACTGCAGGCCCCCACCGATGTCGCCGTGCCACAGCTCGGCACCGGCTTGAACACCCGGTGAGACGACCACGGACGCGCCACGACGCACCCACGCACCGGCGATGAGACGCACCTGCCAGTCCCTGTTCTGATTGTCGCGCACGGGTCGCGCCCGTTTGCCTGCCGGCGGAGACCCTTCGCCTAGCTCACCGGAAGCATCGGTCGAGGATGAGGGCCGCGCGGCCAAGGCGATGAGCAGCGCGGCACCGTCCGCGAGAACGCTGCAATCGGGGTCGCGCAGTCGCCGGCGAATCACATCGTCATCTGTCGTCAGCTTGAGCACAAGTTCGTAGCCTTGCCCGTGGGGGGTCACAACTGCCTGAGCGTCCAGAGCGTTCCAACGGTCGCCGGGGCCTCGGTGCTCCCGAAGTCCTGCCTGTACGGCATCGGTAGACGGGCAACCAGCCGGAGCCCGCCATTGAAGCGATACTGGCGACCGATCTTCCGCAAGGACGCCGCTGCAAACGGCAAGCGCGAAAAACACAGCAATGAAGGCGGTGCGTCGGGTCATTCAAAGGGAGCGTCGGTTCCCCGATTCCTTGGTGCTCGGTGCTGGCTGAGCGCAGCCAGGTGCGCAAGCTGCTGAGTACCGACCCCCTACGGCATATCCGACTGCAACTGCTCTGCAAACACGATACTGGCACCGTCATCCCGTTCCACCTGGGCCACCTGGGCCACCTGGGCCACCCGGGCCACCCGGGCCCAGTGGTTGTGCCGATTGTGGTGACGGAACGGTGCCGGTGTGGACATAGCGTGGGAGTCAGCTGCGCCTCGATGCGTCCGAGCACGCCTCCCGCTACATAGCCCATCGCTCGCCTATTTCCTTCGGCCCTTCGGCCAGGCGCGCGCTGGCCGCCTCCCGTAGCACCAAGAGTCTCGTCCGCAGGTCCATTGTCGCGGCTTGCCATTCGGGGACCGTCACCGCATCGGCATGGGTCAGGTCAGCTTCTTGTACGAACGGTGCGATCTGTGCTTGCCAGGCACTCAACTGCGGCTCCCAGGCCTCTTCGCGGAAGGGCCCCGCCAAGAATGCTTCGAGCAGCGCCAAGAAACGGTCCTGCTGCTGCGCCCACGCCCAGATGAGCTTGTCGCAACTCGGTGCCCGGAGGGCCGGATGGGGTGACTGGGACATGCCGATGCACTCGTGGCTGGTGTCGTCCCAGGGCATCCAAATCGTCGTGATGCGACTATCGAGGTTGAAGGTGCTGTCCAAGTCCCAGGGAATAATCCACAGTCGTGCGGTCTCGGGTTCTTCATACCAGTAGTAGTTGTGGTTCCAGGCGGTGGCAGCGCCGGCTCTTGCGTACCAATGGAACGCTCCATCGTCGTTGCGCGTCGTCCGGTCCACGACGACATACCGCATGGTTTGTTCGAGATCCGTCCAAGACTTTAGAACTTCAGGGAGATTGTCGGCGCTGGCGTTCTGCAAGTCTGTCCCGAAACCCACCATACCGTGGAACGTGGGGTCTTCGTCTTCATTGGTCTTGAGCCGCTCCAGGAGATACATCTGTGAACGGGCCAAGCCCAACGAGTCGATCGGCCACGCTTCTTTGTAGAGGTTCCCCTTGCCGCCCTCGCTGAAGCGACTTCGGGTGAACCTGCCATCGATCTGCTCCACAAGAGCGAACAGGCCATTGAAGCGGCCGTTTATGATGAGGCGAGCATGTACCGCGCGCGGGGCGGGCACGCCAAATTGCCGGAACATCCAGTATCCCAGCCTTTCCTTCAACATTGCCGGGTCGTTCACCATCGAGTGAAACTGAAGCTTCTTCAGCCCGAAGAACCGGGCCTCGGGGTCGTTCCAGTTGAACTTCACCTTCATGGAAAGCTTGGTGCAGGACTTGGCACCGGAACCGTCCTCTGTACTGATGCAGCCCCTGAAGGCGCCCACGGAACCCTTGTAACGAATACCGACGGGTCCATACTCCTGACCTTCGAAGCGCAGCGCGCCCTGCACGTACATCTCCTCTCTGGGAGCCGAGTCGATCAACGCCAGATCCTCCGGGCTCAGTACCAACTCGTAGGTGCGCAGCGCCTGCTGATCATAGATATACGTCGCGTCGTCGTAAGGGTCGGTGACCACTGGGCCCACTGGAGTCGGTTCCGCTGGCGTCTCCTCGACGGCTGGAAGCTCGCCTACCTCGCGGTTGTCGCTGCGTTCGCGAGTTTCACCGATTTCGCTGACTTCGGCCCCCTCCCCGGCTTCCCTGCCTAGGCCCTCCATTCTCACGGTGGGTACCGGTGGGTCGTCGACGGTCGCATTCTCCTCGGGATCGACGACTGGCACCTGGCCTCTGGAATTGTCCTCAAATTGGTGAGGAGTCGGCGCAGGGTCCATCCGTGCCAAGGGCGATCCTGGGCCGCTAGGTGAGGAGACTGGCGCCGTACAGCCCGCGAGGATCAGGCACAGAAGTGGGACGCATGTGGGGGGAGTTGGCGCCCGAAGGTCGAATTCACAGAGGTGCACATTGGGTTGATGTCCAGCGCGCGCGGCTTCCGTCACTGTGAGGCAACTCGCTTGTCGGGTCGGGCTTTGACGCGCCCCCATCTCGACACGCAAGCGCCAGTGTGGTGGTCACAAGCCCCGCCTCCCTAGCAATCGTTCCTCGGCTGCCCGATCAGGCAAGAAATGGATTTCTCCGACGCAGATGCCCGCACACACGACGAAACCCGGGTGGTGTGTGCCAGTCGCATGGGGAGAGGGACGTGTGCGTGGTATATCTGCACACTGCGCAACGAGTGGAGGTGATGCGCATGGCAAACGGCAAAGCGCGCTTGTGGGTCCTGGTTGGTCTGGGACTGCCTTGGGGCTGCGCGCCAGATGCCCATGGGCCATCGCAAGTTGGTCGCGTGGCGCAAGCGCTGAGTCTGTGCGACGAAGAGGTTCCGCCCGACCGCATGGTTGATGGCATCCCTGCTTACTCGCAATGTCCAGGCCTTGAGGACGTTGCGATCTACTCGAACAACGGCGTCGATACGAGCGAGACTCGGCTCGGAGATGACTGGCATCGGACGCAGTGGTCAGGTGGCTATCAGTGCACCGAGCTAGCCAATCGCTACCTGCGCTTTGTTTGGGACGTCACCTGGATTCCGCGTGGCAATGCGGGCACCTGGTGCGACAGCCCGCCCCCGGATGACAGCGGTCTCGTCCAAACGATGGAACCGATGCACGGGGACCTGATGGTCTTTCCGCCGGGTTCTTGCGGCGCAGATCCGCGTGCTGGCCACGTGGCAGTGATCGACGTGGCCGAGCCATCCGGTCGTCTGACGATTGTGGAGCAAAACCGCGCTGGAAGAAGGCGCGCGGACCCGAGCTGCGCGGGATGCTTCTTGCATGTGGTCGCGAACGACGGTGCCGGCGATCCGCCATCGATGCAGGATGAGTCCGAGGCCGGGCCGTCCGAGTCAGGATCCGCCATGGCCGACCCTCCGCCCCCCGCGGAGGCCAGTCCCTCGGGGACGCCGAACTCAGGAGGCGAGGCATCGCCCGAAGCCGCGGGGCCAGGCCCGGCGCCGCAGCCTGCACCCGCCTCAGAGCCTCCGCCCGCGGCGCAACCCACACCGAACAGCAGCGCGGCAATGCCTGCCGCCATGCCGATGCCCGCGGCGATGGCCGCACCACCCCCTGTGCCCGGGTCCTCCCCAGCGCTGCCAATGGTACCCGTGGCGGGTGCTCCCGGCACAGCCACGATTCCCGCGCCGCATCGCTCACCGGGCGGACCCATGCACATGCTGCAGAGCCGCGGCCCGGCGCCAGAGTCCGGTTCGTGTGCGATCCGGGGAACGCCTCCGGCCGGCAACGCCTTCGCCTGGCTATTACTGCTGGGCATCGCGGCTGGCCTACGGCTGGGAAGGCGTTCTTAGCCCGCATCCATCACCAAATCACGCGCCCTCGCACAACGGCTCGAATCCGCAGCGCTTTCGCATCAGTCAACAATGCGGCGAGTATTCCCTCCTTCACCGAAAGCCCCGCGAAGCCGATCCCTTCCACAAGCATCACGTGCCTGGGTGATGGATGCGGGTTTGGGGACGGGCAAGCCGAGCCACGAAGAGGAGTCTAGCTCGTTCATCGCCCCGGACGTTGCCAGCCGATTGTGAGTCCACTGGAGCCGTGAGCTCGCAAGACGACTGCGAACGGGAAGACCCACGATCGTTCAATGGATCGTCTGCGAAGCACGCGCTCGAATCGCGTGAGGTTCGGCCGTGCGTTGGAGACTGTGAAGCGCATCATAGGCGAAGACGGGATCGCCCCCTACGCTCGGAGCAACGCAAGCCTACGAACTTGCACAACCTCGAGCGCGCGTCCAGCGGTGCTGCGATGCAGAGTGAGGGCACATGATGAAGTTCCGCAAGCAGAGTCATATCGATGGCCCACAGGAACATGACGAGATCCTGTTCTCGACACCCTTCGACTACCTGTTTCCCGACCTGGCGCGATCGCCCGAATGTCTGCTCCCAGAAGGCGAGCAGACGGTCAGTGCCCTGAAGGAGCTGGGCAAGCTCATGGCTGACCCGGGTGACGCGGGTGCACCGAACGAGCAGCTGGACTCGAGTGTTCCGGCGGCCTACACGTACCTGGGGCAGTTCATCGACCACGACATCACGGCCCGCACCGATCGGAACGGCCCCGTGAGCACGATCGGCGAAGCCGAGACCATCGAGCCCGTGGACCCGGACGTGATCGTCAGGGATCTTCGCAACGGGCGACGCGCGGTCCTGGACCTCGACAGCGTCTTCGGCGACGGCCCCGGCCTGGCCGGAACCCATCTCCCTTCCACGACGCAGTCTTCGGACCTATACGACGAGGAGCTCACCCTGCGGATGTTCGACGACGGAAGGGGGCGCGTCGACCTGCCGCGGCATGATCGGAAGGCCATCATTGCCGACATGCGCAACGACGAGAACGTCCTGGTGTCCCAGCTGCATACGGCGTTTCTGAAGCTATACAATGAGACCTACGCGCGCCAGACAGGTACTCAGCGTGAGCGCCACATCCGTGCCCGCCAGCTCACACGTTGGGCGTATCAGTCGGTGGTCGCGAACGACTATCTCACAAAGGTCTGCGACAACGGGGTCGCGCTCGACACACTCGCGAATGGGCCGCGGTTCCTTGGACCCAGCACGGGACGGACCGCCAACTTCATGCCGCTCGAGTTCTCCGTGGCGGCATTCCGTTTTGGCCACTCCATGATCCGCCCGTTCTACGAGCTGAACAGCAAGTCGGACAAGGTAGACCTGCTGGCATTGCTGGGCACGAGCGGAAACGCCGAGAATTTCGACGCCGACGGTCAATTGACGAAGGCACGCATCGTGGACTGGCGCCGTTTCGTGGGGCGTGGCAGCAAGGTCCAACACGCGCGCAAAGTGGATACCAAGATCGCCCGCGGGCTGTTCACCCTACCAGGCGATGCTGGCGGTGATCCCGTGCTAGCACACCTGGCGCAGCGCAATCTGTTGCGTGGCTTCAGCCTTAGCATTCCCACCGGTCAAGCTGTCGCAGACGCCTTTGGGATAAGCCCCCTGGGCGCGTCGGAGCTCAAGAAGGGCGAAACCAGGGAAATCGCCACGCTGCTTTCCGACAGTGGTTTCGATCAGCGTACTCCGCTTTGGTACTATGTTCTGCGGGAGGCCGCGATCCAGCAAGGTGGTGAGGTCCTGGGGGAAGTGGGCAGCCGGGTCGTCTGCGAGACGATCGTTGGACTGCTCAAGCAGGACCCGAACAGCTATCTGGCAAACGCCCACGATCCGGCGATCAACGATCGGGGCGTCGACGTGGCGCCCGGACGCGGGGGTAGGATCAACGACCTCGCTGACCTTCTGCGTTTCGCCGCCATTGGATTCTAGCTAGCCCGGATTATTCATGAACAATCCGGGCTAGGCCGCCTCGGCGGGTGCGTAGGCACCACAGCCGATGAAGTGGCGTGCCAGTGCCGTGGCGGTTTCCGTCAGGTGAGCACTGGTCTGGGTGACGATCGCGATGCCGACGACGTACTCGACGCCCGCACACCTCGCGCGCAGCGGGACCGCGCCGTAGGCGTGCTCCATGGTTGCGGTCGTCTCGGCGCTGCAATCGCAGGGTGCTATCGTGTCCGCTTCGGTCACTGTGCGCTCGCTCGCATCGGTCGCGGTCACCTCCTCGGCGTCGGGCACGAGTGCGTCGTCGAGCTCGTATTCCAGCTGCGCCTGCGCGTAGGCAGCTAGGTTCTCAGGATGGTCAGCAGGGCGCGTGGACGCCGCGAGCGTCAGGCCCCCTTCCGCCAGCAGGTAAAGCCACCCGTGGCCCCTCCCGCTGGTCCCGCGAAGCAGAGTGATGACCTGTTCGCCCAGCTCGTCGGACACGCCGGGGTCGCTGCCATCCGGGGTTGTGCGCGAAGACAGCCCACTCAGGTCGAGTTGGGTGGTGGGCATGGGCGCACCCATCGCGTCGGCCTCAGATGTGGACAGTGAATGGCCGCCGTCGAGTGGGTCCGCAACTCCCGCCTCGAGGGCCTCCTCCAGCAGCTTGCGGTAGCGCCGCGCCAGCATCGAATTGCGGTCGACGCGATAGGCGCTTGCCACCGTGCTCGTGGCGGCGGCGAAACGGGCCGCATCGCCCGCCTTCAGTGCTACCCGAGCCAAGTGTTCGTGGGATAGACCCCAAAGCAGCCCCTCGACGCCGCTCTCCGCCTGCTCCTCGATGGCGGTCTCGATCCTATGGCGCGCCTGATCATACGCGCCCAGGCTGGCTTCGCACAGCGCGACTGCAAGCGCCAACTCGAGGCAGCACAGGGTCCGCTGCTCTTCCTCGCACGTCTGCAGGGCGGCAAGGCCCCGTGCTCGACCGAGGTCTGGCTTCCCTTGTTGCTCGAGGATCCGCACTTCGAGCGCGATCCCCAGAAATAGGGCGGGGCTTTGCGGTGTCCTGTCCCGGCAGTGCTTCTGCAGGGCGGCGACGCGGTCCAGTGCTTGGTGATGCTCGCCGCACAACGCGCAGAGGTACGCGTTCGCCAGGTACAGGAATGGACGCCAGCCTTCGTGCACCCGCGTCCTGGTCTCGATCGCGTCGCGCACCGCGCGCACGCCGGTCACGTCGCCCGCGACAGCGCGAGGGAAGCACTCACGCGCCAGCTGTGAAAACATTCCGCTGGTTCCGTGCTGTAGGGCGATCAGTTCAGCCCGCTTGCGGTGTTCCTCGGCGGCGCGAAAGTCGCCCCGATAGAGTGCCGCCAATGCGTTGATCTCTTGGGCATAGACGCGCTGTTCGGGCTCCTGGAATTCGCCGACCCAGTGGTCATCCCAAGCTTCGACGCCAAGCGCCGATTTCAGTGTTCCATAGTGTAGGCGTACGGCCGCTTGCACCTTGACGAGCCAGGGGATCTTGGACATGTCCGTGTCGTCCAGGGTTGCCATCAGCTCGACCACCAGGGGCAGGGCGGCGGCGTCCGCGCCCAAGTTCGACAGGTACGCACTTTGGGCGTTCTTGGTCATCAGGGCCAGCAACGGATGCAGGCGACTGAACGGCTGCAGTAGGCTTGCCAGGTCGCGATGGAGTGCAAGGCGGTGGGTTCGGCTGGCAACTGTAAAGCCAACCCCTACGTACAGCGCGAGCGTTTGGATGGCCTCCTGGGGGTGCATCGTCTTTTCGTCGTCCGGGGCTTGCTGATGCCGCATCATGGCGGCTGCCAGGGCCTCCTGGACGCGGCGATCGGGGTCGTCAATGTCCTGGAGCGCGTGCCAATCCGCAAGGCCGCTCGCCTGTTTGAGGGTCCCCAGCCATGCGTCTGGGATCGCATCGTAGTGGCCAATATCGGCTCCCCGGGCGACGACTGCGCCGAGCAACCTCCACAGCCACATGCGGTCCCGCTTGTCCCGCTTCTGGGTTTGGGCTTCGCGGTCGGCGAGTGCAAAGGTAAGTGCTACCGGGTTCCGTCCCATGGCCGCGATGCTTTCCGTCAGGAGCTCGTTGGGGTCGCCGGCCTGCAGATGGGCCATCAGGTCCGTGAGTGCGGCCCGTGGGTCACGACCCTGCAGGCGATGGTGGGCCACCAGCAGGGGGTTGGCCTGTTCCGCCGCGTGCAGCTCGCCCAGGCGATCGTGTAGACCGATCCACATCGCCGTCTCTCCGGTGGCCAATAGCGACTCGGCTGCTGCGCGGTTCACCAACGCATGGCCGCCGGCTCCCCCGTGGATCAGGTGCGCGCATCGCAGCTCCTCCAGGGCCGCGTCCAGGTCGGCTGGACGTTGCCCGGTGAGCGTCAACAGTTGTGAGCGCCGCAGCTGTCCGACCACGGTCACGGTGAGCAGGCGGGCGAGCTCGTCCGCCGGGCTGGACAGGTCAGCTAGGGTGGCTTCCAGCGCGGCCTCCATGCTCGTCGGTAGCGCCTTCGGGTCGACCCTTTCGGGCAGTCTCCAAGCGCCCCGCTCGTAGGTGATCACGCCCTGGTTGACCAGGTGCTGGGCCAGCTGCATGCATTCGCGGGGGCGGCCCCGGGAAAGGCTGTGGAGCGCCTGGCTGGTCGTCTGAAGGTTCGGAACGTCGCCGAAGACCCCACGCAACAGGAACTGCGTGTCGCCGGGTGATAGGGCTTGGACCGCCATCGGTCGTGCGTGATCGGCCAGCACAGCCAGCGACGGGCCGAGGGTCGGAAGGTCCCCTTGTTCGTGCTCGTCCACCGTCACTGCATATGAAAGGTGGACTCCTGTGGCATCGATCGAGAGGGACGCGATCAGAGCCGCCGAAGGCTCGTCGACTCGCTCCAAATCGTCGATCGCCAATGAGATCGCACGCTCGCTGGCGATCGCCAAGAGCCAGGTTCGCAGAGCAGCTTGCACGGCCGCACGGTTGGACCCGTGCGCGAGTTCGGCAAGATCTCTCAGTACTGGCTCGCCAGCTGGTCCCTGCTCGTAAAGCGCCTCGAAGACAGTGGGATCCTGGCGTGCGGCGGCCACGGCCGCCAGCGGCGCCTCAGTGTGCAGCTGGCGGGCGAGGGCTTGGGCCACGCCGAACGCGCCGGCTGCGGCGTCCGCAGCCTGGGTCCGTAGTGAGAGTCCTCCCAGGAGTTTGGCTTCCAGAACGAACAAATCCAACAGGCGACTGCGCCCACTACCGGCCTCGCCAGCGATCAAGAACCCGCCGCCGCGCCCTCGGCTGGCGCGCACCAGCTGGCGCCGAAAACGAACCTGGTGGGGACCGCGGGCAACCAAAGCTGGGGCGCTCAGATGCGCCCGGGTCACGGACAAGCCTTCATCGGGAGGCGCTGAAAGCAGTGGCCGCAAACGTTCCATCACCTCGGGGGCGCTCCGGGGCCGGGCATCGGCAGCGACCCGGATGAGTTCCATCACCAGCTCGGCAAGTGCCTCGGGTACTTCGGGCTTGAGTCCGCCCAGCGCGCGTGGGCGGCCCCGGAAGGCGTCGCGTGGGTTCTGACCGGTACGTACGGGAAAGGCGTGCCGGTGAGTCAGCCCGTAGTACAGCGTTGCTCCCAGCGAAAACAAATCGCTGCGGCCGTCGCCGCTCAGGCCGATCGCCAGCTCAGGGGCCACGTAGGAGGGGGTACCGGCGGATAACTGGACCGGGCCCATCGGTGTCAAGAGACCGAAGTCGATCAGCTTGGCTGTGCCATCGCCCGTCAGTCGGATATTGCGGGGGGTGACGTCGCGATGGATCAGCTGACGGGAGTGCAGCAACGAGAGGGCCGAGCAGATCTCGTACGCAATCGTGCACAGGGGTTGCCAGGCGATCGGTGCCGCTGTCCGCACATCGCCCCCGTCCAGCAGCTCCATCGTGTAGAAGGGGGTGTCGCCGTCGATGCCGTAGTCAAATGCCCGCACCACGCGCGGATGGGCCAGCTGATCCAGGGTGTGGTACTCGCGTTCGAATAGCTCGCGCGCGGGTCCGCCCGGCGCTCCCGGATTTGAGAGACGCTTGAGGGCGACCAGGTCGCCGGTGGCGCGATCGCGCGCGCGGTACACGGCGCCCATCCCGCCGCGGCCGAGCAGGTCGAGCAGCTCATAGCGCTCCGTCACCCGCCCCGGATCCTTCGGGGTGAGCGTGTCGATCGGTTGGGTGCAATTCGCTGCGCGGCTTGAAGTGCGATCGGCGGACCCCGTCGCGTGTCGGTCGTGGTCGCCTTCGCCCTCGTCGTTCATCCGGCCGACTCCCAGCAGCAGTCGGTGCCGCACCGAAGCCGTAGCGACGCGGGAACGACCGTACACGCCCCGACGAGAAGTTGCTCTGGAGCTACTTGCAGGGCCAACAGGGGCCCGGGCCGCTGGACGGAAGCGGGCTGCACTGGCCAAGCCTACCCTGGCCACATGTAGGGATGGAATCGGGGCAGGTACGCGCCCGGCGCGCGCTCCAGGCGAGTCGGTACCGCCAGCACCGTGCCCACGCTGGCAGGCTTGATGCTCCAGCGGCAGCGGCTTTCGTCAAGACTTTCGTACCCCCAACACACGCGCTACGGTGGGAGCCTGTGGCAGAAGCCTCCCAGGTCGAAGTCCGGCGCCTGCGCGCAGAGGATGCGGTGCAGCTGGCGGCATGCTTCGAGCGCTGCTATGGCAGCACCTATACCTACCCCGAGTTCTACGATCCCGAATGCATTGTGGACAGGATTGTGGAGGGCAGTCTGCGTTCAGCGGTCGCTGATGCGGGGGGCGGGCGCATCGTGGGACACATCGGATTGACGGTCCGTCACAAACACGCGATTTGCGTGGAAGCCGGCAACTCGGTGGTGGATCCAGCCTTTAGGGGTCACCGCCTTCTCGCGCGCCTCGGAGCACTGCTGCATCAGCTGTGCGTCGACGACGGATTCATCGGCTACCACCACTATCCGACAACAGCCCATCCGATCATGCAGAGGGCTGCGGCCGCGGTCGGACCCGAGATGGGCCTGATGCTCGCTCACATTCCAGCGGAGACCAGCTACCAGGAGATGGACGTAAGGGTGCGAGAGCGTATCGCGGCCCTCATTTCCTATACGCCGCTCGCGCCTGCGCCCCGTCGGGAGGTATTTGCGCCGACCCGCTACGCAACGCTCGTGGAAAGACTCTACGAGCAGGCCCGGTTCCCGCGTAGCCTGCGGTCCGCGAGTGCCGACCCGAAGGGGGGCTCGGCCAAGGTGACCGTTGCCCGCTCTGAGCACCGCCGGTCGTCGACCATCACAGTTCACCAGACGGGCGACGACCTGGACTCGATCGTGGAACGCGAGTTGGCGCAGGCTTCCCTGGAGGTTCTGCATGTCGACCTGTTGATGAACGAGCCACACCTCGACCACACGATCGACGTGCTGCACCGCCAAGGATTCGTATACTGTGGGCTGCTGCCCGAGTTTCTCGAGTACGACGTGCTGCGCATGCAACGGGTCACCCGACCGACAGCCAACACCTTTCGACCCGAGCTGGCGACCGACGGCGGCAGAGCGCTCCTGCGAGAGATTCTGGCGGACCGTCGCTAGATACTGGCTCCTGATGGGTGGGCGCGTTTGGCAGGGCCGCGGAACCCGCCGCCAGCGTTTCATCTAGCGCCTGCGAGCGACTTCATCATGGGGATCGAACTATTCGGTTTATTCTCTCCGATGCGCCTGTATCCCCGGCGAGCATAAAACGCTTCGGCGTTGGGGCTCGCGTCCAGGTAGGCAGACGATTCCCCTGCACCTTCGATTTGTCGCTCAGCGTGCGTGAGGAGTGATGAGCCGAATCCCCGACCCGAAGTGGCGGAGCGAACATACAAACTCTCGATCGTCGCCCCGCGAACCTCAACCCAACCAGCAAGGTTTGACTCGAGCTCAATGACCCAGACACCGTTGTTGGCAATAGCTGCGGCCGCACGGTCGTGGTTGGCGTGTATTGCGTTCGCCCATCTCGCAGCCACTTCATGACCGTACTCAGGAGCGAGTCCCATGATGGCGTCGTGTCGTACCGCAAGGAGTTCGTCGGCGTCCGCGGGTTTGGCAGATCGGATTCTTGGCTTCTGCATCACGAACGTCCTTCCCACGAGTGCGCCATGGCTTCCAGGCCCCCTAGCCCACATCCATGACCAAATCACGCGCCCTCGCACAACTGCTCGACTCCGCAGCGCTTTCGCCTCAG
>JAPPOR010000799.1 GCA_028817905.1 Myxococcales bacterium
GGATGCGAAGGAGGTTGAATACCTTGGGTTGCACCGGGACGATCTCGCCGTCTACACGTAGCAGGAGCGCTTCCACATCTAGCTCGAATCGATCACGGTGCGAGCTCATGGTCAGGTTTTCTTTATTGCTGACAAACCCGGACGATTTCAAGCGGTCCCCGGCTTGTGCGGGTAGGGCGCCGGGAGCGGCTCCGCGGCTTGGGCGACCCAACACAGGGAGTGCCCGACGGACGCCAGGTGCCGTTTTCGCCACGCGTGCTTTGGTGATGGATGCCGGCTAGGATGCCGAAAGTCGCGCGGTTTTCGGAGCCATGGCCGCGGTCCCCAAACGAGGAGCTTCCGCGGTTAGGGAATGGAGCGGGCCCGGGCACAGATCGGCTTCCGCAGGGTCGGCTGTGATGTCGAAGAGGCCACTTTCGGGACCATCCCTACGGGGGTAGGGGGTAGCAATCGCTCAAGAAGGAACGGCGTTGTTTGCAGGATGCGAGCTTGCGCAGAACACTGAGCTGGTAGCGTCTGGGTCGGTCGCGTAGCGGCCGTCGCCGAAGCAGCAGAGGGCCGCCGCTCGGCTTGACAGGCCTCGTGTTTCCGAGGAACACCAGGCCGCGGGCGAGGCGGCCGGCCTCGGCGGTGTTGCTGTCGTGCACCACGTTTCAACAACGCTTGCGCTGTGGCCAGGTTCGGGGCTGGCGATTCGACTTCAGGCGCCGGCCACGCTCGCGAGCCGTTCAATGAGGCGCCGCTCCAGGGCCTCCAATTCTCGGAGCCGCTGCGCCAGCTGTGGGTAGTGCTCCGGTGCCTCGGGGCATTCCACCGTAGCCAACTGCTGTTCGTATTGTGCGCGCAACTGTGCGAGCCGTGGTGCCGCTCGGTGACCGGATCGCCGCAACAGCTCCCGATACTCGCGGTCGGTCCTTTGTACGTCGATGAAGCTTGTGTCGTTGCTCGCCAGGGCTGCGGTCGCCAGGTCGGACCACTGCTTTCCACTGCGGCGAAAGCCCTCGGCGATGTCCAGGAGCTCGTCCCTTCCGAGCAATGCTGCGCTCTGCTCCAGAAAGGCCGCATACAGCGGGCGCCCGCCCGAGGGAGCGGTGTAGTCGCGTTCGATGCACTCTTCCAACCTGAGGCAGCCGCGGGCGCGCGCGGCCCCCAGCCCGAACAGCTGACTCCAGCGTTTCTTCTTGGGAGCCGTGCCGTCAAGCGCGTCCGCCAAACTGTGCATGCCCCGCAGGCCGAAGTTTGCGGCGAAGTTCGCGTAGGGCGCCTCGTGGAAGCCCGACGTGGTTTCCCGTATTGCTTCGACGATAGCGGTCTGCAGGGGATGGTCCGGAACGCTGCCTTCGAGCGCGATGGTTCGGTGTTTGGCCTTGCGATAGACACCGCGAGCCCGTGTCAATTCCTGCAGCGGTACCTCGACGGGAAGGCGCGGCCGGTCGTCGAGCCATGCGCGGTCGCCGTCGATGGAAACCACCGCCACCTGTTGGGGCGCCGAGGCACCGGCGTCGGGGGCCCGCCCGGTGTAGGCAAGGGCACCGCTTCCTATGGTGCACAGGGCCGCGTGGCCCGTCTCCAGAGCGGCCAACAGTTGGGTTTCCGCTTTTTTGGGACTGGCGGTCTGGTGGGTGTGATGAACGACCCCGGCGCGCTCGAGCATCGGCCCCATGAGTGCGCCCGGTAGGGTGTTCTTGCGCATCATCACGGTCATGGTCGGCAGCGACCCTTTGTACTCGAACGTGAAGTACGCGAAGCCGATGCCTCCCGAGAGCCCAAACAGCATCGCTTCCGACAGCGGTTCGCCCAGGGGTTGGTGCTTCATGTTGGCGAGGGCGTGCTGGGTCACCGCCACGTCGATGTCGTCCCCGCCCCACCCTGGGTAGCCGGGAAACTGGCCACCATCGGATGCGCGCAGCAGCTTGGCCCGAGCGGTCGTGTACGACTCACCCGTCTTGTTCATGCGCGCGCGCACGCGCACCTTGAAGTCCTTTTGCTTGGTCATCACCGTTGCTCCTGGCAGGCTCGCTCGGAACAGGCCGTCCACACCACGTTCCCGCCCCGGCCTGCGCAACACAGGGACCAGGTTTCAAGCCGTCCAAAGAAGCCGCGCTTCCCTTTGCTCCACGCTGCGACCCCGGTGTGGTGGGTCGAAAGGAGTTAGGCGCTGAACGAACCGCCAGGTGTCTGGATAGCATGGACCGCCGAACGCGGCAATGGATTGTCCGCCAGGGCGGCACGATCTGATGAACCGCCTGTCAGGATCGCGTCAAAGGTGACGAGCCAGCGTGAACTCAGGGGTTTTAGGCGGTGGACACGGCCCGGCTCATGGCTCATTCGGCGTCGGGGGGGCAGCACGTCCGTCCCAAACGCAGCCAACGCGAGCGGCTGCTTCCGACGATCGAATGACCGGAACGACCTCTGCGGAGATCAGGTCTGCCCAGCGCTCCATCCATACGTCGAGGAGCGCTGGATCGTCTGCATCGACGACCTCGTAACATACGTCGAGCCGGTCGTCGTCGACGATCCAGCTGTCGATGAAGCGCACGCCCTCAGGGAGCATGCGTCCTTGCGCGGCGGCACGCTCATAGACCGGGCCCGGACCGTGAAGATAGCGGGTCTTGAGAAAGTAGAGCATCGCAAGATCACTAGCCCGCATCCATCACCAAGGCACGTGATGATCGTGCAAGTGATCGGCTTCACAGCACATTCGCCTCCCTTGCAAATACAGCGAGTATTCGGTCGGTCGCCGAAAGTCCTGTTAAGCCGAATCCCTGCGCGATCCGCTCGCGAGTTGGTGAGATATCCGGGCTCTGTCGATAGGGCTCCCCACCTGGGACGCGAACAGACCCCATTGCGCCCGAGCCGTGTTGTGAGCACCACAGCGGTAGGCGGCGCGGGTTGGGCGCCCGCCGCCGGGCGAGCTGCCCAGGCGAAAGCACAGCTTAACCGAG
>JAPPOR010000415.1 GCA_028817905.1 Myxococcales bacterium
CGGCCGCCAGGCTGCGGATGGAGTTCAGCGCCGCGGAGCGGGCTGAGCTCTCTGCGGCGGCGGCGCGTCACGGTGTGAGCCTCCATACGCTCATGCTGGTTGCGTACGCCATCCTGCTCAGGTGGCACATGGAACACGATCCCCTGATACAGCTGGTCGCCCTGGGCCGCTCAGCGCGCTGGATGGAGACCTGTGTTGGACTGTTTGCCAATCCGTTGCTGTGCGCTTGCCAGATTCGCAGCGAAGCCACCGTTGCACAGCAGCTGGCCTTGATCGCCGATGCCGTGGCGCAGTCGCTGGAGCGACAAATGGCACCCGTGCTCGACGTGATCGCCGACTATCAGCAGGCCCGGAACAGTCTTGAACTCCCCACCCAGGTGGGAATGTCCTACCGCATCGAGCGGCGTGCTCCTCTGCGATTGGGGAGCTGTCAAAGCGAGTTCGAGGCGCAGCGTCTTGACTTTGCGCCTGAGGGTAGCGCGCGCCTGGACCTAGAATTGTTCGTCGACGCGGGTGGTGAGTCGCTAGTTGGTGAGTGGGTCTATCGCACCACGGCGCTGACAGATGCTGCTGCGGCTCGACTGTCGGGCTGGTACCGCTGGCTGCTTCAGGCCATGGCCGCGAGGGCGGATACCACGGTCGGGGCGTTGCGAACGGCTTGTGAGGGGAACTTCGGTGGACTGCGTTCAGAGCTGCATGGTCCCGCTTGGGACCTTGAAGGCGAGCTCGCGATCGAACAGCGCATCCGCAGACACGCCCAGGCGAGCCCGGACAAGGTCGCCGTCTGGGACGGGCAAGGTCCGTTGAGCTACCGCGGCTTCTGGCTGGAGGTCGAACGCGTGGCATCGCGGTTGCGCGCCCGCGTCCCGCCGGGAGGCCGCGTAGCGCTGGCCTTGCCGCGGGACCGTCGGCTCGTCGTTGCGGTCGTGGCTGTCATGGAAGCGGGTTGCCAGTTTGTTCCGCTGGACTTGGCGCATCCCCCCGCCCGCCTGGCTGCCACGCTGAAGGCGAGCGAGTCCGTCGCAGTGCTGGTTAGTGGAGCCACGGCCTTTCCGGATGAGCTCGCGGTGCCGCGAGTGCTGTATTCGGGGCCGCCAGGTGAGAATGGTAGTCGGGCGGTATCGGGGGGCGGCTATGTGGTGTTCACCTCGGGGTCGACTGGGGAGCCGAAGGGCGTACCGATCGGCCGCAGACAGCTAGCCAACCTCCTAGTTTCGATGGTCGACCTGCTGAAGGACACGGGTGCGTCCACGTGGCTCGCGTTGACGACGGCGACCTTCGACATTTCCGTGTTCGACTGGTTCTACCCTCTGACGACGGGTGGCACCGTTGTCGTTGGCCAGGCGCTGGACGCGGACGGGTTGGACTTCGGGCCGGCGCTAGAGCTCGCGCGCGTCGCTGGTGTGGACGGTTTCCAGGCAACCCCTTCGGTTGTCATGCTAGCCTTGGAGGACCCTTCCGGAGTCGCGTTGTTGGCCCAGCTGAAGGTTCTGTTCGTGAGCGGTGAGGCGCTGCCCCTGGAGCTCGCCCGGCGCCTGCAGGAGCGCTGCGGCGCAACGCTCTTGAGTCTCTACGGCCCGACGGAGACGACCATCTGGTCGAGCGGTTGGGCCCTGCCGCCCACACTCGACGGGATTCGCATCGGACGACCGTTCCCCAACACTTCGATGCGCGTGACCAATGAACGCGGCGAGGTCGTACCTCGCGGGGTGCCAGGTGAGTTGCGTATCGCCGGCGAGGGGCTTTCACCCGGGTATCTCGGGAATCCCGAGCTGACGGACCGGGCGTTCGTCCTGGATCCGACGACGGGAACGCGGTGGTATCGGACGGGTGATCTCGTGCGGCAGGATGACGACGGGCAGCTGCAGTGGTTGGCGCGCGTGGACCGCCAGGTGAAGATCAGCGGGCGTCGGCTGGAGCCGGCCGAGGTCGAGCGGGTGATCGAGAATCATCCAGGCGTCGACCGGTGTGCTGTCGTGCTCTCGGATCGTCTCGGTCGACCTTCTGTGCATGCCTTCTTGGTACCGGTAGACACCGCCGGCAGCGGTGACAAGGAGGTCGAGGCGTGGCTCGCTTACTTGCGTGCGGATCGCCTACACCGGGAGCAGGAAAGGACGACGACCGACTCGCCGACTTGGAACGACGGACTCTCCGGTGAGCTCGTCAGCGACGTTGCCGCGCGCGAGTGGCAGGATGCTTTCTGGCGGCGGCTGCACCTAGATGCGTCCGAGAAGGTTCTCGGGTTGGGGTGCAGCGCCCACCTGGCGAAACGCCTTGCATCCTCTTGTCGCGGCTACCACGGCATCACGTGGGATCCGTCGAGCCAGCCGCAAGAGGCCGAGGGCCTGTCCATCGGAAGCACTGCCCGCGATCCTGAATACGTCCACGGCAAACGGACCTTTGCCGAGGCTCCTTTTGACGTCATCGTGTTCGACGATTGCGTTGAGGGCTTTCCCGATTCGGAATACCTGGCGCGAGAACTGGGCCGCGCGCGGGCGGCCTTGTCTGCCGATGGGAGGATCCTGAGAGGCGGCGGCCGTGATCTGCGACTGCAATGGGCTCGGGCCCTTTGGTCGGCGGTGCTGCTCACATCCCGGCAGAAGACGCTGGGCGAGCTGCGGGAGCGGGCGGCAGTGATCGAGCGCGACGAGTACGGGCTGGCGGTTGACCCTTCGGGGTTTCGCGATTGGGCGGGTCGATTCGTGAGTCGGCTGCGCCGCGGGCGTCATTGGCACGAGCGCAACCGCTACCGCTACGACGTGGTCTTGGGTCGCGACGCCTTTGCTGCAGGCTCGGACCCTCCTGAGCAGAACTGGTCTACCGAAACGTCGCTTGAGTCGGTAGCACGCGCTGTCTGCGAGAGCGGCACAGGCGTGGTCCTGCGCGACATCCCCAACGGCCGACTGGACGCCGAAGCCACCCTGGTAAGGCTTGTGTCCGAG
>JAPPOR010000584.1 GCA_028817905.1 Myxococcales bacterium
GTCGATAGGATCACCGACGGAAACCTCGCACGCGACTAACCAGAGGGCGCATGACACAAGAAGGGAACGTGTTGCAATTACGGGCATTTTGACCGTCCAAATGGCAGGAGAGGCAGTTTCAGTTCAAAGACACAATCAATTTACGGGTTACGGACGAACTCGCAGTCAGGGAATGCACTTCCACGCGTCCCACGTGCAATTTCCGCTGCTGCACACCGTTAGCGGACAGCAATTGCGGCTGATATCACACGCTTCCTCACTGCCATCGCACACATGCCCACACTTTCCGCAGTTTTGCGGGTCGTTCTGCAGGTCTGTTTCCTCGTCCGTCTTGCCGTCGCAGTCGTCGTCGCGTCCATTGCAGGTTTCGCTCCTCGGAGCGACGCGACCCTTGCAAGCGCCCCAAGTTCCCTGCACACAGGTCTTTGTTCCCCCGGGCGCGCAGATACCCTTCGCATTTCCGCATATTGAGGTTTGGCCGTCGACGCACTCACAATCCTCGTTTGCCGTCCCGTCGCAGTCTTCGTCTACGTAGGAGGCGTCACACACTTCTGGGGTAGGCGACCGCCCTCCAGGACAAGCTAGTGCGTCGCGCTCGCATTTGCCGTCTTGGCATGTCTCGCCGGCATCGCAATGACCGTTGTTTCGGCACTCCGCGCACATGTTCCAAGCGCCGCACGCCCCGCCCGGGCAGTGATCGTCCCGGAGGCACTCGACGCAGACCGAGAACGCGCCTAATCCGTTGCAGTAGCCACCGTCGGGACAGGGGGTACCTTGTTCTGCGTACTCGATGCCGCACCGGCCGTCGCTGCACGTGGCGTGACCGCAAAAGCTCGTAGCTGGACAGTCAGCAGCCGAAGCGCACTCCGGCTTCGCCACGCAAGTGCCGCTCTTGCACACCTGGCTGGTCCGACAACGGTTCCCGCAGGTTCCACAGTTGCGGCGATCGGTGTCGGTGTCTGGGTCCCCAGGACAGACGCAGTTGTCGTCGATGCACTGCTCGGCGGGTTCGCACGCGCCCCCGCACGGAACGGGCCTGGGCTTGCATGCCCCGTCTTCGCATATCTCGTCTGAGTCACAGTCCTCCCCCCCTCGGCATTGGATGCAATCTCCATTGCGGCAAAAGGGCGCGCGTGAAGTGCAGTCGGGATCGCCGCAACAGTCTGATGCCGGAATGCACTGCATCCCGCAGGCAGCTTGACCGTCCGGACAGGAAACGCCCTCAATCTCGGGCGCTGTGCACTCGCCCGCGATGCACTCCAAACCCATATCGCATTCCCTCCCGCAAACCCCACAGTTGGCCGGATCCGTATCGAGCTCGGCGTCGCATTCGACCACGCATCTTCTATCCTCACAAACCTCGCCCTCTTCGCAAACGAGCCCGCAGAGCCCGCAGTTGTCCCGATCACTGTTGAAGTCGGCGCCACCGCAGGGTGGGGCGGGGTCCTGCACGCAAGCCCCCTCAAAGCAACTCTCGCCAGCCCCACATGCGTTGCCACAGGTCCCGCAGTTGTTGTTGTCGGTCTGCAGCTCAGCGTCACATGCCCCCCCCGCCTCACCGCCAAGGGCCACGCACTCGCCTGGTTTGGCCGCGTCGACCTCAGGCGGCAATCGCTCGCAAACCTCACCCTCACCGCACTCGTTGTGTACGCAGCACATCCCTTCGGGCGCTTCGTCCACCTCGCCGTCACAGTCCTCGTCACTCTCGGAGGCGCAAAGCTCCTTCCGCGCTGCGCCAGGCTCAGCGGGACAAACGACCTCTCCGTCCTCGCAGACGGTCTCTCCACTACGGGCACAGGCACCAAGTCCTTTGGCACAAGGCAGTCCGAGCATGTCCGGATCGCAGCCATCCACAGTAGCCGGATAAGTAGCCATCGATGCATCCGCGCCGGCGTCAGTGGCCTCGGCCGCTGCTCTATCGGAGATGAGCTGCTCGAGCTCTGGGTAGGTCCTGGCCTTGCCGCAGCCCAGCACGAAACAGCACAGCAGCCCCCACTGCCATCGTCGCATCTCACTGATTTTCATCATGATTCGCCTTTCACATTCATCAGATAGCATGCCGACGCGCGACCGGCGCGGTTGTTTCAAACGGGGGCTACGCAGACCCCCATGTAACATTCAGGTATCGAAGCTGGGCACTCGCTGGCGTCGGCACACGACACCAGACAGTTCGTGCTGCCCTGGTCGGGCTGCCCAGGCACGCCCGTTTCGCCCGGAACTTCTGTCATCCGGAGCGCGGGACGGTAATCTGGAGCACCGATTTCCTCGCCAATAGGAACCTCTCGACAGTTCCACGCGCAGTCGACGTCGGGCTTCGCTATGTGGCGAGGTTCACATTCCTCCCCCTCGTCGAGCCTGCCGTTGCCACAGTAGAGCGGTGGCTCCTGTGGGGCCGTGGGACAGCGCGGCTGCGTGGCGCTCAAGAACGGCAAACATGCCCCTGCCTGCGTGACGCAACGCGTCAGCCGCGGGCAAACCTCAGGTCGGACGTCCAGAAGCTCCGAATGGCACACCACCGGATTGCTCCCTTGGCACACGGGTTCGCGCGGACGATAGAACCCGAATACGCAGCGGGGAAAACGTATCGGCGTGCAGTCGCGACTGCAGGTCACGCCGAGCTGCTCAACATGGGGCGCCTCGAGGTTGGGAGCCATGTAGTCGCAACTCTCGCCTGCTTCTTTGACGCCATTGCCGCATTGCCGGAGCACACTGGGCACCATTTCGACGCAGTCGCTCGGCCGCTCTGGCTTGCATGCGACGTGCTGCTCATCGTGATCGCACATGTAGAACCCGGGGGCTTCGCTGCGATCCGGACAGGTGATCCTGCAGGGCTGCCCCAGTAGTGCCGATTCGTCAACCGTGCCGTCACAGTCGTCATCGAGATCGTTGCCGCACAGTTCCTCGGCCTGACACCCCGGCTGCGCTACCCCGTCCCCAGGTCGACGGGCGCGACCATCTACTGAGCCCTTGTCCTCGTGCCCCTCGTCCTGGCGAGGATCACTCGAGTCACGGTCTTGCCTCGAGCCCACGGACCTATGCTCTTCCGCCTCCGAACCTGGCACCCCCTCTGCATCCGAACTCGAGGCGCCCCCACCCGGGTCAACCGTGGACATCGCGCCCCCCGAGCCGTGCGCTGCACCGCTGCCCGCTGCGCCACTGCCCGCTGTACCTTCCATCGTGCCATTAGACCGGCCATTGCGACCTTCCGAACCCCGCCGCTCCGGGCCCGGGCCAGCAGCACGCATGGCAGATGCGCTCGCGCTTGGGGGCCGGGTGTCGGTGATGTGGTCACTTGAGGCCCCGCCGCCCATTGACGCTCGGTCCGCCCGCTTCCCGCCGGCCTGTCCACCTCCACCGTCTTCGAGGCCGCCGGTAGCTTCATTGACGCCTCCCATGCCCCCCGTCGGGGGAACAAACTTCAGTTCCTCCCGCTCGCAGCCCACGCAGAGGAAGGAGAGCGCAACGATCGCCACCTTCGTCGCAAGGGACAGCGAGGTTACTGCACAGGGCTTCGCTCGTTGTGGTTCCATGGCCTTTTCCCCTCCTTGGCTCACTTCTAGCGACTGTAGCTGCGCTGCACGCTGTGATGGTCAGTGCCTGGCTTGACACCTCTCGCCCCGGCCTCATCACGACCTTGTCCCGGTTCCGACGCGCCCGCTAAGAGCGACGCGACGAACTGGGCAGGCCCAACAGGACCCTCCGACCTGGTTCCGGCTCCGCCGTGACCATCATCCGCCTCTAGCGCGACCGCGGCCTTGCGCGACCCTGCTCCGTACCGGCTTGCGCGAGCTCGCGGTTGTGGCCGACTTGCCTGGCGCGCCTTTTCCCTGACCTCCGCGTAGGCTGCTGCCAACTGCGACTTGGCAGCGGCCCTGCCTACCGAACTGCGTCGCGCCAGTTCGTTGAAGTCCCACCCATCCGTCCCGGCAGGAAAACGGGGAAATACGGCCTGTCCACGAACGGCCTCGGCAGCTTCCCTCACCGCGCTCCGAGCGCCGGCTTCCCGAGCGTGGTCGCGTTCGCCAACCATCAACACCGGCTTGTCCGGAAACTGTCTACGAAGCCCCTCTGCGACGGGCATGAAGTTGTCGGCGTATGCCGCCATCACGGTCGGTTGCTCAAGCAGTTCGGCGCTCGTCGCCGCATCGGCATACTCGCGAGCAATGACGATCGCATCCGCTTCCTTGAGCGAATCGAACCCACCCACCACGTGAAACATCCCAGACGTGCGGCTTCCGGGCGCGAGGTGCTGGCTGCCGGAATCCGAGATGTACAACATGGACCACTGCTTGCCCTTGGGATCGAACAACGGCAGATAGGTCGTCCCGGACACGCCGTCGGTGAAGGCGCCCTCATGCACCTGCAGGCCCCTGGCTGCGACATACTTAGACGCGAACTCCATCGGCCTGAGTACCTGCAGCTGACCAACCACCCGCTCTGCCGCCAAGCGCTGCTGCCGCTCTACCTGCGCCGCGGTCTTGTGGGCCTGGAGCGCGAGCTGCTCACCCCGCTGCTTCTGCTCGTCCTGAGTAAGAAGCGTCGGGTCTTTTTGCCACCGAACGTTTCTCCCGGTCCGTTCGTTGATGATGCGCCCGGCGGCGATCCTCCCCGTGAGATACACGAGGTAGACGCCAGAGCGCTCACCCTCAGCATCTCCTTGCACCGGAACACGGTGCGGTTCCCCGTCCATGATCGGTCGTTCCGCTTGCAGACCGCACATCTTCAGCGCCGTCTGGAAGTCAGGTGCCTGTGCGCCCGGGAGTCTCATCGTGAGACCTCCGCCGCGCCAGCCGCACGGCGCTGGCCGCCAAGCGCTCCTCCTGCTGGCCTGGCTCGCTCAGACGCGCGCTGCCTGTCGAGGGCACGGCGCAGGCCAGCAAAGACCTGCTTGCGGGTGCCCTCCCACCCAGCCGCGCTCTTTGTCGCCAGATCGTTGAAATCCTTCATCTCGCGCGAGGGCGGATCCTGCTCCCCGGGCGCAAACTTCGGGACAACCACCTCACCCCGCACCACTTTGGCTGCGTCCTCAGCAGCCCGCACTCCGGTGTTGTAGCCAATCTGGGGATTGGCTGCGTTGTGGCGATCGTCGTCTGCGAAGATGGCGACCGGTTTGTCTGGGAATCGCTCAACGACCGCTTTGGCGGCCAATGCAAGGTTTTCGCTGTCAAACGCAACCACCACCGGCCGACCGGAGACCATCGCGATGGTGGCACCGGTCGAGTAGCCCTCTGCAACCGCGATCACCTGGGCGGTTGCTAGCTGCTTCAGGCCGCCGATCACGTGGAAGCACCCCTGGATCCGCGCGCCCTTTTCGAAGCGCTTCCGCCCGTCCGGGAAGATTCTCTGGGCATTCCAGACCTTGCCACGGGAATCGATCGCCGCTACGTGTGTGACCCCCTTGGCATCCACCCGAAGCTGGGGGCTTGGCTGCAGGCCCTTGGCCTGCAGGTACGGCGTCGGCTCACTCGGAACCGACAGCCCGGCAAGGCGCTTCGCTACCTTCGTAGCCACTTCTTCGAGCTGCGTTTGCCGGGCTTCCTCGTTCTGCGCCGCCCTCGCGCGCGCAACCGCCTGCAACCGCGCTCGGTCCTCAGCATCCAGGACGTACCCGGTGGCCACCCACCTGCCGCTCTGCTTGGTGCGGTGGTTTTTCGCGTAGCCAGCCGGCACATTGTTGGTGTGCACGAAGTACATGCCGGACTTCTTTGAGCCTCTGTCCCCCTCCACCCTGCAGTAGTGCTTCTGGCCATCCATGATCGGATGGCCCCTGTCGACAATGAACCCGAGGCTAAGCAGATGCGCTGTGAACTCCGCCTGCGGGTCCCCTTGTTCCGGTGGGCTGACGTCCGCCCGATCGGGCGACCACCGTTCCAACAGAGGGTTTGGGTCCACCCCGTCTGGAACAAACCAAACCCGGACCGCCTTGTCCCATCGAGCGCCAAGGTCGTAAGCCGCCTTCCGCTCGCTTTCGGGTTTGTAGGGCACCGCGAGTTTCGGCCTCCCCGAGCTATCCCAGCGCCGCCGGGAACCGCCGCCCCTTGAAGCCTTCTCTTTCCCGCCCCGCTTGGCAGCTGCACCAGGTCCTGCGCCGCCGCCCTTTGCGCCCGTCCTGTTTGCACCGCCGCCGTCTCTGTCGGATCCTTGCGCGTCGACTGCTGGCATGTCGGGCCCTCCCTTGGTTCGTGCTTGTCTGCGACCCCCAAGTTCCGCCTTGAGCGCGTCGCTTCGGGCTTGTTGGCACTTGGTCTGCTCCCACTTGTCGAGTTCGCTCGCCGGATCACGTCTGCCGTACTCTTGCTTCCAACGGTCCATGAGAGAGCCGACCACCTTCTCCGCATGCGAGCGCTGCTCCCAGTACTCCTCGTACCTGTGCATGCCCTCCTCATCTTCGTCAGAGGGTTCACGCGGCCGACTCTCCTCAAGCGCCTCTAGCTCTCCATGAGCCTGCACCAGCTGCTTGGCCAGCCTCAGCATCTCCGGGGCGTCAGGAGCCCCGCTGTCATGAGCCGGCGCACTCGCCGGCCCGGCTACGAAGCGCTCCGGGGCAGGCTGAGGCGCACGCGCCACATGCTGTTGCTTCGCCGGTTCAGCGAAGTCCGGTTGCACGTCCTGCACCGGCCCGCGTTCTTCTGCGGCGGGCGTCGGGGCGCTGCGCGGTGCTCCTGCCAGTCGCCCCACCGCCCCTACGGCCGTCCCGAGGGCCTTGGCGACTGGGCTGCTGGACGGCTGCTGGCTTTCGCGTTCGTGGCCCCGCTCGAGAGCCAACACGTAGTCCACGATCCGCTCAGCGTCCGCAGCGGCACGAAATAGTTCGCGCGGGTCGCGACGAATCAGCTTCTCCCAATGCCTGGTGTGCGGGTGGTGCTCCTCCTTCGTCAGCCGGACGCCAAACGTGTGACCCATCGTGGCCGCCGCGATTTCCGTTCGAAGCGTCTCGCGAAAGTACCCCACAGTCCCGGGAGAGTGCCCCGCGTCCCGCCCGAGGCGCTCCGAGTTCGATGTCCACGCGGCAAGCCCGCGCAATACGACCGCGTAGTACTGGTCGGGTTGGCCAAAGGCGCCCCTGGGCGGCAGAACGAGTGTGTCCGACTCCAGGTAGTAGTGAGCTCGCTGTGCGTCCCTTCGCTCTTCGGAGACTGCGCCAGATTCGCGCAGCAACGCGTCACAGCGCAGTACTCTATCCCACGATGGCTCCGCAGGCGCGGTCCGCTCCAACCCATCGAACTGCTCCACGTTGTAGAGCGTCAAGAAACGCTGTCGCGGCTGCTGTAGCTTGACGGTCTCTTTGACCGGTTTGCCCTGTTCGTCGAGCACCTGCCGGCCGAGCCAATTGCGCTTTATCTTTTGCTCAGTGGTCTGCCACTGCACGACCGACGTGCCCGCTTCGCCTGGCCGAAGGATCGCGCCCATCCGCTGTCCCTGCGCAAGACTCACCCACCCGGCCTCCGCGAACCCCTGGCACATCAAGAAGAGCTTGTTGCTGCCCTTGTGGGAGCGCCCCGTTTCTGGATTGAAAGGCAGGGCTTGCCCGCGCCAGGCCTGCGTCCACGGGGCGGCGTCTAGGTGCATCGCCCGCAAGACTGCATCCGCTACCAGGACGGGGTAGGGCGTGCCATCGGGTTGTGCGACGGCAGCGGTCACAGCGCTTCCTCCCCATCCGCGCTATCGGTGCGCCTCCGACCCGCCTCGTCAGGGTCCGCGAGCGCATCATCCTCGAAGGCGCCCGCCGCATCCGCCTCCTCAGGAGAGAAGGGCGGGGCAAAGCCCGGAATAAGCATGTCCCGCTCTTTCGCCAGCAGAATCTCCTCGATGGTTACCTGACGTTTCACGGCGCGGTCGTCCTGTGGTGACATGGCAGCTCCTCTCACTCCCAAATCCAAAGCGGCTCGGCGGGACCGATCACGCTGGCCCGCGCGACCGCTCCCCAGTAGCGAGCGTCAAACCCCTGGCAGTACGCTGCCCGCGAAAGGAGCACGACCTCGTCATGCCCAAGCGCACGAGTAGACGACGCCACCCCGGTCATGGGCCGCCCAACGGAATCGTGCTTCCAGGGCTGACTGCACGGCCACGTGTCGCCGTTGATGGTGACACCACCGCGGGCGAACTCCACCTGGTCACCGCCAACCGCAGCGACCACTTTGAGCACGCGCTTGGTCCCACCGGGACATCGCCCGGGGCCCAGGTAGCCCCTACGGAGCGCAACCGCAGACTCTCGTTCGGGCGGACAGGCCATGGCGATCTGACCCGCCTGGAGAGAGCCTCCCGGCTCGACCCAGTAGCAGCCCCGCGGAACGCTTGGGCTCACGTTGCAGGCGAAGCGGTCCAACTCCGCCAGGCAAAACAGCGTCCCCAGCAGCAGTGCAAGCCCGATGAGGAGGTATTCGGCGCATCGAATCATGCGGCAATCGGCTCCTTCGGGGGTGGGACCGCCGCACGCTTCGAAAACACGGGGTCGTGGAAGTACAATGGCTGCTGCGGGCTGCGAATCGGTGCGCAGCCCTTGGCCTTCAGGATCAGCGATCCGCCGCGCACGACCCGACCCCACCGGTCATGCTGTGCCCCCGGCATGGACAGGATCTCCCCTGGTGTCAGCAGCGCCCGCTTGACCAGCTGGTAGGAATAGTTCTTCTTGGGAAACCAGCCGGTCCCCGAGACCGACAGCTGCTTGTGCGGCTGGGTTGTGTCCCCCAGCAATCGCGAGATGTACTCAGCCGTTTCGATGCGCCCTGGCGGCAGGAAGAACTGGGTGTCGCAGTTGCTCGTGATCGACTCGTGCTCCCCGTACGCCAATGGCGAGGTAAGCTGCGTCCGATCCTGCACCAGCAGATAGAAGCGAATGCCAAAGCCCGCCACATAGGACAGTGCGTGCTCCACCATCGACAACTTCTTGAGGCTCGCGAACTCATCCAGCATCGCGAGCAGGGGATGTTTGTAGGTAGCTTTGGGGCGCCCCTCTTCAAACTCGAGCTCATCGGCCAACTGCACGATCATCGTCGACACGAGTAGCCGTACCAGAGGCCGCAAGCGGTCCGCGTCCGCGGGGCGGACGACCAGGTACAAACTCATGGGCTTGTCGTGGTGCATGAGATCGCGAACGCTGAAGTCCGACTCGCTGGTGCTGTTCGCGATGATCGGGTCGCGGTACAGGTTGAGCGCCGTCTGCAGGGTGGATACGACGCTCGCAGCTTCGCGCGGGTCGCGGTTCCGCTGGTCCTGGGCGGCCTTCCGGATGAACGGGTGAGGCTCGTCGCCCAGATGGGGGTAGTTGACCATCTCCTCGAGGAGCACGTCGACCGGCCGCTCAGGGTCCGCCAGCAAGGCGTCCATGCGGGTTAGCGTGCCCTGCGAGCCCTGGGACGCCTCCTTGTAGAGGGAGTGAAGCACAATCCCAGCACCGAGCGCGTAGGACGTGGACCGCCAGTGGTCCCCGAAAATTCCCTTGCCATCGGGGTCGATCAACATGAAGGCTTTGCTGGCCGCGTCGCGCACCTCGCGGTCTGTCCCGAGGCGAACCTCGGCAAGCGGATTCCACCGTGCTGTTCCGGTGGGCGCACCGGGTTCGAACCTGACCACGCGATTGCCAGCGTGTTTGTGACGCCACCCCGCCGTCAGCGAATACAGTTCCCCTTTCATGTCATAAACGAACACGCTCTTGAGCCAGAACAAGAGCGTCGGCACAACGAACCCGACCCCCTTGCCAGTTCGCGTAGGAGCAACGCCGAGAACGTGTCCAACCCCGCGATCGATCAGGTACCGAAGGCGCCCCCTGGCGTCCTTCCAAAGCCCCACGATGACCCCGGGGCGCGCTTCCTGGGACCTTCGCCACCACCTGCGAGCAAGCAGGCCAACCCGGCGGATATCCCGTTCGCTGGCCCAGTGCGCGGAGCCGTGAAGGTAGGATTTGCCGCGACGCAAGACTGCCACCAGAGCCAGTAACAGCAGCGCGCCGCTTGCCAGAGCGCCCCGCTTGACCGCCACGCTGAACTCAGATGGGTAGGCGTCTCGCCAGCGCGATGCCCATTCGACGATGGCCCACGGGGGGTACACCCCGTGGAGCCTCGCCCCTAGCACCGCCTGATGCTCGAAGGTCGCGGCCAAGGACTGGGTCGCCACCACGAGCCCCGCCAGCAAAGCGATCAGAATCATCCCGATCGCCGCAAGCACGGAGACTCGCTTTGTCCGCCCGAACACGTCCGGGCCGAACGTTGTGTCGAGGGCGCGCGTCATGGTCGTTGCCTCTCTGCACGGTTTCCGCGCTCGGCGTCTGCTCGTGCCTTCGTAGTCCCGCCCACGCCGCGCCCGTCGGCTGCCGCCAAGCGCTCAGCGAGACGCTTGGCGGCAGCCATGGCTGCGCCTGCCGGATGGGGGGGGAGGATGGCAGGCGCGACGGGGCGAACAGGGACAGCGAGGGAATGTTGAATCAACCGATGTTCTTGGCCATCGACGGCCCATCGCAGCGGACGAGCCTCGTCGCTGGGCGCCCAGTGTATGTGTCGCGGTGCATCAAGCGGCAATAGCTCGTCACGTCGGACTCGGTCTCCATCCAGACGGACAGTGGACAGGTCGCGCAGATGGTCTCTGGGACCTGGGCGCTGCGCTTGATGCGCGCCCGCAAGGTCAGGCTCGAAATGGAAGCTGGATCGATCGTCGGAACCTGCTCCAGTTCGCTCGGTACGCCCGGGTCCTGCGCCAGGCCTTCGATCGCGCTGTCGAGTGGGTTTGGCATTGTGCTTGAAGCCTTCCGTGTGTGAATCGGGTTGGGGATCCTCGAACGTCACATCCATGCGCTCGCTCTTCGCTACGCGAATCAGGCGAGCGCGAAACGCCTCTCCACCGCTGAGAACCAGACGTCGCCCGAAGCGCTCTTGTGCCAGGCGCAGCACGGCGACGGCTGCCCGGTCGGTCTCGAGTCTCCGCACACGCAACACCCGCCCATCGTCCTCTACGCGGTGGCCCTCGACGGAATACAGCAAGGTGCCTGTCGGGGTGACGCTGTCGATGCGCTTCACTGCCACAATAAAGCTGGCAAAGCCCCAAATGGCTTGTCCGACTGGCCGACTCCGACCCCCGGCCCGGGCACGCAACGCGGCAAGCGCCGCGGCGTCGCCCTGCATTGCCTGAGACTGAAGCCAAGGGACCCACCCACGCGGCGCATGCGCTCGTTCAATGCGCCGTCGCGCGGACCGCCCGCGCTTTATGAATTGACGAAACGCGCGCGCGTTGCGCCGTCGCGCATCTGCGCGCCACACCATGCGTGTCACCGGACCCGTCGACAGCACCCGGGCGGTCGTCCACCGCAACTGAGCGCCCCGACGCAGCCACTCCAGATCGCGCTTGCGTTTGTGCCGCAACGCTTGGAGCGCGTCGAAGCGACTTCGCACCTTACCACGGCGATCTTCGAGATAGCGTTGATAGAGCGCGTCCGCGTCCGGCCTGGCCATCGGCTGACGCTGATAGGACTGGCCGTGCGGTGTTTCGCCGGGCTGATACGGACCCAGCCGTGCCTCCAAGGACTTCAGGGACAGGTCCCTGGAGATCGCGCTGGCTTTCACGCGATCGTCGCTGCCAACGACAACGATGGATAGGCCGTTTCCGCGACGAACCACGGCAAGACCGTGCGCCCGAGCCGCCTGATGCAACTGAGGCCAGTTTCGTGCCTCGCGCAGTTGACCCGCGCAGGTCTTCTGTACCCAGGCAGCGAGTTGCTCCCGGTCGCTGAGGCGGGCGGTATCCGATCGGCCCTCGGGGACGCTCTCAGCAACGCGCCGGAGCTGCCGCTCCGACCTCTCAACCGCCTGACGGTCGTCACGATACGCGCCCAGTCGATCCTGGAGCGCCGCGAGCGACAGGTCGCGCGACACCGAGCTCGCCTTCACAGCGATGCCGCGATCGGCCGCAACGATCGATAGCCCATTGGCGCGTCGCACAAGTACGAGCCCGTGTTCCCTCGCAACGTCGTGCAGCTGCTGCCATGCGACGGCGCCTCGCAGCTGGCGGGAGCAGCTCCGACGCACCCACGTGACAAGACTCTCACGCCCGCTCAAACGCTCCATCGACTCGGCCCCCGGCGGCAAGCGGTCGGGGTTGTCATCCCGCAGCGGTGCCGGAGCCCAGGGGAGGCCTTGCCCGCTCCGGACCTGGTCCATCGGCCCCATCCGCCGCTCCAGCGCCTTCTTTCTGAGACGAGTACTGACAGCCCCGGCCGACGCCCGGGCCCCTTCTTCATCGATGAACACGAGCCCGCGCGCGCTCCGACAGACTGAAATCCCGTGGGACTGCGCGACAGCCGTCAGCTCATCCCAGCCCGTTGCGCGTTCCAACTCCGTGCCACAGGTCTGGCCGATCCATTGCGCGAGCGCCTTGTTGGCAGCGAGCTCGGCCTGCTTGCCATCGATTCGGTGCCGGGTAGGGCGCAGGCCGAACTCGCACTCGAGCTCGGCGCAGACGCGGTCGCGCGTCAGGTACGACCAGCTCGGACTGTGCGCCTTGAACGTGACGGGGTGAACCCTGCTGATCGCCACGTGCACGTGGAGGTACTCCCGGTCATGGTGAACTACGCTGATGCGCTGGTGCTCCTGAAAGCCCAGGGCATCTACGAGGCGTTGCTCGATCGCTTGCAGCACGCCGGGCTCCACGTGCTCGCCGGGGTGGAACGCGAACACGAGGTGATAGGTGGGATTCTTCACCCTGGTGTTGGCCTGCTGCACGTTGTGCGCCTCAGGTATCGCGCTCCAGACGTCCAGGCTGTGAAAGTTCGTCAGCCGGACTTTTCCGACGCGATGTTCCTTGGCTTGGGGGTCCAGCAGGTACTGCACAAGCCGCCCGTAGCAGCCCGGCCCAGCAGAGACGAACTTGACCTCCTTCGAGATCATGCCGCCCTCCCGAGCGTCGCGACCACGCGCTCCATGCCCTGTCGGATGTCCACCTGCGTCAGCTCGATGGCATGCAGGGCACGACGTACCGCGGGCCGCATGTCGCCCATCGGCTGGCGGATGTCGGGATGTTGCACCAGCCACGCTTTGAGCAGCCCGCCCAGCCTGCCCAGGTCAGCGTTGACCTTGGCGAGCTCGGCGACCTGCACTCGGTCGATGCGCGCCGGGGGGCTGTATCCGAGACCGACGACGCGCAGATAGGCCGATACGCTCATCCCGACCTGAAGCGCACACGCTTCGATCGCCGCCTTCTCCTCGTCGTTCACCGAGGTCTTCAGGCGGTGCAGACGCGTCTGCTGGGTCGCCGCGTTGCTCACCGTCGACCCCCTGTCCCGCCGTTCATTCCGCGTTGAGCCCCGGCAGGGGCGAATAAGCCCATCCCGTTGAGCGCCCGGGGCGCGAATAAGGGCGAGCCGGGAACTGGGCCCAGTTCCCACGTCTCGCCCGTTGCAGACGGGCAGACATATTCCGTGTCTAGTGCCGTGTAGAAAGAGTGCATAAGCCGTCTGACAGCTGTGTAGTCCAACCAGGAGGAGCTTGCCACCAAAAAAATGCTCTTTGCACCCTTTGTGACCTCATTTTTTTCCGAATCCACATTGTGTGCACCCTTTTTACACTCTTTTTGACTTGCAGGTACCCGGCTTCTGCGTTAGCAAACTCCCATCGACCCCACTTGCAGCCGACGAACTCAGGCCGTCGGCTGGTCGGGCCTCTCCCCATAGCTGTACATAAGGCAGGCAAACGGAATGCATGCCCACCACGAAGGGAGGTCAGATGGACGACAAATCGAAGCCTGGAGACTTGGACGACGACGACAAAATGGCACTCGCCCGCCGACTCAGAGAGCGACATCAGCGCGGGGTCTCAAGCGTCCGCGGTCGCTCCAGCCGAGCCACCTTCCGCGCGCTCGTGCCCCAGATCGAGAACGCAATCCGGGAGGATGCATGGTCGCTCAGGACCATCCACGCCGAGCTCCACGAACACGAAGACTTTGCCTGGAAATACAACCGTTTCCTCGAGCTCTGCAGGGAGTTCGGCATCGAAGGAGGCAAGCAGGGAAGGGCGGCGATGCTGGCGAGGGAAAACCAAGCGATCGAAAAGAAAGGGACCGAGCCGCAGCAGAGCGACGAGCGCCTGGCGGCAGCGCCCAAGCGACCCAAAACCTTTCGCTCTTCCGACGGCACCGACTTGGACAGCCTCGTCGGAAAGCAGAAAGACGACGACGGCTAGGACTGCTCGTGCGCCTTTGCGCTGGCAGCCCCGCCTTCTCTTGAGAAAGGAGAGACCTGGATGGCCAACAAAGTACACGTGGTCTTGATGAATAAGGGTGGTGTCGGCAAGACGTTTGTCGCAATCAAGCTGGCACAATATTTGGCCGATCATCATACGGTCCCCCGCTGCGTCGACACCGATCCGTCCACACCCCTATTCTCGGGATTTCGCGCCCTAGGCGTGCACTACGTGGACGTCAGCGAGCTCAATCGGCGCGGCCGCAAACAAGTACACGAAGAACTGCACGACGAGGTCATGAACATCATCGAAGATACGCCCCTGGAGCGCGACGTCGTCGTCGACACCGGGGCGAGTAACTTCGACCATTTCGTCAACTGGCTGCTCGGCACCGAAGTTCCGGAGCACATCGAGTCCCACGGCCGCGAACTCGTCATACACGCCGTCATCTCTGGCGGTAGCAGCCAGGTAGATTGCCTGCAGTGCCTGGCCGACATGTTTAAGAATTTCCCGACGGCCCGCTTTGTCGTTTGGCTCAACCCGTTCGACGGGGACCTCACCGTGCGAGGCAGGCGCTTCGACGAAATGCAGGTCTACCACGACAACCGGCGCCGGATTTCGGCCGTCATCGAGTTGCCGGAATGGGACCGAAGAACCGCCCGCCTGGTCGAAAGGCTCCAAAGCGACCAACTGACGTTTGCTGAGGTCCTCAGCGCAACACCTGTCGCTTCCTCGCAACCCGCTGAGGCTGAAAGCGAGCCAGACGGCCGGTTGCGAGTGCGCTCCTTGGATCATCGGCGACTGCGAATCGCGCGCGACGAAATCTATGCACCCCTCGCTGAAAGCGGATGCTTTGCATGAGCAGCGAAGAGGCCGACAGCTTTGCCCGTGAACTCAAGCGTCGGGTGCTGGCCGAACACGACCTGGCGGTCCCGTCCGGCGACGAACTGCTCCTGGTCGCAGCGGTGCAGTACGAAATGCTGCAGCTCGCCCAGCGCTCGCTCATGGAAGCCCAGGCCGAGTCCATCGAAGCTCTCCACGCCGCCACCACCGCCCGCGCCGAGGAAATCCACCAGCGCGCCCGAAAAGCAGCAATCGAGGACCGTACTCTGGCCGCCCAATCAGTAACCAACTCGGTGGTCGAGCGCCTCGAGCAGGCCACCAACCAACTACTGAACGAGGCTTCCCATGGCAGACGCTGGACCAGCCGAGCCGTGTGGACCAGTGCCGGCTTCGCGACGCTGACAGTGCTCGTGGCCGCCGTCATCACTGCGATTCGCTGACCCGACCCGACAAGCGGGGTAGGGGACACCATCGTCCTTCGGCCAAGTATTTGAATTTTCTTCAATAACGATTGCAGCGGACCAACACCCATGCCTGAAGATGTCACCGACCAAAAGAGCGTTCCCACCGCGGGCACCCAGCCACCGTCGTCGGTCTGCGCCCAACAGGGATCATCCTTTCGCCTCAACCTTCAGGAGGGCGCCCTCGGTCACGCGTTCACGACTTATGGCGGCATGTCCATGTTCCACCACGCTGTTGCCGCCCAATACCGAACACCCTCCACCAAGTAGCACGGCCTACCCCCTGACTCTGACCGCAATGACAAGCATTCGAACAAGAGCCGCGTTGACACTCCTGGTGCTCACCAGCGCCCTGTGGCCTACGCGCAGCGCTGCCGAGCAGCCAGATCCCCGCTGCTCCGCCCTGTTCGAGCTCGCGGCCCAGTTTCTAGGCAAATACCAATATGCGCAAATGCTGGCAGTCGCCAACGACCGGCAGCAGCTGTGCCCCGGCGCCCTCAGCCTCTACATGGTGGGTCTCGCCCAAGCGAATCTGGTCGACAAGCGCATCGTCTCCGGCCCACGCCGCGAAATGATGCGCCTTCAGGCCATTCGAACCCTCGATGCCGCAAGCGCCGCCAACCCCGGTCAGCTCCGACCCGAGTGGGTCCTAACGATCCACGAGTGGATCGAGAAACTCCGAACGCTCCGACCTTCTTCCTCTCCCCCGCACGCCGGGGCGACGGCCGCCCTGTCACGGGACGACAGCGGCCTTCAGGAG
>JAPPOR010000866.1 GCA_028817905.1 Myxococcales bacterium
GACGGGGCACCCGTTTCCAGCCGCGGCACCTCGTCGGAGCCGGGGCGGTCGGGGATGGCCCCCGACGCAGGGCGGGGGGAGCTCGATGCTGGGGCGGCCAGGCCTCCCCCATCGGATCCGAGGCACGTACTCGACGTGTGTGGCCAGCGTGTCCAACTGCCCGACGACTACGCGGAGCCGGGGAACGAGCTGATCATCGACATGCACGTCCTGTTTCTGCCCCCGTTCGGTGCGACCCTCGGGGGTTGGGACCCGCACGCGCCCGTTCTGGAACCCTACGACCTGCCATGGCTGTCCTGGGGGGGATGCCCTTCTATGTGTGTGGACCGGGTTTTCTTGCGGGAATTCGTGCTGGGCGGTGAGACGGCACTGGCGATCAATGCTGGCCTTGCCCACTCGCTGGTCGACCGTGGAGAGTTTGCCGCACCAGACACGCTGATCAGCAACCCGGATCTGTGGGGCAACGTGCAGTTCATCAACGACCAGATGGGGGAGGGAGAGGCACGCCTGCTCTTTGCACCCGCCATCATGCCCAACGATCGGCCCGAGCGGCAGCTGGATGAGATGCGTCATTGGGCCGAAACAAGCGTTGTCACCGCGTGGCTATTAGATACGGGCTGGCCCCAACCGCTCCCCGCCGACTCCCAACGGCCCAAAGGGTATTGGCTGGACGATCCCGAGGGGCGCGCAGCCGTCGAGCGGGGCATCGAGCTGGGGATACCGCGCTTCCTGGTGCGCAAAGGCATGCCCCAGACCTGGCACGACCCCCAGTACACCAGCCCACGGGATGTTGGCCCCGTTGCCCGCGCGTACCCGGACGCCAACTTCGTCGTCCTGCAGGCAGCCTTCGAGCATGGGCTCGGGCTGGGCGAGACGAGCCAGTCCGACCCTGACGATCCGGGGGCCGATGTGGGCTGGGGGCCAGGAGTGGGCACGTGGCCCGAGGGGCCCTACGACCCTGACGATCCGGAGGTCCAAGTCGACTATCCCCTCGATCGCGGCGTTAACAGCCTGATCACCTCGCTGCGCAAAGCAGGCGTCGCGCCCGGAGAGAACGTTTACGCGAGCGTGGACGGCGCCTGGGCGATGCTTCTGCAGCGCCCCATGGAAGCGGCGCACCTGCTCGGAAAACTGCTCGTGTACGTGGGCGAAGACAACGTGCTGTGGGGCAGCCAGAGCACGTTCACGGGCGACCCTGCGGTTTTAATCAAAGCCTTCCGCGAGTTTCAGATTCCGGCCGAGCTGCGCGTTCGCTACGGCTATCCGGAACTCACGCCCCACCGCAGGGCCAAGATCCTAGGCCTTAACGCGGCACGCCTGCTGTGTATCCTCCCGGAGCGCTGGCCGAAAGCTCCGTGAAATCCGGCAGTATTCCCGTCGGTCGCCGAACGCCCTGTGAAGCCGAAGCCCTGCGCGATCCGACGCCGAAGTCATGAGTGATCCGGGCTAGAACGCGATTTCGTCGGGGCCCGTATCGGGCAGGTCCATGTGCAGACGCGGCATGGGCAGTCCCTGTTGGGCGCGATACGCGGCGTAGTGGGTCAAGACCCGACGCACGTAGCGGTGCGTTTGGGAGAATGGGATGTGCTCGAGAAATGCGTCCAGCGGCATGTTCAACGATCGCTTGCGAAGCCACAAGCGCACGTTGTGGGGCCCACCATTGTACGACGCGATCGCCAGTGGCAACCGACCATTGAAGCGCTCGATCAGAGACGCTAGGTACCACGCTGAAAAGCGCAGATTCGTGGTTGGATCGAGCAGGTCGGTGACTTCGAAATTCTCGACACCCAGGCGATCGGCGATCAGTCGGCCAGTGCGGGGCATGATCTGCGTTAGGCCTATGGCGCCCACATGCGAGATGATACGCGGGTTGTAGATGCTCTCCACGCGCATTACGGCGTATAGCAGGTTCGGGTCGACGCCGTGTTCGGCCGCAGCGCGCTGGACTTCCAGTGGGTAGGCGCGTGGGCGATCGTTGGGCCGCCAGATACCGAAGCGGAGTGCCGTGCCCGCATCCCCCAGACGTTCGGCGATTACCGCCAGCGTCTTGCGCGACTCCATATCCAGGCTTCTACGAGCGCGGCGTGTCTGCGGACCGGGCAAACGTCTGGGCGGTGCCTTGCCGGTGAAGATAGACAACAATCCAATGCGCAAGCGTGGGCTGCCACGTGAGTCCCGATAGGCGAGATAGGCTTCGTGGATCTCGTCTGCGGCTGCCGCAAAATCGCCGAGATGAACCAAGTCGAGCGCGCGCTGGAACCACGGAAAGGCGTTCCCGTGGGTGGCCACAAGCGGCGCTAGCAGCTGAGCGACCTCCTCGCGCGTGTTGGGGTCAAGGGCTGCGAGGCTGGCTGCCTGTTCCTGCAGCGGTTCGCGCAGGCGCCCGGCACCGCCGATGCAGAGGGCTCTCTCCGAGATATTCTTCACCGCTGGGCCCGACATCGGCAAGGGTGGGGCACAGCTTTGGTGCGCCTGGCTCTGGATCGACCATAGGCGCTGTTCCGACCACATCGCGTAGTAGCGGGTGCTGGTCTTGTCGGCTTCGATGATCGCGCGATAGTGCGGCTCCGCCTCGTCGGCCCTGCCAGCGCGCTCGAGCGCGCGTGCGTAGTGGTATCGCCCAGCCAGGCGGTAGCGCCGGATGTGAATGATCTTTTCGAGCGTCTTGGCGACCGTTGCGTCATCGGCGGTGCCCAGGGCCTCCAGCGCGGCCTCGAAGCGAACGATTGGGCGCGTCGAGCGCCGTCGGTTGAGTGCTTCCAGGGCTTCGGTAGCCACCGGCCGCAATTCATTTTGCACCGCGATGCGCAGGACCGTTCGCAACTGCATCGTGGACAAGCGGATCATGGGTCGCCGGCGTTGGATCTTGAAAATCTGGGCGCGGGCGCGTTTGAGTGCGGCCTCTCGGTCGGCCAGGTCGCGGGCGGGGGCCGGGGGGGG
>JAPPOR010000317.1 GCA_028817905.1 Myxococcales bacterium
TCGGTCGACAAAGCGACTGAGCGTGGTGCGCAGAGACTTCGCGCTCAGGCTTCCGACCGCCCCAGGGTGGTCGCTGTCGTGGGTTGCCAGCTTGCGAACTGCGCGGGCTGTGCCGGACGCGAAGCACAATACCTCCGGAGGGGCGGACCGAAGCGACGAGGGCAGTTCCTGCAGCTGGTCGCCCGCGATGCGCGAAAGACGCTCCCATCCCTGCCGGTCGAGTCGGCCGTCACAGCCGACGGCCCGCGCCATCCTCAAGGCGCCCAAGGGGAGGCTGATCGCGTGGTCGCAAGCGTTCCCCTGCCCCAGGGCGAGTTCGACCGAGCCTCCCCCCAGGTCGACCACCGCCACCGGCCGGTTGCCGGCCCCCAAGGCGCTTGACGCGGCCTCATAGGTTAGCAGTGCTTCCTGGTGCGTAGAAAGCAGCGTGACGTTGATTCCATGACGCGCGTTGAGTTCCCGCAGGAACGCATCTCCGTTGCTGGCGGTTCGGAGGGCACTGGTCGCCACGGTCACGAGCTGGAAGTTCTGGCTACGGCGTCCGCGCTTGCTCAGCTGAAGCAGCTCGGCGACGCATGCATGGGCTTTGTCCTGGGAGAGCTGGTCCAAGTACCCGTCGGCGAACACCTGGTGGCCCAGCTGGAGCGTTTGCTTGGCGTCGAGCGTTTGCTTCCAACCGCCAGCCCCGTCGAACGAGAAATGCTCGAGGTGAAAAGAGTTGGAGCCCAGATCGAGCACCGCGACCTCGAGTTGTCCCGGCCCGCTTGCCTGGGTCATGCAGCCTCGAATGGATGCGCCGGAGGCAAGTCAGCCAGGCGAGTGAGGGCCCCATCGGCAGCGGAAAGGCTCCGCGTCGACTCGATCGTGGCTGAATGGATGCGGTTGCCGAGCGTACGGGTGCATAGCCGCGCATTCCGACCCTGGCCGGTCACCGTCACTCGCTCGTGTAAGGCGTAGTGATCGTCCAGCATGCCGCCGGTTGCCCGGTCGCGGACGAGCGCGCACAGGCCGTCGACCACGATGAACTCCGCATTGGCGGTGAGATAGATGCAAAAAATCGAGGGCCCGCGCGGCCCAATAGTCGTTCTTTCTTGGTTCATGGTGCAAGTCTGCAGCCGGCTTCGCTCAGCTTTCGGTCCGTTGGGTGACAATCCGGAAACGTTTGTCTGGAGCGCGCGGAAAGCCACGCTCCCTGACAACCCCGTACGCGCTCGTACGCGCAGTTCCTTCTCGGATCAGTCCTCGGAGCTCAGGTGTGTCCTGACTTCCTCAAAGACGCTGATCTCTTCCTCGGTGCGGCTTGGCAGGCCGACGTAGGGCAACATGCGTGATGCGAGCTCGTCGCGGGCAAAGCGGGTCACATCCGCATGTGCGGGTCGCGCGAACGGGCCCGCACCTGTCCCGTCATCGGTCTCTTCCGGTGGTACGCGATTGCCGGCTGAGAAGATTTGCGCGGGATCGACCCCGTCCTCGATCACGATCGCTCCGGAGGGTGCCGGGCTTGCCGAGGTGAAGTGATTGTCCAGCAGGTTGATACGCTCGGGGCATCCGCCGCCGCGGCATCGGAATCGCAGGGCATAGCCGCTCCCGAGCCCGAGGGCCGCCCACTGGTGCATGATGTTCTGCTCGATGTTGCTGTCCCAGACGTTTCCACGGATGTTCGGGATGCGTTCGGTCGAGTAGGCATAGAGGTTATGATGCACGGATAGGCGTTCGCGTTGCTGGCCGGCTTGACCCCCTGGCGCGTGCGAGATGGACTGGGGGTGGTAGCAATAGAGCACCAGGTTGTAGGCGAAGGTCATGTCGGTGACGCTGCCCCATACGGTACCGGCGCTGTCCTGACCATTCACGTAGACGTTGCGCCAGATGGCCACGTGGTGCAGGCAACCCGGTAAATCCTCGCCGTCGACCGACAACAGGCCGGCGTTCTGGCTGTGGGCTGTGGTGTCCCGAGTCCACACACCCACGAAGCGAAGCCCTTGGACGAGCACGTCATGACCGCAGGTCCCCATGCCGCGCCAGGTATTGATGACCGTCTCTCCCTCTTCCCCGTTGCCCTCCTTGGCGACCGTGATACCGGGCGCCGGTGCGGACAGCCCGTCGATCGTCAGGTAGGGCTGGCGGATCCGCAGGTCGCTTCGCAGCGTGATGGTCCCGGCGACATCAAAGGTGACCGTGCGGGGAGTCGGGTTGTCGACGGGGCCCGTACGGTTGGTGACGCAGTCCCGCAGGGTGCCCGGGCCGGTGTCCGCGGTCGTGGTTACGACGCAGGTTTCGGCGCCAGCGCCGCCGCCGAAGCTGCTCTCGGTGCCGTAGCCCTGGAGCGCCGGCGGCGCGGCTTCCGCTCCAGGGTCGCGGTCAGTCCGGTCGTCGTCAGCGCTGCCGGCGGTAGCGTCGCTCATCCCCGCATCTCCGGATTCGCTGTCACGAGCGGAAGCGTCGGTTCGCGGGGCCTCGGCGTGGATATCGCCGCTCTGCTTGTCCCGGGCTCCACCATCCGGGCCGGCATCGCGGTCGCGGGACAGGGCCGCGTCGGTGCACGGGGTGCCTGGGCAAGCTTCCTCGTTGGTCCTTGGCGTGCTGGTGGCCTCTTGCGCGCCGCAGGCGGCGAGCAGGCCCATCAGGGCGATAGCGATTCTGGTGTTCATTCAAACCCTTGTGGGCCCCCACGTGCGCAGAGGGTGCATGCCGGCATCGTGGGGGGACCGCGCAACCGTAGCATCCGCCCGATGTGCGCTTCGATGCGCAATGGTGCGTTGAAAACCAGCTACGGACGCGCGGGCGTGCAGACGGCGTCATAGTCACCGTCGGCATAGGGATTGGCCCGGTCGTTGCGGAGGGTGCCGAGGGTTCTCAGTTCGAAGTTATCGCGGGTGCCGGTCAGTTGCAGGACGTCCCAGAAGTAGCCCGCGCCCCCGGTGGGTACGCGATAGGTCTCG
>JAPPOR010000321.1 GCA_028817905.1 Myxococcales bacterium
GTCCATATGACTCTCCTCCTTGTCCAAGGGCTTGAGTGAGGAGCAGCCGGTCCGTGACGCACGCGTGTCATAAAATGTCTTCGTTCTTCTTCGGAACGCCGAACCGTGAGACTGCCGAACCGAGAGGCCCCTTACGGGCGAACCCATGTGCGGCTCGACTGAGGGCCGTAGGAGGGGCGATCGGGCGTCGGAAAGGGGGACCTGGGAACGGACGTAACAAAGTTCACAAGCAGGATCCCCCAATCGATGATGGGCGCAGCCAGGGGCAGAGCGTGCGTGCATCCTCGGCGAGACCCACCCTAAGGTCGTCGCCAGCTCGCTCTGGAGAGCAGGTGTTCTTCGACACCCCTGCCGCGCACCGCGCAGCAGGTGCACTTGCAAGCTCCGAGGAGAAGAAAAGCTGGAAAACCGTGTCGGGTTCGAGCGGCTGCGCGGGCGCAACGCCCCGATGGACAAGCTACGCGATCAGCACCGCGGTCTGGCGGACGGTCGCATCAATGAGGTAGTGAGCGTCCACGCCGTGGAAGCATCGCAACGAGCACGCTCGGGAAAAGTCACGCAGGCATGCATCCCCTTAGGCTGCGATGGACTGTCTTGCCGCATGCGTCCCGGCGTCACAGGAATTGAGGAGTGCAGCTTCGTGCACCTGTATGGGCGCGGATGCGAAGACCTTCCGTTCGCCGGCGTGGCTGTGAAGGTACCGGCTGTCGCGCACTCGCTTCGATGGGCGCGCAACCCGAAGGAAAGGGTGAGCGGTGCGGACGCATAGTTCGAGCGCGACCTGCTTTCTGCTCCTTGCGGCAAAGCGTTTCGACCACCGAAACCAACCCATACGACTGCCCACACGACGCTCATCGAACTACGGCCAAGGTAGAACGCATCCAGACGCCCCCGGCAAGGTACGCGCCGGTCGACGACCCGGGCAAGACGTCGTACGTATGCGTCTCGCCGTATGGGATCACTTCCCGCGCGGTCACCACACGCCCCCCAGCCACCCGAGCGCCGACCTTCAGAGACGCGGCCGGGCGCCCATCTAGAAGGGGATGGGACTCGCTCACGTGAACCACGGCCTCGTCATCCAGCGCTAGCTCGAGCACCTGGTGAGCAAAGACGCGCCTGGCAGCCGCGACAGCGATAGGGACGACCACGATACCGGAGGGCTCAAGACTGTACACGAGGTCACCCTGCTGCAAGAGGGCCACAGGCACGGCGCCCTCCGGGGTCTGAATGGGTGTATCGGGAGACAGGCACTCGCTCACGCTCACGCCACAGATTAGGGCCTCCATCTGCTCATGCACGCCACAAACGAGCACCATGCCCGCTCGCTGCTCCAGCGAGCGGCACACCGCAGCTCCGCAGGCGCAATCCAGTGGCGCTCCGCGGCAGGGATCGTCGATGCACTGAGCTGCCTTGGGAGAGTCGAGCAGGCAATCGGCCCCCGCCAGCAGGCAGACCTGCCCAGCCGGGCACGACCGACAGTTTGGGTCTTCGTCGCATTCCTTGCCCTTGCCGCAATACTCCCAAATCGACTCATCGCAACCTGGCACCCTTACATGGTCGAGGCTGGCGTCGTCGGGGCCAGCGGCACCTTGCGATTCCGGCAACCCCGCCTCTTCAGACCCTGCCCCCGCGTCGCGAGGTATCTCCTGAGCGAAGTCGTGAGAACCCGGCCCCGCGTCGGGCACCTGACGGTCGCCAGTGTCCATGGGTGGCACCTTGAGTCCAGCTTCAACCCCCTTTGGCGCCTCTACAGCCGACGGCCCTTGTGTCTGTGAAGCTCGTCCCGTGCCGGTATCCGCGGATCCCGGCCCGCCTGGTGTTTCACGCAAGGAAGACCCCGGCCCTGCCTGTTCCTGCGAACCACCGCAGGCCGCCATCAGCGAACCGACTACCAACCCGGAAGCCACTACAGAGCGAACGCGCATCCCATTCATAGCTAGCCCGCGCTCGAGAGCCCCGCCACGAGAAAGCGCCTCACAGCGGCGGTTTCTCGCCCGGCGTGGGTCAAATGCACTCGGGACAGCGACAGAATCTAAGCCGGCACACTGTGAGCTCAACCTCAGAGCGCGAGCGAGACAAAGAGAGAGCCGGCGAAGATCCAGCCTTCGCTCTTGAAACCGGGCCAGCCTGGGTTGTTCGTCTGGAGCCCTTCCCGGCCAGGAGCCGGGTCGCCGCTGATCTGGGCATCGTCGGGAATCTCGTCTTTCACGCGGTCGGGTGCGAGGTTGTCGCCGCTGGGTTCGGTCGGGGTTGGGAGCTTCCATTGATGGCGGGCAAGCAGCACGTGGGTAAGGAACTGGCCGCCGACGACAAAGGTCTGACCCCATAGGGAGAATGTGTACTGAAGGCCTAGCTGGCCCGAGGCTCGGTCGTTGTCGACGTAGTTGGCGCGACCCGTCTGGGCCGGGACTGGCGTGGCCGATAGCCGGCGTCGAGCAGCGCCGACCAGCCGGAGACGCGGTACCGCAGGCCGAACATCGGGGCGAAGGTGTTGTTCCACGCATAGGAGGGCGACGGCTGTTCGCCATGGCGATCGACGTAGCCCGACCAGTGTGCGTAGTTCATGGTGCCAGCGATGCTGAACGTCTGGGTTTTCGTCGCGACAAGGTCGAAAACGGCTCCCAGCGAAGCGCGCCATGGCATGTAGTTCATCGTGAAGCTGATGCCCGACGCCTGCTCGGTTCCGTTGGCCAGGAGGAATGTGAAGCCGTTGCGTAGTGCGTGTTTGATCGGTGTGTGCAACGAGCCCGTCACGCGCAACCGCGGTAGCGGTTGGAAACGGATGCCGAAGTGGGGCGCGATCGCGATGTTCACGGCCGCGTTCAGATCGATCAGAATCTGGTCCAGCTGCGAGGTATCGGCGACGAACGTGGGCGCGACCACGCTCGCCTGCAATCCAAGGGTGGCCCCGATCCCCAGGGAGAGCTCGGGCCATAGGCGGTAGGCCACGCCAAAGGCGAGCGACAGCGCCTTCAGGCGATCACCGTACAGCTCGGGGTGGAGGCTGTTGGAGAAGTACTGCTCGCGCTCGTCGTTGAAGAACGCACGCAGGGTCGTGAACTCCCCGGTGGGCACCGCAGCGTTGACGGCGAGCGCAAGCTTGTCCTCCAGGATCTTCACCGACAGGCCGAGCAAGGCATAGGTCTGGGTCTTGTCGCCCGAGCCCGCTGCCTGGCGAGGACGGGCCCGGAACTCGGTCTGCAGCGGGCCCCGCTCGCGTCCGTACTGCAGGATGTTGGTCGCGATCGGATAGTTGTCGAAGCGCGAAAAATCCGAGCGCGCCGCGTTCTCCAGACCCTCGAGGACCGCGAACTCGGTGCCCGGGCGACCCTCGACGGTGATGCCGATCTGCTGCCGGAGCAATACCAAGCCGATAGAGACCTGCGCGGCCGCGTCGGTTAGGAGCGCTGGGTTGAAGTAGGCTGCACCCACGCCGCCGGGAACCGTCGCTGCCTGCATTCCGCCGGTGCCAGCCGGGTCACCGATGGTGTCAAACAGGGGGGAGGCCATGGCCGGGGTGCTCGACCACAGCAGCAGACACAGGCTGGCGACCCATGGGCGCCGGTTCAATGTGATGGTGTGCATCCAGGGACTTCTGACTGTTACAGACCGGCTGCCGTCGGGGTGAGGTTCGGGGCCAGGTCCCGGATCGCCTCGCAGACGGCAAGGTCATCGCCGACCGCTGCCTGGTCCTCGGCAAGACGGGCGAACTCGACGAAGTGCAAGCTCGGGTCGGCGGACCGGACGGCTTCCGCTGCAAAGAACGGGTTGGAGGCCGCCAGCAGATTCTGTTCCTGGTCCCATTCGAGCTGCAGGATGAAGTTCGAACTGGGGTCGCCAACCGTACCCGACATCTCATGCCAGTCGCGCGGGGCGACCATCACCTCACCGCTGACGGTGCCGGAGATTCTGCCGGTGACGCCGGGTTTGCCATCCATGTCCCAGTCTTCCCAGCCGGGCGTGTCGCCGCTCGCCTGCTGCGCGACGGTGGGCAATGGCACCGCGGGATCGCTATAGTGCGCGGTCGTGGCGCCGCGAACGATGAGCGCCCGTTCAAACTCGATGGCGCATCCACCGTCGACCTTCACACTGCGTCCTGCGCGGCCGTCATAGCGAACCTTCTCGGTGACAGCATCCCAGGCACCGGAGAAGTCGACGAGGATGTTGAACGGCGGTCCCGCCTCCGCGTTGTCGCCACAACCGAGTCCCTTGGCGACCGTCACGGCGTCGCCCTGTTGGACGAGCTCATAGTACATCCAGCGGTGCGCGGTCTGCTGCATACCGAGCGCATCGGAGACCTCGTGCAAGGTCACAAGCCAACGGCCGCTTAGATCGCACTTACCGCCGGTGGTCGCGATCTCAGGTGGGTCGACGGTACCAGCACCCACCTGGGTCTCGTGGGCGGGCTGCCCGTTCGGGTCGGTGCCCGAGTTCGTGTTGGTCATCGGTTCGATGACCGCAGCGCTGGCAGCCACCGGAACTTGGGGAGCAGGTCCTGCAGCGGTCGGGTCGGCCTGTCCGGTGGGGCTGGGGTGCAGTGCGGACTCGCTGACACCCGTGTTGACAGGGGCCGGAGGCATCGAGTTGTCATCGGCTCCCGCGCCCGCCATCGCGTTGCCCGGGCCGGTGGCCCTCGCCGCGGACGTCGCAGGGCTCGCGGTCATTTGTGTGTCGGTAGGGCCGTAGTAGCCGGGGGTCTCACCATCCGTCGAGTCGCAGGCCGACGCCGCCGCGAGACAGGTGATGGTGACCGTCAGGGCACGAAAAGGGCTGTGTATCTGCATGTTCTATTGCTCAGGCTGTGCTCGAGGACCAGGGCACGCACGGATGACCATGCAGCCACGACACGAAAGCCACCCAAACTCCCGCATCGGTCTGATCCACGCAGAGAGCGTAAGCGCAGCGGGACTTCCGCGGCCAGGACGCAGGGCCTTGCGTGCTGCGTTGACCGCCCTGCGCAAGGCATTGGCCGCGCTGCCATTGCGAGATGCCACCCGTTCGGACCGATGGTGGCCGCCCGGATCACTCATCCACTTCGCGGCGCCTCGCTCGCAACTACAGCGAGTATTCGGTTGGTCGCCGAAATCCCTGATGAAGCATCAACGCCACGGCGGATCACGCAGGGACGCCCTCTCGCGGTAGTCCGCTGGGGTCGCGCCGGTCCAGCGTTTGAATGCTCGATGGAAGACGGTCACGTCCGCAAAGCCCAGGGCCGCGCCCACCTCCTGAACCGTGCGCTCCGGGTTCCGCAGCATCCGACAGGCGCGCTCGCGTAGCGCCTCCTGGACCACGCCCCGGTACGATTCCCCTTCCTCGTCAAGCCTTCGGCGCAACGACCGCACGCTCATGCCGAGCGCGTGGGCGACCAGACCCATCTTGGGTGGTCGACACCCGTCGTGGGTTCGCAGGTACGACCGCATGCGGTCGGCAACGCGCGTGGGGCGCGTGAGCCGGGCCAGAGTACGTTCGGCCTCCGCATGCAGCACATCCTGCAAAGCAGGGTTTCCATGCAGGTTCGGTCGATCGAGAACCTCCGGGCCTAGCTCTACCCCGGTCATGTCCTGGCTGAACCGGGCGGTCCCCTCGAAGGCGCGGTCATACGCCTGGTCGTGCGCCGGTCGCCTGTGCTCGAAGTAGACGGCACGAATGTCCGTGGGCGTACATCCGAATGCGCGCAACATGCGCATCACACCGCCCATGGTCAGTTCCGAACAGGTGCGGTCGAACGGTCGGTCGAGACGCGGTAGGCGCCATGTCAGGCGTGCCGATTCCGCCGGTTCGCTCAACTGGACGTGCACACCCGCCAGGATCAATGCGCTGAACTGGCGGACCTCCTGGATCGCGCGGCGCAAGCTGGACATGTGCGACACCAGCGGGGCCATCAGATCATAGCTGGCGTCGTGCGCGCTCAAGCCGCAGATCAGGCCCAACGCCGGCTCCCCTGTAAGCCGGATGGCCCGGTCGAACAGATCCGCATACTCGAGCAGGGAGATGCGAACCTCAAAGGGGGGCGCGCACATGACTGTGATGCGGTCTCCGAGCAGCGCTTCGGGGGACACGCCGTACTGCTGTGCCACATCCGCCAGGACCCGAACCAGCACCCCGGATACCTCGTGTTCCAACTCCGTGGAGCTGGAAGGCAGCCCTGGGGGCGTCGATGTCGATGCATGTCCACCCACAAGCCAAGGACTGTACACGGCGAGGAAAAGACCGCAACGCGGCCGTGGGCCGCCCCGATCGTGCCCTGGGAACCGCCGCGCAAACGAGACTCACCAGCCTGGTACGGAGACGCCGGTGACGGGCTGTTGGCGGAGCACCGTCCCAGTTCAATGAGTCACGGTACCTCGCGCCTTCCGATCACAGTCTGCGTGATGCAAATCCAGCCGCCCATCAGTGTTGGCTCTCGGGCATGTGCACCACCAGCCCGTCCATCTCCTCGTGGACCTGCATCTGGCAGGATAGGCGAATTCCCGTGGTCCCATCTTCCACTTCTTCGATCATTTCCTGTTCCACCTCGGAGGGCCCGCCGGTCTTGTCACGCCAGGCGACCGTCACATACACGCGGCACGTGCCGCACGCGCACACCCCACCGCAATCCGCCGTGATACCGGGAACATTGTTCTTTACCGCACTTTCCATCACGGACTGGCCCGGAGCAGCATCGACCACGTGTTCGGCCCCATCTGCTTCGACGAAGGTGATTTTTGCCATGCCGTCCTCCGCTCCTGCGCTCAACGGGCCGGAGTGATCTCCAGGTGAAGCTCCTTGAGTCCGCGCATGATGAAACTCGGCTCGTACTCGAAGCGGCGCTCCTGCGGCGGACCGTGCTTACGCTCGTCGAGGCGAATGTCTTCCGTGCGGTCGAACAGGCGTTCGAGGCTCACCTTGGCCTCCGCGCGCGCCAGCGGGGCGCCCACGCAGGCGTGGATCCCGCGGCCGAAAGCCAGATGCTCCTTGACGTTCTTGCGGCCGAGGATGAACTCGTTGGGGCGTTCGAAGCGACGGGGATCCCGGTTGATGGCGTGGAGCAACTGCATAACAGTCGTGCCAGCCGGCACCTCTACTCCGCCGATGGTCACAGGGCGCCGGGCGAGGCGGTAGTCGCTCTTGACCGGCCCTTCCAGGCGCAGCACCTCTTCGACCAGCCCGGGAATCAGCGCGCGATCCTTGCGCACCTTCCGTTGCAGCTCGGGATCCTCGGCGAGGAACCGCAGGGCGGCCGCCAGCAAGCGCACGGTTGTGTCCTGACCCGCCCCGAACAGAAATGCCGCGATCGTGACCACATCGACGACCGAGGGCTCGCTTCCATCGGGATACCTGGCCTGGGCCAGCTGGGTCAGCACGTCCTTTTGCGGGTTCGCACGCCGATCGGTGAGGTAATTGAAAAAGTAGACCCCTATCTGTTCAAGGGGGTTGTTGCCGCCCTGCTTGCTCCGGTCGAGTTGCCCTGGCACGGGACCAAGCAACTGACGGAATCCGTCTCGGTCACTGTCGGGCACCCCAAGTAGGTCTGCGATCACCAGGGTTGCGTAGGGCTGGGCGTAGTCACCGATCGCTTCGAAGCGACCCCGCTCGACAAACTCGTCGATCTGGCGGTCTGCCAGGGTCCACATGAACTCCTCATTCTCCCGCAGGCGCCTGGGGGTGATCATCCCCATGAGCAGGCCGCGCGACTTGGCGTGCGAAGGTGGGTCCTGGGTGACGAGCAGCGCACCATAGGGAACCGAGCTGCGATATTCCTCAATCTGAGGCGTGATGTCCGGCGCACTGCCCACCTCAAACGGGAGGTCGAAGGGCCCAGTCGCGGCGTTGACCGCCGAGAAGTCCTCGTCGCCCCGATAGACGGCCAGCGCTTCATCGTACCCCACCACGGCCGCCACCGGGTATTGATCCAGCAGCACGACGGGACCGCGCTCGCGAAGCCACTCGAAGTAGTCGTAGGGATGGTTGACGAGCGATGTGTCGGAGAAGAAGTCAACTGAATCGAACCTGCCCATGGCGATCACTCCCATCGTGCGCAGAGGGTTCTGCATGCCCGCCCGCGGAGAACCATTCTGTGGTCACATCATCCGCCCGCCCTCCGGGCCGAGCGCGAACCACCCGTGCGGCGCCGCGTCGACCCGACAAACGTTGCCAACCCACCGATCACCGTGATGACACAGGCGACGCCCCGCACGGCGGCCAACTATTGGACATCCCGGCCACGGGCCAAGATCGAAGCGCGCCCACCGGCGCGCCCCCGGGTCGCGCGCAGCTCCTCGCGGGGGCCGGTCCCCCGGTTCGTCACCGGGGGGGAGCGATGCCGTGCCCAACGCGGGTACGCGCACCCAAGTACACGCACCCAGGTTGGCCCTTTCCAGGCCCTTATCTGACCCAGGCGTGGGTGGGTGGGCTCAAATCTGCATGCCGCCATTGACACCGATGACCTGCCCGGTGATGTACTCGCCTTCCTCCGAACACAGGAAGGCGGCGGTGGCTGCGATGTCGTCCGGGGTTCCGAGGCGTCCAAGTGGCACCATCTGGGCCAGGTTGTCGATGCTGCCATAGGGAAACTCGCCACTGGCCTCGGCCTTCCTGGCCATGGGGGTATCGACGATCGTGGGGGGGATCGTGTTGACGGTGATCTGGTGGGTGGCGCGCTGGCGCGCCCGCGTCGGCCCGCCCCCCCCTGCGCCCCCCCCCCCCCCCGCCCGGCATCGTGTTGACGGTGATCTTGTGGCTGGCGAGCTCGCGCGCCAGCGCCCTCGTCAGCCCGATCACTCCCCCCTTCGACGACACATAGTGCGCCATGAGCGGTGCACCCGACTGGGCGCTGGACGAGGAAATGGTGACGATCCGGCCCCATCCTGCCTCGACCATATCCTTGGCCGCAAGCTGAGCGCAGGTGAACGTGCCCGTGAGGTTGACGGCGATCAGCCGGTCCCACTTCTCTGGAGTGATGTCGAGCAACGCGTCGAACGACTCGATCCCCGCGCTCGTGACCAGAATGCCGACGGGCCCCAGGTCCTTGCGCAGCGCACCGAAGGCGGCCTGAACCGCGTCCCGATCCGCCACGTCGACTTCGTAGCCGATGGCGCGACGGCCCTCGGCTACGAACGCCTCGGCCGCCTGCTTGGCACCCGGACCGTCACGGTCCAGCAGCGCGACGGCATGACCGGCCATGGTCAAGCGACGGGCGACAGCCAGGCCGATGCCCGAAGCACCGCCCGTAACCACGGCTATTCGTTGAGTCATGGTGACACGCTGCCAGAACCCCACCGGTCGGGCGCGGTCAATCGCTTGCCGGTACGGCCAAACGACGCTGGAGTACAGACCTATCAGGCCCACTCCGTGGTGCTATGGAGGCGAGCTTGTATAAGACCCCCGTGCCACTGCCAGCACCGGGGAGTCCCGTGTCGAGCCACCATTTCCTTGTCGTCTGTTTGGATGCCGGAGGGACCGTTCCGCCGGCGATGGCGCTTGCCCAGGCGCTGGTTGTGCGAGGACACCGCGTGTCTGTCCTCAGTCAGCCGAGTGTGCAACAGCGGGCGCGCAGCGTCGGGTGCAACTTCTTGCCCTTTTCGGGCGTGCCTGACTTCGAGAAGGACCGCGTGCTCGAGGAGCAGCTGGAGACCACGATGTCGGCCCTGGGCCCTTCGCCGGGCGAAGACCTGGTGTCGATTGTGAAGGAGCAAGGCGTTGACCTGGTCATCATCGATGCAGACCTGGTCGGATGCCTCGCGACCACGGAAGCATTTCGCATACCGTCGGCCGAGGCCTGGTCGGAGCCCGCGTCGCCGGGGTGCGGGACGGACGGACCTAACAAGAGCTTCACGCGGCCCGAGGGTGAACCGGTTCCTCCATCCCCGGTTCGTCTCACCGCCGCGCGGCCCTGTCTTTCATGCGCGGGGTCGCGCTTTCAGGGTCGCTACCGTGAGCTGCGAAGGGAGCGGCCTCACGCTCTCCTGAGCACGGAAACTGAGTTGCTGACATCCATCCCCGGGTCCCTCTGCTGAGATCAGGAGCGAGAGGGTGCCGTCATGAGATTCTTGAACGGCTTCCGCCTCTTGAACCGATATGCCCCGAAGTCCCTGGCATCCGTGGACAGGATCCGCCCGTCGTCGGCTTCCTCTGCCGCGATGATCAAGGAAGCGTCGGCGAGGTCCATTGGCAGCTGTTGGTACTTCTCCATCAGATCAACTACTCGCTGCAAGTGCCGTGCTCGCAAGTCGAATATCTGAGCGGCCCCCGCGCGGACCGAGTCGACGAACGCTTTGGTGACCTGCGTCCCGCCTTCGCGCAGCATGAGGTGCGTGGACTCGGTGAGCACTGGCCAGGTTGTCAGCAGGCCCTCTGATGAGTACCTGCCCAGTGCATCCACGGCCGCCGCGTGATGGCGATCAGACGAGATCACCAGCGCTACGAAGAATCCGGTATCAGCCAGAATCAAGTGCGGCCCGCCTTCTTCGAGAAGTCCACGCGGTCCTTGTAGCTCTCCGAGAGGTCCTCAGGGCCTTCAATCGCGCCCACGACTCCGTGCCTCACAAAGATCTCTAAAGGCGATTCGCGCGGCAGGTCCGCGCAGTACAACCGAAGTGCCTCCTTGATGATAGCGCTGGTACTCTTACCTGTCAGCGCCCGGGCTCGCTCTAGAAGCTCACTCTCCTCGGCGTCCAGTCGAGCGTTGATACGCTCCCCCACATCGTGCGGATTCCTGGTCGCCGTCATACGCTATGTATGACACGCTTGCCTCAGATCGTCAAGCCTCCCATGACCGGCCATGATAGCTGCAGGGGCTCAGGAGGCGCTCCATGGTCGTCCATGGTCGTCCATGGTCGGAACCAAACCGCGCTGCTAGTCACGTCCGCGGCTCACGGAGCCCTATCCACGTGCTGCCGTAGACGAACCGGAGCTTGCGGCGTCGCCAGCGCTTTCCGAGGGTCAACCATCGTCAAGAGCGTGGAAAGCTACGAACTTGACCCTGATGTCTCGATTTACGAAGTGGGCGACGATGGCACCACCAGCACTTTCGCCTCGCGAGCCCTGGTAGCGAAAAGGCCTCTACCTGAAGTTGCGGCTATCGCAGGTGGCCCAGTCGGACTCGCCGCACACCGGTGCGCTGCTGCCGCCTTCGAATAGCCGGCAGGCGCCCTGGTCGTCGGCCAGCCAGCAGCGGAACCAGGCGGTCGACGTGCGCACGTATTGCTTCCCCGGCTCCGACGTCGTGAGGCCGAAGGTGGGCGTGCTAATGTGGTCGGCCATCTGGTGGTCGAGCAGGAACGAGGGGCCCGCCGCGCCCCGGTAGGCGCTGGTGCAACTGCCCCGGAGAAAGTCTTCGACGCCTGTCTGGCACATGAAGGCGACGTCTGGCCCGACTCCGAACCCTCCACCTTGTACGCAGACTTCGGCTTTTACGTTGGGGTGCCGCGCAGCCGTCGACGCGGCGATCCCGCCCTGCGAGTGGCCCGAGACGCCCGCGCGGTCGCTGAGCTTCCCGTAGAGGGGGCTCGCGGGGTCTCCGTTCTGCTCGAGCAGGTAGTCGAGGCCACGCTCGATGAAGGGCATACTGCCAGCATTCGAATTGTGCGCGGCGATCGTGACGATGCCCCAGCTCGCCGCGTGCCGGTGATAGGCAGAATAGGTCAACGAGCCGGTCACGCCGGTTCCATTGCCCCAGCCGACGATTGGATGCGGGCATTCAGCTTCGAGGTTCTGCGGGTGGAAGATCGTGTAGGGGCCGAGGCCACCGGGCAGCTCCACATCGAACATCGCGACCCCGTACGGGCCCATGGCGGAAAAATCACCCGTCCCCTGCAGACAGGTTCCCTCGCCGCGCATGACGGGGGGGGGGACGGCCTCCTCCATCATGGGACTCGGGATCTCCTGGCCCGCGCCCATGCCTGCCTGGGGCTCCGGGGCGGGCGGTACCATGCCCACAGGCATGCCCTCTTCCGGGCTCGGGGCGACCGGCGCGGACACGTCCAGGGGAGGTGTCTCCTGTGGTGGCGGTTGCCCGACACCGTCCGCCGGCGGGGCCGGCTGCGCCACTGGCTTTGCGGTGGGGGGGGAATAAGCGACGGCAGCGGCTGGCCCGGTGGCAACGGTTGCCTCGGTGACGCCAGCTCCGGCTTTGGAGTCCTGCGCGAGCTCGCCGGAGTCATTGGCTGCACAGCTGAATAGCCCGGCTTGAAGGGCTAGCATCATGATCTTCCTGACCGTTGTCATCTCCACCTCCTCATGAAGCCCAAGCGGCACTCCCGCGTTGCGCACCTCGGCGTTCACCACCCATGCCCAGCCATACCGCCGATCCGCTTCCCACACCATGCGCCCGGGCTCACTTCTTGGTGAAAAAGTGCGTAGCCGTGCTGCCACGCGTGGCGGGGGGCAGGGTGCGCAGCCAGCGCCTTCCTTCGCTGTCGGTCGTTTTCGGACTTTCGGCGGGGTTGGGTGTGCAGGATGGGTGTGCCCCAGATGTCAGGGCGCCATGAAGGTCACCGACGTCGCCCTCACCGACGACAGCATCACCACCATCATGGGCCGTCACGGTCTCGGACCCCAGCCGTCGGGTGGGTCCCGGAGGCATCACCCATGTTCAGCGACCGCAGATGACCAGAATAGGTCAGTGCTCAGTCGCCCCCCTCTGGCACCGACGAAGGGCGCCACATGCGGCACACCATCTGCTCGTCCGCGATGCGAAGCTCCTCGCCCCGGGCGAGGCTCACCGGCTGGTCGCGATGAACGAGCGCCAGCGTCTCGCCCTCGAGCAGCCGGTAGACCGCGGCATGTGGCTCCAGCTGCACCTCGAGCAGCGTGCTGCGCACCCGCAGCCGAAAACGGAGCTTCTCCCAGTGTGGCGGCAAGCTGGGGCGGAACGATACCTGGCCATCGTAGTCGCGCAGGCCCGCGAAGCCGTAGACCACGGCCATCCAGGTCCCCCCGCAGGACGCGATGTGCATGCCGTCCCGCACGTTCCTGTGGCGGTCCGCCAAGTCGGTGATCGCGTTGTTGTTCAGGTAGCGATGGGCGACTGCCACCTCTCCGACCTCGCACGCCACGATGGACTGAATGCACTCGGACAGCGAGGAGTCACCCGTGGTGAGCGGGTCGTAGTAGTCGAAGATGCGACGCTTCTCTGGCTCGCTGAACGCGTTACCCAGGAGGAAGGCCGCCAGCATCACGTCGGCCTGTTTGATGACCTGGTGACGGTAGATGTTGAGCGGATGGAAGTGCAGCAGTAAGGGATACTTCTCCGGCGGAACGCCGTCGAAGTCCCAGGGTTTCAAGTCCAAGAACGTGTCGTCCTGCAGGTGGACCTGAGCCTCTTCGTCGTAGGGCACGTACATCGCGTCGGCGGCGCGCTGCCACCCTTCCTCTTCATCGGGACCGAGGTGCGTTCGGGCCACCAAGCGGTCGTGCTCGTCCGGATACTCTTCCCGCAGCGTACGCAGCACGCGGGCGGCGATGCGCAGGTTCTCGCGCGCCATCAGGTTGGTGTAAGCGTTGTTGTCGACCACGGTCGTATATTCATCGGGCCCGGTCACCCCGTTGATCACGAACATGCCCTGCTTGCGCGCTGAGAAGAACCCGAGGTCGACCCAAAAGCGCGCCGTTTCGACCAGGATCTCCGCACCATGTTCACGCATGAACTCCTGGTCACCGCTCATCTCCACATACTTGTGGAGGGCAAATACGATGTCGGCGTTGATGTGATACTGAGCGGTCCCAGAGGCGTACGATGCTGAGGCCTCCTTGCCGTTGATGGTGCGCCAGGGGAAGAGCGCACCTCGCTGGCCGAGCTCCTTCGCGCGGGCGCGGGCCTCATGCAGCATTTCGTAGCGGCGGAGCAGGAGAGCGCGGGCCAGGCGCGGGCGCGTGTAGATCAAGAACGGTAGGACATAGATCTCGGTATCCCAGAAGTAGTGCCCCTCGTACCCCTCGCCGGTAAGCCCCTTGGCGGGAATGCCGTGACCTTCCACGCGCGCGCTGGCTTGCAGCAGCTGGAAGAGACTGTAGCGCAGGGCGAATTGCAGCATCGCCGGGCCTTCGAGATCGATGTCCGCATCGCGCCAGAATGCCCGCACCTGTTCGGTGTGCTCCGCCAGGACCGCCGCGGCGCCTTCGCCCACGGCCTGGTCGAGCGTCTGCTGCACGCGAAATCGAAGCTCGTCACCCGTGCGGCGCCCCGAGTAATGGTAGGCGAGCAGCTTCTCCAGGCGCATGCGCTGGCCCGGCTCTAGGCGGCCGGAAACTACGTAGCGCACGACGTCCGGCTCCTCCGAAACGGTAGTCTCGTACACTCCGCTCGCCTCGACGCGGTGGGCCACACCGCACGCCAACACCAGGCCGCTGTTCTGGGTGGTGTACGTAGCCAGAACGCCGTGGTCCGTCAGCTCGCGGCCAACCTCGACCACCCCCGGGTCGAGCCGCTGGCGCTTCCGCGGATCGAGCTCGTCCCGCTGGATGTGCTGCTGGCTCGGGGCCCCCAGCTCCGAGCACAGGGTGACCATGGCGGCCCGGTCGAGGCTCTCGACCTCGAAGACCATGCACGCGAGGTGACGCCGCACGAGCGACACCACCCGCTCGGAGCGCACGCGGATCCGGGCACCGTCGGGAAGGATCCACACGAGGCGCCGCTCCAGAACTCCGCGGTCGAGATGCAGCGTGCGCGAATAGCTCGCCAGCTCTTGACGAACCGGATCCAGTTCCTTGTCATCCACGAACAGGCGGATGCGCGAGCCGTCGGGTGCGCGCAGGATGGTCTGACCCACGCGCGCGAAGCCGTAAGCATCTTCGGCGTAGTCGATGGGCCATGTATCGTGGAAGCCGTTGAGCAGGGTTGCGGGCCGGTAGGCCGGACTGCCCTCCTCCGTGCTGCCGCGGATCCCGAGGTGCCCGTTCGCCAGCGCCAGCACGGATTCAAGCTGCGGCACGAGTTCGGCTGCGGGGCGCTGCACCTCAAGCTTCCAGGCGTGCCGCGTGGCGGCGCTTTCGGCAATCGCAAGGCTCCGGCTCACCTCGAGCAGGCGGTGGATCTTGGGTCCATGCTGCTCAGGCAGCAATGCCGGGATGAGCTCCCACAGATCGCCGACGACGAGATGAGCGCCGCCGCGACGCAGGGCGGCCGCGTGATCCTGCCGGTCGATACCGATCACAAGCCCGAAGCCCCCCTCGCGACCCGCCCGCACACCGGCCACGGCGTCCTCGACTACGATGGCGTGCGCCGGCTCGACCTCCAGTCGCCGAGCGGCTTCTAAAAAGGAGTCGGGCGCCGGCTTGCCACGCAGACCCAGCTCCGCCACGACGGTGCCGTCGACGACCGTGTCGAATACCCCGCCGATCCCGGTCGCCTCGAGCACGGCCTGACAGTTGGCACTGGCGGACACGACGGCCGTCTTGAAGCCGCGAATGCGAAGCGATTGCGCCACCGCAACCGAGCCCGGGTAGACATCGATCGTGTCCGGCCGGATGAGGGACACCACAAGCCGGTTCTTACGGTCGGCCAGCGAGCGTACCGTCTCCTCACCTGCGCTATGATCGCAGGCGGCTTCGTTGTCGGGCAGCTGAATCCCACGAGAGCCCAAAAAGCTCCGCACGCCGTCCTCGCGAAGCCTGCCGTCGACGTAGCGCAGATAGTCTTCGCGCGTGAAGGGACGGCACGCGGTTTTCGCTCGCTTCGACCGTTCCTCGAGAAAGCTGTCGAACGTCTGCTTCCACGCCTGCTCGTGCACGCGCGCGGTGGCCGTGAGCACGCCATCGAGATCAAACAGGATTGCCTGAAAATTGAGCCCGTCCGCTGCCTTGTTCACATGCGCCCCCTCCCACGGCCTTGTCTAGCATCTAGCTAGCTCGGATTATTCACGAAATCCAACAGGGTCGCTCACGGCATGGCTCGCCCCAAATGGAGCATGCTCCGATCCATCCAGCGCCAGCAGCGCTCCATCAGGACAGCCTGGGACCAGGCTGAGCTCTAGCCCGCATCCATCACCAACTCGCGCGCCCTCGCACAACGGCTCGACTCCGCAGCGCTTTCGCATCAGGCGAAAACACAGCGAGTATTCCCTCCTTTCACCGAAACCCCTGCGAAGCCGATCACTTGCACGAGCATCACGTGCCTTGGTGATGGATGCGGG
>JAPPOR010000311.1 GCA_028817905.1 Myxococcales bacterium
TGGCGTGCTAGCGTGCACGACCGCCGTGGCGTGGTTGTGCTACGCACTCAGCTAGGACCATTCGCCAACGTCGGGGCGCCTGACTTGGTCTCGACCTCCACGGCACTTTGGCCTCGCACACAAATACGGTGAGTAGTCCGGAGGGTTCTCAAAAAGCCCCTGCGACGTCGAATCCGTGCGCGATTGAGCGGGAAGCGCTGGAAAAAGCTTCGTGATATCGCGTGCTACGGATCGCGGCTGTGAGACGAAGAGGCCGCCTTCACTGCCGCTACCTCTCGGAACGCTCCGCGTCGAAGGAAGTCACTGACCCCGATGAGTAAAGGGCGGTCGTCCGCTGGTGAGAGCGGGTGTCCGAAGGGGTCTCGGACGTGGTCCCGGTCAAGGCCGACATCGCAGACTCCTCCCCGCACTTCCCTCGCGGCCGGCCATCGGATATCAGGTGGGCGGCGGCGCGAGCCGACTTGGCTTGGAGGACTCTTGGACACGACGGCACAAACGAGACTTCACTCGGTCACCCGCTTGGTTTGCGGACTTGGGCTCATGGCGGGGCTGGCATTTTCGACGAGCGGGCACGCCCAGGACCCCGAGACCACCGACCGTCAGGCGGCAGACGCCCCGGCCGCCGAACCACCCGACCCGGGCACCGAGGCCACACCCCTAGGGACGTCCGAGACGACGCAGGCAACCCAGCCAGCCCAGCCAGCCCAGGCGCCCACAGTAACCGGGGCAGACGTGCCAGCACCGACCACCCATGGACGCTTGGGCGAGTCGGCGGAGCGCGAGTACCTGGAAGGCAAGAACACGCCGCCTCCGGAGGACTACGATCTCAGCCGCATTCCCGACGAGTACCCGGAGCGGCGAGGGTTTACTCTCGAGATCGGCCTGGGGCTAGCCTTTTCACACGTCTCAGGCGACCTGTTCGACTCTGCTTTGCACCTGGGCCTCGCCCCGCTGTCGCTAAGCCTAGGCGGTTTCGTAACCCCCGAGCTCGCCATCATGCTCCGGATGGCGGGAACCTCGTGGTTCGAGGACATCTTGGGTGACTCCGTACTGATCACCAATACGTTCTACGGTGGAGCCATGCAGTTCTGGATCTCGCGCGCGGCGTTCTTAGGTGCCGGAATCGGGATCGGCGTCTTGAACGACAGCTTGATCTTCTCGTCCCCCATCGACATCCGAGCGGAAACGGGGCTGATCCTGACCGGTCGAGCGGGCTGGGCCTTCTACACCAGCGGCTATCATGCGCTCGCACTGGTGGGGGAGATCTTCCCTGCGTTCTACGGAGACGCCACGGTACTGGGGTTCGCGCTCAACCTGCAGTGGCAGCTGCTGTAGCCAAGGTACTGCTCAGACCAAGTTCCGATTGAACGTTGCGGTCTGCAGCTGAAGCAACGGGGCGGCTTTGCCGCGACGAGGAAGGGCGCGTACGGCACGTACCCTTCCTCGATCAGAACTCGCTAGAGTCCGACGCTGCGCTTGAAGTCAGCGAGCAACTCGTCGGCGCGGCGAACACCGATCGCCACGACAAGCCGACGAAAGGCTGCCTCATCGCCTGCATTCGAAGCGCCCGAGTACCTCGGCGCACGGCCCGCCGTACCGGCGGTGCCTGCCCGCTTCTTGGCACTGCTGCGAGCGGTATAGACCTGTGAGATGCTCAGCTTTATGCCCTGGCCCTTCGCTTTGGCGACCACGTCCTTTGCGGACATGCCAGCAGGCTGACCTCTAATCCAAGCCGACTTGTTGACCTTCTTGGAAGCTGATCCTCGTTGAGTTCTCTTGGCTGCCATGATTGGAGTTGGCCATACCTGGTCCCCAAGGTCAAGCTTGCGACTGAATGGGTGTGTGAGTTTGCAAGTTGCACAACCATTGTGCGGGTTGGAAGTCACATAGGAATGAAGCCAAGAACAACGGCACAGATCGCGCTAGCCCAATAAGAGCTAAAGCGTCCTCGTATACAGACGTTCGTTCGGCACTGGATGTCGGCGTGCACAGGCGTTCGCAGAGGCAATGAAAGCCAACCCTGCCCTTCATGCAAAGCTCGCCGACAGCTGACCAGAATTGGCGTATCGCGGAGTACAGAACCCTGCGAGCAGCGGTACTAGCGATCCGTAGAGAGTTCGCAGTCGTATAACTGTCTTGGAGTGCAACGGCCAACGCATGAGGTGCCCTACCCGTAGGCGAATCATGCAAGGTCAGCGCCACACCCTCGCATGACGCGGCCCGTCACGCGATAGAGACGAGCAAAAGGCGCCGGCCAGGAGGGGCTTCCACCCATACCAAACGAGACATGTCACCCGAGCGCCAACGGAAACCGCTGTCCCTTGCAACTCATCTCCGGAACGCACAAGTCCGGCCCTAGCGACCTCATCCAGAGGCATCTAGTCAAGACAACGCGATCAAACTTGGCTCACGCGTCCACGAAACGCTGGCTCGAGGTCGCGAGCACCACTTAGGAGCGACATTGAGGTGTAAGTATTTTGTAAGCATTTTGCCTTCGCGAGCGGGACCTCCTAGAGCGTCACAGGCACAGGGACAGCGCGGATCCAGGGTCCGCCACCGCAACCGGCCTCCAGGTCCTCCGTATCAGCGGTCTTGGTACTGGCTTGCGCCTCCTCCAGGGTGGCCAAGCTGTCTTCGGTCCAGCACAGATTCAATTCGCCCTCTTCCCTCTCGGTCCAAACCATGACGCTGTACCGCTCGGACTCCTCGGGGGGCTCTACCGGCCCACGCAGGATGGCACGGTTGTCCCCATTGCTGTACGCCACCACGGCGGATTCCCGGGCACCCGCAATGGCATCGGAATCGATGGCCAGCTCGGTCTCCTGGTCGAACTCCTGGTCGAACAGCCACATTCCTTCGATCTCGATTGGAGGCTCAAGACGCGTCCATGGGAATCCACCGCATCCACCGATCTCGGGATCGCTGCCATCGGGAACCTGGACCAGCATGCGAGCCTCCTCGAGGGAATCCAGGTCGAACTCGATGGTGCAATAGTAGAAGACCCCGTCGTCCTCCTCGGTCCAGTGCGATCGGCCATACTTGCCCGGGTTAAACATGGCGTCTTCTGCGTTGCGAGTGACCACGTAGTTCTGCTCGTTGTTGACCTGAAGGATCTCCTCGCCGAACAGAAACGTCCCATTGGTGATCTCGCTCGTCCCACCAAAATTGGAGTGCCACCGGCCGCGAATCTCGACCACGGGAATCAGGTGCGACCAGGCGCCCACACCGCAGGTGGAGAGATCATCGGGGTCCGGCGCGTTGGTCGACCGCCGTGCCTCCTCCAGCGTGTCAAGGCTGTACTCGGAGGTGCAATAGTAGAAGCCACCGTAAACGAAGGGCGTCCAGTACGTCTTACCGAACTTGCCGGGGTTATAGGGATCGTCTTGCGGGTATTGGGTGATGGCGTAATTGTCATCGTTGTCGAACTCAACCACGTTGGCACCGTAGAGGAAGACCTCAGAGGTAATCTCGCGCAGACCGCCAAACGGCCCCAGCTCATGCCACAAGCCAGCAATCTCCAGCTCGGCATCAGCGTCCTGCCCGTTGCACACGTAAGCCGTCTCCACCTCGTCGGGATCCAGGGTGCCACTATCGTCGAGATCGACGCCGGCTTGGATTCGGTGACCACCTTCAGCACACCGGTCCCCGGCCGGCACCGGCGAAATGTCGATGACCGCAGAAGCGCCCACTTTGCCATCTTCCCCTTTGTCGCCGTCCTCACCGTCCTTGCCCCGCGCCCCAGGCTCGCCGTCTTCGCCAGGCGCACCGGCGCGCCCGTCCGCACCCTCGTCGCCCTGATCGCCCGCGGGACCGACTTCGCCAACCGCACCGTCGCTTCCATCTCGACCATGGCAGACGTATGCGATCACGACTTCGTCTCCCGCACCTAGCTCGCCATCCCCGTCAGCATCCGAACCGGCCTCGATTCGTTGCCCTCCCGCAGGGCAGTTCTCGCCAGGCGGTTCGTCACTCACCTCCAGAAGCGTGACAGCGCGCACGCCCCCATCCCCCGAAAGGGCGAGCGCCGACGCCGCCCTGTCCTCGGCCTTGTCACAACCGCAAGCCCAGACGACCCCGAACCCAACGGAACAAGCGATCCAACAGCGCAGCCTGAACATCCCGGCTCCCGTACTCGCTCCCCGGTGGCGTGTCAATGGGACCGGTCCTGCCGGAGGAACCGGTCGCCAGGCCATTTCGGCCGCACACTGCATCAGAATGTCTGGCCAACCACAAACAGCTCCGGAAAGGAACGGAAGAAGGGCGGTATTCTCGACCGACGCGGGGCCAGTACAGCAGAGCAGTTGCGCGAGGACGGCTGAATGGGTTGTGGAAGCGGACTACTGGGGGGCCAACACCGCACAGGGAAACATGGCGCGTAGAGCCATGGTCTCCTCCAGCAGCTTACAATAGCTGCCCACGATCTCGATCACCGTGTCGTCCTGTACGAAGAAGCCTTCGCTGCGATTGTCCTGGTCGCAGGGGACCTTCGACGATTGTACAAACACCTCACCTTCCTCACACGCCTGTTGGGGGTCGGTAAGCTTAGCGTCATCGATCTCGATGCGACAGGTAATCTCACCGCGCGCGTCGTGTACGATCTTGGAGATTTCCTCAGTCAGCTGCGCGCTGCCCTGGGGGTTGATGGCCGCGCCGGTGCCCCCAGCCTGGGCGACGCCGTCATTGAAGAACTGGCCAAAGCCCGTGCCGGGGGCAAGGCTCACCACGTGCGTGTCGACACCTTGCTGCGACCACGAGCGGGCTTGAGCGACCGGATCGGCCCCACCCTGACAGAAGCCGGTCTCCTGACCGTCGGTCAAGAACAGAACCGCCTTGTTGCCGACCACGTCCGGATCCGCAAGGGCCCGGTCCGCCTGAGCGAATGCCACGGAAATAGGTGTGCCGAAGACGAGCGGGTGCTGCCCAGGATACCGGTCGCCCCCGTCGACCAGGGTCCGTCCAGCCCAGAACGGCTCGAAGGCGTCGACGAACTCGGTGACGCCAAGCCAATCGATCTGCTCCGACGTGGCGAGATCGTCGACGTGGCAACTCAGGTCAAACTCGTTCAAGCCCGTCGCGCCATCATAGGTTGGAAAGGTAAGGAGCGAAACCGAGATCGTGTCCGCGCAGGGCGTGCTGTCCGGCTCGATCGACGTGTCTTCGCAGGCCAGCGGTGTCAATGCAGTCGTGATCGCCTGTTTCGCGTTGTCGAGGCGGCTGGTACCCGAGGTCGCGTCAAACGGCTCGGACATGCTGATCGACCGATCAAAGATAACCAGCAGACTGCCGGGCGAGAACTCAACGGTCGGCGTAATTTCGATCATGCCACATGCACCGTCGTTGTCGGGTGTGTGAGCGGCCATGGACTCGCGCGGATTGTCGCCAGCCGGCAGCGGGGCGTTCATGGGTTGGCCACCCCCGATCGGAGCACTGCCGGTCGAGCCAGGGGCGTGGGCGACCGTGTCCATCTCATCGCCTCCATCAGCGCCCGCAACAGGCCCAGGGCTCATCCCCAGTGGGGCTTGGCGCTCGTCGCGCTCGCCCGTGTCGGCATTGCACGCAGCCAGCGTACCCAATACGACGGCATTGAGGCTGAACAGCACATTTCTACCCATAACCATCCCTTCCGCCCACACGTCAGTCGAAACGACGAAATGGGGCGACCAGGCCTTGCTCCAACACTCACCGGTGCGCAGCCCTCGGCGTCGATAACGAACAGGGTGCCGCACAATTGCGAGCCAACTTTGCCCGGAAGCAGCGGCGTGTAGGGGTAGTTGGGTACAACCGTAGCCGCCGCTAGCTAGCTTGCCCGGCGCGCGGCCCACGCCTTCATCGAACACCTGCTACGCGGAAGAGACAGATATCGGCGAAATCAGGTAGGTTGCGGGCGATGGCCCGGCCCGCATCCCAGACCATGCCCGCAGAACGCGGAAACCCTGCAGCAGCATCCCCATATGCCACCGACATGCCACCTCACGCCACACGTGCCGAGGAGGTGATCGCGCACCTTGGCTCGGACGCGACGCTTGGACTGTCACACGAAGAGTCGACCCATCGTCTTGCTCAGGGCGGGCCCAACGCGATCGAGACCGAGGGCGGTAGAGGCCCACTTCGCATGCTGGCCTCCCAACTGAGCGATGCAATGATCCTTGTGCTGCTCGCAGCAGCCGTAGTCTCCGGTCTCGTCGGGGACATCACCGACACCCTCGTCATTCTCGTGATCGTGGCTCTCAATGCGGTGATCGGACTCGTTCAGGAGTACCGGGCGGAGCGGGCCCTTGCGGCTCTTACGGCCTTGGCTGCCCCGGAGGCCCGAGTGGTGCGCGAAGGCGTGGAGATGCTCCGACCGGCCGCCGAGTTGGTGGTCGGAGATCTGGTGGCTCTACAGGCGGGCGACGCGGTGCCGGCGGACCTGCGCTTGCTCGAGGCCCCCGGCCTCCGGCACGACGAATCAGCCCTCACCGGCGAGTCGGAGCCGGTCGACAAAACCAGCGAAGCACTGGACACCGAGGTGACCGCCACCGGCGACCTGCGCAACATGGCATTCAAGGGGACGTTGACCGTCGCGGGGCGGGGCCGTGGCGTCGTGGTGGCAACGGGCATGAACACGCAGCTCGGACGGGTGGCGCGCTTGCTTCGGGACGAGGGCCGTGCCCGGACACCATTGCAGCAGCGCCTGGCACGCTTCGGTCGGGTCTTGACACTGGCCGTCCTAGGATTGTGCGCGGCCCTGTTCGCGCTCGGTGTCGCGCGCGGCGAAGACCCCTTGCTCATGGCACTGACGGCGATCTCCCTGGCAGTGGCGGCGATTCCCGAAGCGCTCCCCGCAGTCGTAACCGTTTCGCTGGCGATGGGAGCACGCGCGCTGGTCAAGAAGCAGGCCCTGGTCCGAAATCTGCCCGCCGTGGAAACCCTGGGGTCGGTGACCTTCATCTGCTCGGACAAGACGGGCACCTTGACCGAAAACCGTATGCAAGCAGAGCAGATCTGGCTCGCGGGCGAGCTTCGCCGGCCGACCCCGCCCCAGGAGGAAGCCTCCCCCTACCAAGCCCTGGTGGAAGCGTGCGCGCTGAACAACGACGTAGCGCCCAATGCCGAAGGGAAACCCAGCGGCGACCCAACCGAGGTTGCCCTTTGGGACCTGGCGGCGAGCGGTGGATGCGACCCCGGCCTTCTTCGCAGGAAGAGCCCGCGCCTGGCAGAAATCGCCTTCGATTCAGAGCGCGCACGCATGACGACCGCACACCAGAACCCGATGGGTGTGCTCGTACTGGTCAAAGGCGCCCCGGAACGCGTGCTGCCTCGCTGCCGTGACCGCCTCGGTGCGCATGGACCCGAACCGCTGGACCCCGAGGGCGTGACAGCAGCCGTCCATAGCATGGCGGCCGCCGGACTACGGGTGCTGGCCGTGGCGCGACGCGTGCTGCCTCAGCTGCCCGCCACCATGGACGTGGATACGGTCGAAACTGGGCTTACGCTGCTTGGCCTGGTGGGCCTACTGGACCCGCCGCGATCCACCGCGGCAAGTGCCGTGGCATCCTGTCGGCACGCGGGCATCGTGCCCGTCATGATCACAGGGGATCACCCCACCACCGCACTGGCCATCGCGAGACGACTGGACATCGCGACCGAACAAAGCGAGGCCGTCACGGGTCGCACGCTCGCAGCCAACTCCGAGGCAGAACTGCGCGAGACCGTCGGCAAGGCTCGGGTCTACGCTCGTAGCGATCCACAGGAGAAGATCGCGATCGTCAAGGCGCTCCAGGCGCGCGGCGAATTCGTCGCGATGACCGGCGACGGCGTCAACGATGCACCCGCGCTCAAGCGAGCCAACATCGGCGTGGCGATGGGCAGAATGGGCACGGACGTCGCCAAGGAAGCCGCTGACATGATCCTGCTCGATGACAACTTCGCCACGATCGTGGCCGCGGTCCGAGAAGGCCGCCGCATCTTCGACAATATTCGGAAGTTCGTCCGCTACACAATGACGAGCAACTCGGGCGAACTGTGGACGCTGATCGCGGCGCCGCTCTTCGGACTTCCCATTCCCCTGCTGCCCCTACATATCCTCTGGATCAACCTCGTCACAGATGGCCTTCCCGGCCTGGCCCTGGCGGCCGAGCCAGAGGAGCGGGGCGTGATGGCGCGCCCCCCGCGGCCGCCCCAAGAAAGCATCTTCGCGAACGGGATGTGGCAGCATATCGTGCTGATGGGCATGCTGATGGGCGCATGTTCACTCGCAAGCCAGGCGGTCGCGCTGGCACTCGGCTGGCCCGCCCAGAGCGTGGTGTTCACGGTCCTGACATTCTCTCAGCTCGGTCACGCGCTTGCGGTCCGGTCTGAACGCGAGTCGCTCTTTCGCCAAGGTGTCGCCAGCAACCGGGCGATGCTCTTCTCCTTGGGCCTCACCGGCGCGCTACAGCTGACGACCTTGTATGTGGGACCCTTTCAGCACGTACTCAAGACCGAGGCCCTCGAGCCCAGCCAGCTCGCCTTCTGTCTGGCGGTGTCTTCCCTGGTCTTCTGGGCCGTAGAACTGGAGAAATGGCTGGTCCGCAGGGGCCTAATCGGTGCGCCACGCCGACAACCGATCGTGGACGACAGGAGCCCCTGAGGACCTTCACTGGCGTAGGGGTCCTACCTACAACGCCCCCCCACAATCATCCAGCCGCGTGTGCGACCACCCCAATCCTGTACTACGATGCATGTCATGGATCGGGCGACCGAGAACTCACGGCGTCAGCACACGGAGCTTCGCCGCCTTGCCGACCACCTTCTGGTGCTCGTGGAGGACGACCGACCGCTCGACGAGTCAGCGGTCCAGCGCGTACTGAGCAGGCTCGCTGGGGTGTTGAAGATGCACGTGGCGATGGAGCTGGAAGGCCTATACCCACAGCTACTCGCCCACCCGAACGAAGAGGTCCGTACGATGGCTAGCCGGATGGTTGAAACGGTCCAAGGCGCGTACGAGGGCTTCCTGAAGTTCCGCACGAACTGGCACGCCCAGGCGGTGCACGCGGACCAGCAGACCTTCGCACAGCAGGCACGCTTCATCGCCAAGGCGTTCCACGAAAGCACCACCCGTGAGGAGCAGCGGCTGTACGACCGCGTAGACGCTATCTACGCGGAAATGGCTCGACTGTCACGGCCGCCGATCTCCGCCGTCGGCGAGTGATCGGTCCTCAGCTCCGTGCGAACGGTGCCCTGTGCCCTGCCTTCGGCGCGGCGCAGGCCGCGGTAAACCGAAAGCGCCCACCATACACCGGCCAGCTCCAGGGCCATGAACACCACGATGGTCGTACCCGGGTGGCCCGACATGACCCAACTGTAGGCGCGAGCCAAGGCGACCTCGAGAGAACAGACCCCCGCCAACACAACCGTCGGCAGCAGCCACCGCCGATCCTTGAGACCCGCGGCGAGACAGGCGCCAACCCCGAGCGGCAAGCCCCCGTAGATGGCGCGGAGATCGGCAAGCGCGGTGGTGTTCGCAAGCTCGATTCCCAACGACCGGGCAGCCCAGCTCGGCGCGATGATGAATACGAGGCCAAAGGCCAGATAGACCGCCACGTGGACGGCCAGCAGAATGCGTGCAGATCGTTCGATGCTAGTCACGTTTGTTCTCCTTTGTGTGGCTAGATCGTGAGACCTTCCAAGCGCCCCTGCCATTACCCTGCAGGTAAGCGCGCGATGTCTGCGTAGGCGATACACTGGCGGCATGGCACGCAAGACCCAGCGCACGTCCCCCCTGTTTCGCGCCTTGCTAAAGCACTGGCGAGGGGCCCGCGGCATGAGCCAACTGGACTTGGCGGTGGCCGCGAATGTATCGGGACGCCACATCAGCTTCCTCGAAACCGGCCGCGCCCAACCGAGTCGGGACATGATCCTGCGCCTGGGCGTTTCGTTGGACCTGGACCTGAGAGACCAGAACGAACTGCTGGCCGCCGCGGGTCTGCAGCCGGTGTTCCCGGAGAGCCTCCCGGAGGAGGGACTCGCCGCCCCGGTTGAACGAGCACTTGAACGAATGCTGCAGCAGCAGGAACCCTACCCGATGGCGATCATGAACCGGGTCTACGACCTCGTCCGCATGAACCAGGCTACGGCCCGCGTGATGTCTCTATTCGTCGCCCAACCGGGGGAACTCGATGCACCGCCCAACGCCTACCGCTCGATCTTCGATCCCCGCCAAGCACGGCCGTTCATTGTGGACTGGCCACTGGTCGCACGCGACGCCCTTGCCCGCCTGCAACGCGAGGCTCTCGGCCGTCCACAGGACGACGAGCTGCGAGCCTTGATCAGCGAGCTGCTGCGATACCCCGACGTGCCGGCTGATTGGCACCAGCCCGATCTGGACCGTACCATGGAGCCCATGCTCACATTCGCGCTGGCGCGCGATGGCGTACGCCTGGAGTTTCTGACCACCCTGACGGTCTTCAACGAGCCGCGCGACGTGACTCTCCAGGAGCTCCGGATAGAAAGCTACTTCCCTGTCGATCCGGAAACGGAAGCCTTCTGCCGCAAGCTGGCGGAGGACGCGTAGCCGAAAACAGTCGGAGGGATTCGGATACGGACTACTTGGGCTTGTCAGCCACCGCGAGTACGTAGTCCAGCTGCATCAACCCATAGGGGTTGTCGAGGATGATCTCAGCGGGAGTTGCAATCATGAACGCCACCGCGGAGTTCATCTTTGCCAGCCGCTCAGGCTTCTGGAGCTCGTCCAAGGTGTAGCGGGCGAACGGAGCCAAGGTCTGGTCGCGTATGGAATCGACGCGCGCGTCAAAACCGACCGATCGCAGCTTGTCCTGGTAAACGTCCCGCCCATAGACGTTTTCTTTGCAGGTCTTCCACATGTACAGACCGACGGAGCTCATCCACCGCTTGAAGAAACCGAGGTTTTGATACGGTAGCGGGACGATATCGACGGTGACCAGGCGCCCACCTGGGCGCAAGACGCGAAAGGCTTCGGCAAAGAAATCCTCGCGCGTCTGGAAGTGAAAAGCGCACTCCAAAGCGACCACCTTGTCAAAGGAGCCGTCATCGAACGGAAGCTTGGTCGCCGGGGCCAGCTGGTATGAAATGCGGTCCGACATCCCGCGCGACGCAACGCGTTCGGTCGCATGCTCCAGCTGCGAACGCGTGATGTTGATACCCACGATCTCGCGCGGCCCGAACTTCTCCATCCAGTCCATGTCTTGATCGCCGTAGCCGAAGCCGACGTCCAGCAAGCGATCGTTCGGCCCGAGCTCCAACTGCTCGCCGGCGAACTTCGCAAGCGCTTCGCATGCGTCGTCGAGCGTCGTAGGACTGTCCTTCCAGTACCCAACGTTGCGGTACAAAGTCCGCTCGGTCATGTAGCTGTCAGTCGAGGCCAGCTCGTAGAGCAAATCCGCGCGGCCCCGGTTGGGATTGAACACCAGCGCCGAAAACTGCAGCAGCCCGCGTGCCCGCTTGGACCACGACCTCGTTTCTGGTTGCACGTGCTGGCTCATACCGCGACTCCTGCGCTCCACACCGGCTGCTGTCGACCACGTTGTCAACAGCGTTGGCGGGTCGCTTGTAGCAATCCGCGGGGCGAAGCGGAATCACCATCGAGGGACGGCACGTTGGGGCGCCGACACGGACTGCGAAAGATTCCAGGTCCGCCGAGCCCGGGGTTGTTCACCGCATCACGATGCGTTGCCTCGCGTCGACTTGCCCGCACGGCCGTGGGGCAATTCCATCGGTCGCAGGACATCCTGCGAAGCCCGACCACCCGCGACCGGCCAGAACGCGTGGTTGAACCGGGCAAGTCCGGCCGCCACGCGCCCCTGCGACGCCTGCCGCGGTCCTTTGCATCGGGAGTCTTTGGGGATAGGTTGCCGACATGCCCCAGTCTGCTCCGGGTGCACGAGGCTTGCCGCTGGTCGGGCACCTCCCCTTGATGATCCTCGATCCCACGAAGTTCCTGAAGGGGCTAACACAGCGGTATGGTGACGTGGCTTCGTTTCGCCTGGGTAGGCGGCCAGCGGTGCTCATCAACCACCCCGAGCTCATCAATCGCCTGCTCCGGGATCGCTCCTGCCCGCGCAGCGACGAGAGTCGGCGCGCGCTCCGCTCGTTCCTCGGTGATGGCCTGCTGAGTCTGGAAGGACCGCGACATCTGCGACATCGAAGGCTGATGGCGCCGGCCTTCCATCGTCAACGCATTCAACACTACGGGGAGGTGATGTGTGCGGAGACCTACGCAGAAATCGCCGGCTGGCAAGCGGGACCGCAACGTGATTTGCGCGAAGACATGATGCGATTGACGTTCGCGATCGTCTCGAAGGCGCTATTCAGCACTGACACGCGCGACGAAGCGCGCGACGTAGAACATGCCCTTCAATCGATCCTCCCGTGGGCGCTGCTGGGGGCGGCGCTCGGGGGCGTGTTTCCAAAGCTCCCCGTGTACTACCCGCGGGGCAGTCGAGCCGCCATCAAGCGTCTCCATGACGTGGTGCTAAAAATCGTAGCCCGCCGCCGCGAGGAAGGCGAGGACCGGGGCGATCTGCTCTCGATGCTGCTGGAAACACGCGACGAGGACGGAAGCGCCCTCAGCGACGAGGACGTTTGCGCGGAAGCACTTACGCTGCTCCTGGCGGGCCACGACACCACCGCAAGCACACTCACCTGGGCGTGGCACCTGCTATCGCAGAACCCGGAAGTGCAAGATGCTGCGCACGAAGAGGTACGGCGCGTCGTGGGGGAACGGGCGATCACACCCGAAGACGTGCCAAAGCTGGAGCTCATAAATCAGATTCTAAGCGAGACCCTGCGCCTGTACCCCGTCGTGTGGATGGGGGATAGGGTCCCGGACAACGACCTGGAACTCGGTGGATACCATGTAGCCAAGGGAAGCTCGGTCTTCTTCTGCATGTACGTCACGCAGCGAGACGCCCGCTTCTTTCCCGATCCAAGAGCGCTTCGACCCCGGCCGCTTCAGCCCTGACCGCATCCGCCAAATTCCCGATGGAGCCTACCTTCCCTTTGGGGCGGGCATCCATCAGTGCATCGGCAATGCCTTCGCCCAGATGGAGGCACGCGTTGTCCTGGGTGCGGTCCTACAGCGTTTCTCGGTGCACGCGATCCCCGGACACAAAGTGGAGGTCGACCCCCAGATGGTCATGACTACGCGCGGCCCCTTCCCCGCCACACTCCAGGCCCGCGGCCCCTCGCGCTGCGAACAGCCACCAGCCAGCAGCAAGGCGCGGGCTAGCTAGGATGTCTAAGATCCCGTAGCCACCGTGCGGCGCGGGGTGCTCAGCCGGGGCGCCTGTCCGCGCGTGGGCAACCGCTACATGGCCGCTGCCGGCCACAGTTTCGGGCTCCCGAACACAACCCCGGCCCCCGGCCTGCGCGGCGCTGCAAGGCAGCCCAGAGGCCGCACAAGATGGACAGTGCCACGCTCGCGAGCAGCGCGGTCGGCCAGTGCCACGCTTCCATCAGGCCGCGGCTCCAAACAGGCCCGCAAACCCCATGAACGCGAGCGAGAGAATCCCGGCAACAATGAAGCTCAGCGCAGTCCCCTGCACCAGGCGGGGGACCCGCGATGATGCGCAGCGTTCGCGCAGGCCCGCCATGATCGCCAGGGCCAGGGTCAAACCTGCTCCGGCACCCAAGGCGTACACCAGGCCCTCGACCAGGCCATAGCCGCGGTTGGTCTGGAACAGGGCAAGGCCGACGATCGCGCAGTTGGTCGTGATCAGGGGCAGGAAGATTCCTAGCGCCTGGAACAGCCGTGGGCTCCACCTTCGTACGACCAGCTCCACGAACTGCACGGTGCTGGCGATCACCACGATGAAGGAAATCAGCCGCAAGTAGGGAGCGTGGGCCAGGACGAAGGTATTGAGCGCCCAGGTCGCAGTGGCCGTGACGAGCAGCACCAGCGTGTTGGCCAGCCCGAGCCTGAAGGCCGTACCAAGCCGCCCGGACACGCCAAAGAATGGGCACAGGCCGAGAAAATACGTCAGCGTGAAGTTGTTGATCACGCTGGCGGAAGCAAAGATCCAGATGAGTTCTCCCATGGCCCACCTCCTCATTCAGGTCCGACTCGTGAGCCAGGAGGCGACAGGTCCAGCGGTCCCGGAGCGTCACCCTGCGCGTTCCACTGGGCCGAATGCGTGCCACGCCGTTGTCTGCGCTCCGCGATCATCGAAGACACGATCAACAGCGCCCCGAGGCTGAAGAACCCCCCGGGAGGCAACAACATGATCACCCACGGCTCGAACGAAGGGCCGAATACCGGCCAGCCGAGAAGCGTGCCCCCTCCCAACAATTCTCGCACGGTCCCGACCAAAGCAAGCGCCAGCGTAAACCCAAGCCCCATTCCGATCGCATCGGCGGTCGCAAGGCCCACCCGATGCTTGGACGCGAAGGCTTCCTGGCGTCCCAGTATCAAGCAGTTGGCGACGATCAGGGCGATGAACGCACCCAGCTGCCTATGCGCCACGGGCAACAGCGCGGCCAACGCGAGGTCCACGCTGGTCACAAACGTCGCAACGACGACAATAAAGAGCGGGGTGCGCACTTCGTAAGGGATCAACTTGCGCAGTAGCGACACCACCACGCTCGATCCGACAAGCACAAACGTAGTAGCCGCGCCCATCACCAGCGCGTTGGCCAGCGAGTTCGTGACCGCCATGGCCGGGCACAAACCGAGGACAGCGACAAACACGGGATTATCCCGCCACAACCCCTTGCGCAACTCGACCCACGCGCGCCCCGGCTCACTCTGTTCCATCGCGCGACCTCCCCGCGAGCAAGGGCAGCCACCTAGCACTGCTGCCCGCCACGATTTGAACGACCGCCCTGGAGGAGATTGTGGCACCACCGATGCAGTCGACCTCGTTGCTACGTCTACGCGGTCGGCGGGTGACCGCAACGATTTCGGGCTCTACGCTCAGGGCTCGAAAGCTCTCGACGAACGCTGGATCGTACATGATCTTGTCACCTAGCCCGGGCGTCTCACGGCTCGCGAGAATCCGTAGGCCGATCACGGTCCCGGTCGCCGGGTCAAGCCCATAGAGCAGCCGAATCGTGTCCATGAAGCCAGGGCCCTGGGCCTCGATCGCGTAGCCGACCCGTTCGCCCCTGGCGTCGCGGGTGGCGTACACCCGCGCGGGTTCCGGCACCTGTGGATCCACATCCGCAATGCGCTCGCTCGAGTCGGCCGGCGTCAAACGGCCGTCCGCGCCGGCCACCATCAGCGAAAACGCCACGGCGCCGGGCACGACCTCGAGCACCGCGCGCTCCAGCGCGGCTGCCCGGTTGCTGGCTATCCGCGGGGCACTGGCAAGATAGACCCCGCAGAGCACCACACCCGAAAAGAAGCCGGCCAGGGCGAGGGTCGCGACCAACCGCAAGCTGCTGGCGTGCCCAGGCGCGAGGTCACCACGTTCACCGACGTTCGCCGCACCGTGCATGTCAGCTCCTCACCTGGGCACCGAACGGCTTCGGTTGAGTATAGCGATCGAGCAGGGGGGTGACGGCGTTCATGAGCAACACGGCATACATGACCCCCTCCGGCAGCCCCCCGAATACTCGGATCAGCACGACCAGAAGCCCGACCCCTGCACCAAACAACCATGCGCCCCGAGCCGTTACCGGGCTTGTCACCGGGTCGGTCACCATGAAGACTGCGGCAAACAGGAGCCCGCCGGACAACAGCATGAACTCAGGCGGCGGACAGCGCGTGGGCATCGTGGCGTGGAGCACCCCGCTGCAAACCGCCGCCGACGCCAGTGTCCCGACCGCCAGACGATAGTCGAACACGCGCCGTGCACCCAGCCATACACCGATGACCAGTAGCAGCACGGCCGAGGTTTCCCCGAGCGAGCCTGAGGTGTCGCCAAACAGCAGTCGATCGAGCGGCGCCAGCTCGTGCTCGAACTTGGCGAGCCCCAGCGGAGTAGCCGTCGTAACCGCATCCACCCGCCCACCGCTCATGAAGGGCCCACGCAGGACAGCCGGAGCCAACTGGCTGAAGTCCGCCCCCGGTTTGGTCCAGGTCGTCGTCGCGGTCGGAAAGGCAGCCTGCAGGAACGCACGACCTACGAGAGCCGGGTTGAAGGGGTTCTGCCCCAGCCCACCGAAAGC
>JAPPOR010000084.1 GCA_028817905.1 Myxococcales bacterium
TACCCGTCATCGCCGGAGCCGTCATCGTCGGACACGGCTTCGTCGTCGTCGGAGCCGTCATCGTCGGAACCGTCGTCGTCGGAACCATCATCGTCCGAGTCGTCGTCTGTTCCCATGCCGAGTAGTTCGCGAGCACACGAGGTAAACTCGTCAGCACATGCGGCCACGGCCTGCAGGTCCCGACCGGCTTCGCGGGCACACGTGAGAGCGGAGTCGCGACATGAGTTCACGCCATCCGCCAGATCGCCGGCGCCAGCCCGCGGCAAGCCCGGGGGGTTGACCCTGGGCACGCGCCGTTCCGGCAGATCGATCAAGTCACCGACGCACGCCTCGTACTCCGCTCGGCACATGGTCGCGTCCGCAAGCGAATCGGCATTTCGGGTGCACTCAGCTGCCTGCGTGCCGCAATCCGAAATCGCGGCCCGGGCTCCGGAGCCGGTGCCCAGCCCGCCGGAACCCGCCGCATCGCCAACGCACATGCGCCACTCGGCTTGGCACTGACCGACCTGTTGACGCGATGGCATCATGCCGAGGCATTCAGCGGCCTCGGTCTGACAGTCGACCACGGTCACCGCCTCGGCCGCCAGCGCCACGTCCGCCGGCGCTCCGCCCTCAGGCGCGGCGCAGCTGGCCCCAGCAACCGCCGTGAGCACCAAGAGCACCCGCATCCTCTGATGGATCTTCATATCCCAGTCTTCCCTTTCTGCTGTGGAGATCGGCGGGCCTAAGCCAGCGTCCCCAAGGCCGCAACGAGCAAGCACGATCGGCGCGTCGACGAGCTGCCTTGACGCCAAGTCTAGACAAATGGTTGGGGCTTGCACGGATCATTTCCGGCCGTCGTTAGATCCATTAGCGGCGGAAGTGGTAGCCAAGGGCGGTCGGGCAAGCGGTACTGGCCCTTCGCCCGCAAGCTCTTTAGCAGCAACCTTACGGGCTAGGGAATTGTCGGAACACCAGCAACCATGCCGCTGTGAAGGCCGATGCGCAGTCGCAACGCGTGCCCAATGGCTCCTGCGGATCACTCCCGACCCCAGGCGAGTTTGCGCGGTAGTTCGACTTCACCCCGCTTGCGGTCGCAGGCACAGCAGTCGCGCAGCGTTGAGCCCCAGGATCTTCGCCTTGCGCGACAGCGTCAGCTCCGGATAGCCATAGCGCGTGCGCAGGGCCTCCGGGATCTTGAAAGCACGAAACGCCTCGATCTGCGGAGCCGGCCCCCCGTAGTACATCGACTGTGTGCCCCACAACACGTTGTCCTCGCCGATGTGGAGCAGGAGCTTGCCAAGAACATGGGCAGCTTCGGTGGGTCGCGCAATGAGCTCGGCCCATACCCCACCGAGCGCAACATAGACGTTCTCGTTGGGCCCCACCCCGGTGTCTCGCAAGGACTTGATCAAGCTGTTGACCCCCCTGTCCAGCGGGTACTGCGCCTGCAGCGCGGGGTCGACCTCGTCGTACGGTCCCTCGGGCCACTGGCCCACACCGGCACCCCAGCCGAGATCCGTATCGGCATCCACCGGCGCGGTGGTTTCGCCCCCTTCGAGGCCATGCTCGAACGCTGCCTGCATCACGACCAGGTGGGCATCGGGGTGGCGCACGGCCGCAGGGCCGACATCCCGCGGATCGGTGAAGGTACTGGATAGGCCCATCCAGGGCATGCCCTTGAAGATCAGAAAGACCGGCACGCCCAGCTCGAGGCCCCTGGCGATGAACGCTCCTCCGACGTCATCATCGAGCCAATAGCCGTCAGTGTCGAGCCCCGGCCTCCAGCCGGTAAAAGAAGCCCAGGCGCTCGCCGTCGCCGAACGTTGCGCCATCGCGGTCAGCTGCAGTTCGAGCCGATCATTCGGCATCACCATAGGCGCCAGCAGGGTTCTGCGCCCGGGCGCTTTCCCCTCGAGTTCACCTTGAATGTCCAGCAGGTCCTCATACGGCGCTGGCGCATAGCCGTTCACGCCGGTCCCGTCGAGCCCGAGACCGTAGGCCGTTCCACGCAACACCGTTGCCGAGGTGTCGCTGCGACCAAACACGAGCTCCAGGTACGAAGCGGGGTTGACACGACAGACGCCCACGCAGTCGGGCCATTGCATCCACGCATGCCGACCGGCGCGGACTTCTGTCGGCCAGATGATCGGACTGGTCAAGGCAGTGGCCTGGGGAATGTCGAAGGCGATTGTGTCCACGTCAACGACGAATGCGGCGTCGAAGGTGCCAAGCTCTTGGCCGCAGCGATCGACCATCGACTGTGGCACAGTCGCCGCGTCCCGAGGTCGACGAGACATTCCCGCATCCCCGGGCTGTACCGCGGCATCCGCGCGCATACCCGCGGGCGCCGCCTCCTGGTCGCCCGAACGCGACCCGCCATCCACCGGCTGCGGCGCTCCCATGGACATGTCCTGCCCCGCATCCCGGTAGTTCGTGGCCTCCCAGGGCCGTTCCGCTCCACGTGCCGCCCCAGACCTCGACTCGGTGGCCTTTGCCCTCCCGCTCACATGCTCGCCGTCGTCCACCCGCGTGCTGGCACCCGGACGGTTGAGCCCGCCGTGCTCGGACTTCTCCTGGTCCTCCCCACCACAGCCGACCGGCACGACCAAGGCCACCGACGCAACTACCAGCAAGCCCCCCGTGCCTCCAAGGCGCACATACCCCATCGTCCGGTCTCCTCACCCTTCCCTCCGCCGGTTCTAGCATCCACTGCGCACTGAAGCTCGGGCCATTGCCGGGCCATCACAAGGTCTAGGCACGTGATGATCGTGCAAGTGATCGGCTTCGCAGCGCTTGCGGTGAAGGAGGGAATACTCGCTGTATTGTTGACTGAGGCGAAAGCGCTGCGGAGTCGAGCAGTTGTGCGAGGGCGCGTGATTCGGTGATGGATGCGGGCTAGTACTCCAGGCGCAGAGCCAACCCCACATCAAGCAACGAGGGGGGCTG
>JAPPOR010000768.1 GCA_028817905.1 Myxococcales bacterium
ACACGCGCTCTCGCCCATGCCATCCGCCAGAATGCCGATAGGTAGGCCGATCACGCCGAAGCCTGCAAAGGCCAGCAGCGCCAGCGACATCACGCGACCCAGGTAGCGCGGCTCGCTTGCGCGCAGCAGGACCGCTCCATTGAGCGTCGTCATCACGCCGGTCGACAGGCCGACGGCGATTACCGCGACGTTGGCTTCCAACATGGTGGTGACGAACGATAGACCGAACAAGGACGCTGCGAATGCGAGCCCTGCGCCTAGGTGCATCGCGATCGCGTGCTTGCTGTCGGCGAGCGGGGCGACACCCAGGCTTGCTGCGAGGCCTCCCAGGGCAGATGTGCCGAACAGGACACTTACCGCGTCGGCGCTCCGGTGCAGTGTGTGCTCCACCAGTCCGGGCAGAACAACTACGTAGGGGAAGCCAAACATGATGACGAGCACGAAGTAGAGAACCAGCGATTGCAGGTGCGGGCGCTCCCGCACGTAGCGCAAGCCCTCCTGGATGTCCGTGAGCACGCTGCGCTTCGAAGGTGGTGTTGCGTGCACGTAAGGGGGCAGCCGCGCGTGCGACAACACCGCCATCAGGTACAGGATTGCCATCACGGTAAAGGCGCCGGTGGCGCCCACGGGCTGGGCGAGAATGAAGCCGGCGAGGGCCGGTCCTCCAACGCGGGAGGCGTTGAGGGCGACCTGATTGAGCGCAACCGCGTTTCCCCAGCGATCTTCCGGTACCAACTCCACGGCGTATGCCTGGCGAGTTGGCCCCAGGAACGAAAAGGTCATGCCGACGAGAAAGCCCCCCAGGACCAGGTAGAGCACCGTCATGTTGTCGGTGAGCATCAGGATGGCTAGACCTGCAAAGACCAGCGTCGCCACTGCTTGGCAGACCAACAAGACCGCGCGCTTGGAGAGTCGGTCTGCCATCGCGCCTCCCACAGGCCCCAGCAGGAGCATGGCCAGGCCGCGAGCGAACACAACCCACCCCACGGGCGTGTTTTCCCCCGTCAGTTCGAAAGCAACCACTGCCTGTACGACGACCGAAGTAAAGAAACCCAGGAATGCGCACAGGGCGCCGCCCCAGAGCAACCGGAAGTCCTTTTCGGCCAGCGCCCCGAACATCACGAACAAGCTCGCACTCGCATCGCCGCTGGGTAACCCGGTAGGCTGTCTCGGGGCAAGGCCCTCCCCATGGACATCCCTCCGGGGTGGTGCTACTCGCACTCCGTGGTGGCGTGCTGGAGTTGTTCCAGCAGGCGGTAGCGACCCACTCCGAAGATCGCTTGGTGACCCCCTTCAAGTGGTTGCAGCGAGGTGTCCAGGCCAAGTTTGAGCAGGGTTTCAGTGGCTTCCTGTCCGGCCCGATAGCTTACTGTGGTGTCGCGGGTACCGTGGAAGATGCGGACGGGTGCGCCGCCCTCTTTCCATGGTCGCTGCTTCGGGACAAGATCGGCGTATAGCTGGCCTGCGACCGGAACAATCATCGCGAAGTCATCCGCGTGATTGGCCGCCAGATAGTAGGCCATGTGGGCGCCGCCGGAGAATCCGGTCACGATCGGCTTGCAGCGGGTGGCGTACTTCTCCTCTAGCAGTTGGATCGCACGCGCCAGGCGCTTGCCGTAGCGCGCGATTGCTCTGGCATTGCCTGGCCAGGCCGTTCCAGAAAAGAGCCCTTGGTCGTCCTGGGGCGCGCGAAAGAGCACGAAGCGAGCGGGCTGCTCAAAATCTTCGAACAGCGATTCGTAGTAGTTGTCGGGCGTATCGCCGTTGCCGTGCAATCCGATGATCAGAGGTAGTTCGCTATCGCTGTTGGCGCTCTCGCTCAGATGGTGGACATACGGGAAGGCGTGAGTGCCGACTTCGCTCTCAACACTGATGCGCTCGTCGCGCATCAGCAGCCAGGCGACCACCCAGGCGGCCGCCAGCACGAGCAGCTTGGCGGCACGCGCAAGGTCGAACATGAGGAACGAGTCCGACCGCTTGCCACGCTTTCCGAACGTGGCGAGCGATGGTCTACGGTTCGCTTCTGGAGGCTCCGCGGAGGTGCCGCGCTGGACGTTGGCGGGTGCGCGAGCGCTCAGAGCCCGCGGTCCGATCGCGTGTGGGGCGACTCCGGCGGCGATGGGATCCACCGTAAGCGACATGTCAGGGGGGTCGGACACCGCGAGTGGCGTGAGTTCCAGATGGGCAAGGTCGCCATCGGTCTGCACGTCATTGCCCACGAGTTGTAGGCCGTCGCCGCCGTCGTCGAACGCGTTCACTGCAGGCGGCGGTGGGTGGGCACTTGGATCGGCGGCGAGGGGTTCGAGCAGCGGCGCGAGTTCACTCAAAGAGGCTGTCGTCGGGACGTCTGCGGTAGGCCCAGTGGGCGCTGCGGCGCGCATGAGGTGTGCGTCGACGGCCGGGTTCACGTTCGGACTCGCGTCAGGGTTCGCGTCCGTGTTGGCGTCTGGGCGCAGTTGCACGGTCGCGCCCAGGGCACGCAGGGCGTGGTGGTAGCGCTCGGCCAACTCGGGGGCTGCACCTGTCACCACCTCGAACGGCAGTCGACCCAGGGTCCACTCTGCGCGCTCCGCTTCGATGCCGAAGACCTCGCACAGGCGTTCCCTTAGCTCACCGTGGGTGCCAGCACCGGGTTCGAATGCGGTCAGTACGACCGTATAGGTGTCATGAAGCATGCCCCGCGAAATTATCCCGGTTCGCGAGCGGAATGTGTAGGGGTGGGAAGCCGGGTGTCGGCCACCCACATGTGTCGGCATAAAGGTACCCGCATCCATCACCAAGGCATGTGATGATCGTGCAAGTGATGGGCTTCGCAGGGCTTTCGGTGAGGGAAGGGAATACTCGCCGTCCTTTCGACCGGGGCGAAAGCGCTGCGGAGTCGAGCAGATGTGCGAGGGCGCATGATTTGGTGGTGGATGCGGGCTAG
>JAPPOR010000223.1 GCA_028817905.1 Myxococcales bacterium
CATCACGTGCCTTGGTGATGGATGCGGGCTAAACCATCTCGCTGGGGGCGGAGCGTTGCTTGGGTGCGGACATGGATGAGCTCAGGCGCATGCCCACGTGTAGGCGCAGGAACAGGATTGCGAGCCCGACGATCGCCAGCAGTACGCCAGCGGTCAGCCACGGGTTGTACTGCACCGTCACAAATACCTTACCCTCACCGACACGCGGCATGGTGACCGGCGAAATCGGAAACCCATAGCGCTCGGCGATGCGGTTGATACCCGACATATGGATCACAGGCACGTCGCTATGGGCGAAGCGCAGCATAACCGAGTCGGGCGTTTCCCCACCCACGGGTGCTGAGCGGTTGAGGCCCGGGTGGAAGAGCTTCTTGCCGATGTGCGTTCCCACCGACACGGTCCCTCCGCCCACGTTGATGTAGGCCTTGATGGGACGTCCGCGCGCGTGGTCCGCATACAGTTTCATGCGGGTCTCCACCGCGTCTTCAAAGGTTTCATCCGAGAGCAGTGGGATGCCGGCGCGCTCGACCGCGCTGCGCAGAAGCCGCTTGCCCTCGTTGGATAGCCCCAGGGCCCGGTCGTCGATGCCGCCTAGCGAGGCGGCCACCGCGCGCGTCGAAAAGACCCGGCGCCGCTGCAGGCATGCCTCCATGTCCAGCCACGTGAAGTGCGGGTGGGTGGCACCCCACTGGGATGCGGAGGTACTGGCGACCACGCTCGGCTTGGCTTCCAGGGTCTTGAGCGCCGCGTAGGCGGACACGTTGATGGCTGGGAACGAGCCGGAGACCCCGACCGCGACCACGTCGCCCGGGTTGACCTCCGCTCGTCGCAGATAGTGGACCAACACGGCGGCAAAGTTTGGGTTGACCGAGGTTTGCTTGGAGCCGAGATGCCCGCTGTTGCTGGCGATCGGCGACAGGAGATCGCCAATCAATCCCGTGCGCGCTGGGTCGGCTTCATCGTGGATCGGTATCTTGCGGCGATGGCGTTCCTGCTTGAGTTCGCGCATCGCCACCAGCGCCAGTCGCGAGGCGGTCATCTTTTCCTGGTAGAAGCGCTGCTTCTTCACCTGGGGGAAGCTTTCGACCAGGACCAGGCCCGCAAGGGAGAAGGCTGCGATGAACAGCAGCTCCACGCGCGAAACGCGATTTGGGCGCCAATAGAGCTTCTTCACACCTGCAACCCCTCCGCGTAGAGCAGGATCAGGCTGAGCCGTACGACCACCGCGGCCGTGGTAGCGGTGGCAAACGTTTCTACGATGCCCTGGCGGGCGAGCCAGATCGCGATGAGCCCGGGCACGATGTAGCCGATGACGTCGGCGCCGGGGACCTGCTGGGCCACCCAGCCGCCCATCGCCCACCGCATGACCATGCCGATGAAGTATCCGGACAGGATCATGAAGGCGGTGCGCCGGCGTCCGTAGATCACCGAGAACGATGACAAGCCCTGCACGAACGCGAACGTCAAGAAGCCCGCGAGCAACGTCAGCACCACGTCCAGTGGCTTGTCCAGGCGCAGGGCCAGGTAGCCGGGGACAACCATGCCGCCAGCTGCGATCCCGAAGAACTCGGAGAACAGTAGGCTCACGACCAGCCCGATGCTGATCGCCAGTGGAACGAGATCGATGGCTTCACTCATGTCGCTTGCTGCTCCAGCATCGGTGCGCCTGACCGGTTTTCAAAATATTGAACGAGCTCCAGGCCCTGCCCCGCCACGTTGCCCATGCCGACCACCAGGGCGGGGCGCTTCGCCAGCGATACGAGCCGCTCGAAGACCTCCTCGATGCGCAACCCTTCGAGAAAACCCAGGGAGCTATTGTCGACGCCCGCTGCCATGGCGGTGCGAGCAAACAGGTAGGTGCCGGTTCCCATCAGCATCAGGTGGTCTGCGGGCGTCCAGGATGCGTAGGCGCGCGCCAGCTGCTGGGTGCGGTCGGCCCGGTCGGCGCGCGGATTGAAAAGCGCCACCCGCACCGGATAGTCGGGGTAGCGCGTGAGCGCTTCCTCCCACAGGCTCCGGGTCGATACGGGGTCATTGGCGGCGAAGCCATTCAGGAACATGATCGAGCGACCAAAAAACTGGATGTGGTGTTCGGTCAAGGCACCGGGGTCTGGCTGGGCGTTCCACATGCCCTCGAGCGCGGCCTTTCGGTCCACGCCCAGGTCGGCACATACGCGCAGGGCGAGTGCCACGTTGCTACGATGTTCATGGTAGGCGAAGCCGGCCATCTCTTCGTCTGTGACACCGTCTTCGGCTTCGGGCGAGCTGCTGGGCTCGATGAACACCGCTCGGCTGCTGCGGTCTGTGCAGGCTTCAGTCATGGGCTGCCTTTGCTTGTCCTCGGCCGAGTAGAGGACTCCGTTTCTTGGCACCATCCCACACAATGCCTGCGCGACAGCTGTTTCGTCCGGGCCCATCACGTCAAGGTGGTCCGGCCGTACATTGGTGATCACACCGTGGGTGGCGCGCACCAACTTGCCCTCGCATAGCCATTGGAAGGTCGGCTGCAGTGCCATGCATTCGAGGACCAACGCTTCGGCGCCCAGGTTCTGGGCCACGGCTGTGACGCGCACCTGCTCTATGATGTTGGCTCCCATGGGGCGATAGACCGGAAGCTCGCGGCCATCCGGCAGGATCACACGTGGCATCGTGCCTGTGGTCTTGCCTACCGTGCGGATGCCCCCGCAGCGAAGCCCCGCCGACAGCAGGCGCGTCACGCTAGACTTGCCCCGAGACCCGTTGACGTGGATCCGGATCTTGATCTGCGCGAGCCGCTTGCGGTGCGCCCAGTACTCGTAGCCGTAGGTCGCCACGAGCAGGACCAGCAACGCCGGCAGAACATAGAACATGGGGGACGAAGCGGACGCCGTCATCGCGGGACTAGTACACCATGCTTTGGGGACACACTAGTACAAGACTCCGGC
>JAPPOR010000249.1 GCA_028817905.1 Myxococcales bacterium
GTTAGCCGCTGACCACGGCCTCGGCGCGCAGCTCCGCCAGTTCGGTGGCGGACACACCGTGCTCCTGCAGTACTTCCTCAGTGTGTTCACCGAGCAGGGGCGGTCGGCGCTGGATGCGCCCGGGAGTCTCGCTGAGCTTGATCGGCAAGCCCGTCGTCTTGAACGTCCCCACCACCGGGTGGGGCATTTCGACGAGCATCTCACGTGCCAGCACCTGTGGGTCATTGAGCTGTTCCATGTTCAGGACGGGGCCCGTGGGGACGCCTGCCTCGTTGAGCAGCTGTACCCAGTGCTCCACGCCCTGTGTGGAGAGCACTTGCTCGATGGCCTCGGACAGCGCGTCACGATTGCGCAGGCGCGCGCCTGCACTGTCAAAGCGCGGGTCCTGAGGCCACTGGGGTCGACCCAGCGCATGGGCTAGCTTGGTCCACATGGCGTCGTTGCCGGCGGCGATGTTGAGATAGCCATCGCGCGCCCGGAAGCGCCCATAGGGGGACGCCAGCGGGTGGTGGTGGCCAGCGGGGCCCGGCGCCTTTCCCCCCTCGAAGTACATGCCCGCGCCCCAGGTGAGCACGCCCAAGATCGACTCGAGCAGCGACGCGTCGACCACTTGCCCACGGCCTGTCCGCTCACGCGAGAACAGCGCCAGCTGAATCCCCTGGGCCGCGAACATGCCGGCGAGCAGGTCGCAAATGGCTATTCCAGCTCGGGTCGGCCCCTGCTCCTTGGTGCCGGTCAGGCTCATGAAGCCACCCATCCCTTGCGCGATCTGATCGAAACCCGGACGATCGCGGTAGGGTCCATCGCTGCCGAACCCCGAGATCGAACAGAACACCAGGCGTGGATTCGAAGCCATCAGGGTGCTCGCCCCGAGTCCAAGCTTATCCATCACTCCGGGGCGAAAGTTCTCTACCACCACGTCGTACGCAGGTGCCAATCGCTCGATCAGTTCGCGCCCGCGCGCCCGCTTGAGGTCGACCGCAAGCGAGCGCTTGCCGCGGTTTGCGCTCAGAAAGAAGTAGCTGTCGCGGTCGCTGCCCGGCACGCGTAGCTCGCGCCCCTTGGGCGATTCCACACGGACCACATCGGCACCGTAGTCTGACAGCAACATGGTGCAAAACGGGCCCGCAAGGTAGCGGGTGAAGTCCAGGACCCGGATGCCGCTGAGCGGCGCCCCTTCGTTTGGTCGCTCCTGCATCGCGGCTCGAGGCTCCCAGAAGACGACCACCCCGGCAAGCCTCAAGCACCACAGAAGGCTCGATCGCCGCCCGTCCTGACGCCGATGCTCCTCAGGGCAATAGCCGACTGCGCTTGGGAATCACGATCACCGTCGCATCGCCCCTGCTGGGCGGCTCTTCCCCGCTGACGGTGACAACGTGTTCGGAAGATCGCCGGGCGCGCCGTTTGTACGTCACCGCGTAGCAGGCCGGATGTGCTCCGCGATAGTCGAGCGCTGCCAAGTCCTTCGTGCACTGCTGACACGACTTGCTCCGAGTGCATCGCCGCTTGACCTGCTTGGGTGCACACAGCCGCTTGACTTCCTTCTGCGAGAACGCGCGACTGGTGGCCAGACTGGTGCACACCGAGCCACGCCCCAACGAACGCTTCCCCACGGAGCAGCCGATCTTGAGGATCCGCGACGCTTGTTCTGGAAGATGCTCGCGGGTCGCGCGGAAGCTCGCCAGCTTGAGCATTTCTTCACAACACTCACTGGGCGACAGGTGCGAGCATATATCGTCGCTGCGCTCCAGCTTCATCTTGGACGCCTGCTTGAGCTGAGCGGGAAACAGGCCGACCAGCAGAGCGAGGAACCCGACTTGCGCAAGGTTCAGCATATCCTCCTCGACTACCTCAACTACCTTGCCCTGGTTACCCCCAAATGGCTATAGTCGTATAAATTCAGTGACTGAGCGGGCGCGAGGCCGGCCAGGACTTGCTCGCAAGTACCGGGAAATCCCTCCTCGCAAACATCAGGTGCCCAACAGGGCCCCGCCGACCTGTTCGATGAGGGCGGGTCGCAGGGGCAGCAGCCCATCGTCGGGCTCCTCCAGTGCGGCCACGGCGGTCCGCCGCCCGTCCGTGGCTCCAAGGACCACGACCATGAAGCCCGGGCCGGCTGTGCTTGAAGCATGGTCTTCGCCCAGCAGGAGCGTGCCTTGTGTACCCGCCCTACCCCGCCGCAGCAGTTGGGCCATACGGGCCTCGAGTCCTTTGGGAGGATCGAGGTGGCCGAGCTGAGCGACCACCTTGGCTCCCTGCTCGCTGGAAACCATCAGATAGCCCCGCAGCGCACCGGCACACTGCGCGAGAAGCTGGAGCGCCGACAACGCGCGTTCGTCCGCTCCTTCGCTCTGCTTCAGCACACGCGTGACGAGCGTGGCCTCACGCGGCTCGACCGCCGTATTCCCCATGTCGTGGGCCTGGAGACCGACCGGCCCAGGACGATCGGACGCGTTCGTCATGCGCGTGCTCAGGCCCGCAATACGGTCCACGTGCGCGATCAGCACCGGATCACATGAGGACTCGGCCAGCTCGCTCATCACGTGCAGCGATGCCCGGAGTGCTTCAAGATCGCCCTTCATGCGCGCAATGCGCACGCGGCTCTGGTGGATCAGTGCTGCCACGCTGTGCTCGTTCTCAGCCATCACGCGGGCTTCCATGCGGTCGAAGATCTCCGAGGCAAGCTGGTCGTTGCCGGCCAGAGCCTCGGTGAGAGCTAGCGCACCCTCCAGCGGCATGTAGAGTGCAAAGTATGCGTGGTCCTCCTCAGGAATCGCCTCGAAGCTTCCGCGGGCAAGGTCACTGGCTTCCTGGTAGCGGCCGAGTTCAGTGAGACCGATCGCGGTCATGGCGTAGCCAACCGCCCACCCGACGGTGGTCCGCGGCGGATGCCGAGACACAAATGGCAGGCCGTGCCC
>JAPPOR010000296.1 GCA_028817905.1 Myxococcales bacterium
GCTGCGGAGTCGAGCAGTTGTGCGAGGGCGCGTGATTTGGCGATGGATGCGGGCTGGGCGCCTTGCGCCGCTGCGGCGGTCGGGCGACGATGACGTTTCTGCATGCGGCGTGGTGGCATCGTTTTTGGCTATGGGTCGCTCATCTTTCGGCCCGACATCGAGTTCAAGTCGCGCGAGTGGGTGCGCGTCAGCGATTGGAGTCGGCGCTTCTACCAAGGATCGGTCGACCACCGCGGCGTCCCCGGTGCACCCGGTCGCGTCGCCACCCTGTTGCCGCAGCCGGGCAGTCACTGTTGGGGTGTGGCCTACCACGTAGAGGAGGCGGTCTACGGCGCGATGCTAGAGCGCTTGGACATTCGTGAAGTGGGCGGCTACGACCGGCGTGCGGTGACCGTGCAGCGTCGCGACGGGACCGCTCTACAGGACGTGCTGATGTACCTCGCAACGCCCGACAATCCGGGGTACCTGGGCGCGGCGCCGATCGGTGCGATGGCTGCACAGATCCTGCGCGCGCGCGGCCCCAGCGGCGAAAACCGCGAGTACCTCTACCGACTCGCTGCAGCCCTGCGGGCCGAGGCGCTCGAAGACCCGCACGTGTTTGGGCTCGAACAGGCCGTGCGCGACCTCGAGGGCTAGGTGGGGAGTTGTGCGACGATTCGCTCGGACGCTTCCCACAGCCGGGCCGCGAGCTGCGGATCCTCGGCGGTGGCACGAGGTCGCCTGAGGTTGCAGTCCTGGAAGTATTCCCCGGTTACCGTGGCCAGGCTGGGGTGCGTGGCGACGTAGCACTGGGTGGCTGCGCCCTGGGCGACGCTCTTCATCGCGATGGGCTCAGTCAGTGTGATCATACCCCGCACGATGGGGGACATACTGCGGGCGAGGTTGGTCTGGATCACGCCCGGGTGCAGGGCGTTGGCGGTCCGGCCCCGGTCGAGCCTGCGGGCCAGCTCCTTGGCGAACAGGATGTTGGCGATCTTGGATTGCCCGTAGGCCGTCCAGCCTTCGTAACCCCTGTCGCCGGACAGATTGTCGAACTCGATGCCGGCGCGCGGTGCTGACCGGTGGGCCTCGCTGGCCACGACCACCACACGTCCACCATCGGCCAGTTGGTCGAGGAGCCCGGTCACGAGCATGAAGTGCCCGATGTGGTTGGTGAAGAACTGCAGTTCGTAGCCGTGGGCGCGATGCAATGTCGGAAGCGCCATGATGCCGGCATTGCAGATGATTCCTTCCAGGGGTTGACCTGCTTTGCCAACTTCCGAAACGCATGCGCGCACCGATGTGGGGTCCGACAGTTCGCATGCGTAGGGTGAATAGGTGCCCCCTTGCAGCGCGCCGGCGATTCCCTGGGCCTTTTCGCGCGTACGCGCGGCTCCCAGGACGTGCGCACCGCGCAGGGCAAGCACGCGGGCGGTTTCGAGGCCAAGCCCGGAGTTGCAGCCGGTCACCAGGAAGTTCTTGCCTTGCAGATCGATGCCGGCGGTGACTTCCTCCGCCGTGGAGCCGTAGCCAAAGCCGCTCTTGCCTTTGCCTTTGAGCCTTGCGAGCAGGGACACTCGAACCTGTCTCCTTTCCTGGGGCTAGCCAGCCTGATGGGTCGCGCTCCTCGTCGCGCCGACGCAACGAAAACCTTTGCCTTTGGGTCTTGGTTCGATGGCTGATGAACGGTTGTCGAGGCGGCCGCCAGCTGGGGCTAGCACACGTGCGACCGGATAGTGCGCGCGTGGTCTCGCAAGCGCAACCCGGGCCAGCACAGGTGGGTTGGAATGGTCCGCAAACCGGGCTATCTCTGGCTACCGTTTGCGGGCCGCATAGGTTCGGTGACGGCCTTGTGGTTGTCGTTGGCGTTTCGCACCTTGGGCACGACTATGGGCGAGTGCACGGAAGCGATCTCGGGGGCGGCTTGCTTGCTGCTGTGCACTGCGTGGGTCGCGTGTGAGGTTGCCCAGGAGCCGGGTCCGCCGGCTCCGGCGCCTCGGGATCCACCTGTCAGTACCGGTAGGTCCACGGATCCGGACACGCGGACCCGTGTGATTCTGCTTGGGACTGGCACTCCCATCCCGGATCCCCGACGGGCGGGCCCAGCGACCGCCGTCGTGGTGGGCTCCCGCGCATATCTGGTCGATGCGGGCCCGGGCGTCGTTCGGCGGGCGGCTGAGGTCGCCGCCGCGGGCGTCTCCGCGCTCAAACCCACCGGCCTCGCGAGGGTGTTCGTAACGCATCTGCACTCGGACCACACGGTCGGCCTGGCCGACTTGATGCTAACGCCGGCGGTGGTCGGTCGCTCCACGCCTCTGCAGGTCATGGGCCCCCCCGGGATTGCAGACATGGTCGAGCACCTTCAGGCCGCCTACGCTGTCGACCTCCAAGTGCGCGCCGAGGTGGAAGGCGCCTCTGCCGGCTACCGTCTGCAGGTGACCGAAGTCGGGGCGGGGACTGTCTACCGGGACGAAGCCGTGACGGTGCGCCCGATTCGTGTCCAGCATGGGAGTTTCCAACATGCTTTCGGCTATCGCTTCGAGGGGCCTGACAGGGTCGTTGTCGTGTCAGGCGACACCGCGCCGAGCGATGCGCTGATCCAAGCATGCTCCGGCTGCGACGTCCTCGTGCACGAGGTGTACTGCGAAGCTGGCCTGCGGACCTTGCCAGCCTCCGTCCGCGCCTATCATGAGGCGTTTCACACATCGAGCCGGCAGCTGGCGCAGTTGGCCAAGCGGGCGCGTCCCCGGTTACTCGTGCTGACCCATTTGCTTCCCTTTGGTTGCAGCGAAGCGGAGCTCCTGGCCGAGCTGCGCCGAAACTACGGGGGTGAAGTCGTCTTGGGCGAAGACAAGGGCGTCTATTGAAGGTTGCCGGACCGTCGACGACCCAGGGCTCGCCAGTACCCATCCAGGAGAGGGCCGTGCCCTTTCC
>JAPPOR010000048.1:0-1924 GCA_028817905.1 Myxococcales bacterium
CCTTCACCGAAAGCCCTGCGAAGCCGATCACTTGCACGATCATCACGTGCCTTGGTGAATGATCCGGGCTAGCCCGGAACATTCACGACTTCGACGCCGCCTCGCTTGTCCTTCGACTCCACAGGACTTTCGCCGCCCTAGGAAATACGGGGAGTATACCCGTCGGTCGGCGAAAGCCCTGTGAAGCCGAATCCCTGCGCGATCCGACGACGAAGTCATGAATGATCCGGGCTAGATCGGAGAGGGCGATCGGCAGGTGATTTCGAACAGTGGTGGGCAGTCGGAGTCAAAGAACGACAGTTCCGAGGGCGCCATGCTGCAGACGTCGAACTCTGCCTCTGGATCGCAGACGGTACAGGAGAAGCGCGATCGCTCCGCGTTGACGACCTTCGGATCGCACATGACAGACGAGCGCAGGGTCGCCCCGGAAAACGACACGCCATGGGCTCCGGTCAGGCCGCCGATCACCGCACCGCTCACTTCGGTGTCGATCGCGTAGATGGGCCCCACCATGGGCACTTCAGCCGTGGGGCGGCTGTCAGTCGGCGCAATGCGGGTCCCCTCCAGTCGCAGGGGAGCGCTGGTACATCCCTGCAAATAGCCTCCCGACACGTTTCCATGGGAGATCAGAAACTCGTCGCAGGCGAGAAGGGCGCTTTCGATCAACTCCGTCGCGTACAGCGCGCCCACCTGTGTGGTGACGTGGGAGGAGTCCATGGTGCTGTCGACGGCGAGTAGGTCACGGACCATGAACGAGGCCTGCTCCACGTTGGTTTGCTCCAGGGTCACCCGGCCGAGTTCGATCTGCGCTTCCTGCAGGGCCGCGTCCCGTGCGCGGAGCTCGCCTTGTTCCGGACCGTGAACGGAGATGCGCTTGACGGTACTTTCGTCGAGTGTCAGTACGGCATCGACCGCGTCCTGGTCCAGCACGACCCGTACGTGCTCTAGCCATCCCCCCGTGATCGTTACGGACACGTCACCGAAGGTTTCCAGCAGCAAGCCCTGTCCGCGGGGGCGGACCAGCTCGACAGCTGCCCCGCCCTCGCCGTGTACGCGTAGGGCGGCGTCCTGGAACGTCCAGTCGGCCAGAACGGTTAGGCCTCCGTGCTTGGGCACCAGGTCGTGGCTACTGCAGGTCAGGGAGTGCTGGGAGTCCTGGCCTCGGTCGGTCGGGCTCGCTGGCGCCGAGAGCATGCACGCCCGCTGCGATGGGCCAAACGCGAGAGCGGCCGCGGACACAGGGGAGGCGGGAGGACCTTCGCTCAATGCCCTACAAGCTTCGAGTTGGGGCCGTTCGCAGGCCGTCGGACCCCCTTCGCCTGCGCCGTCGTCGAGCAGTGAGCGGCCGATACAGGCGTTGCCTAGGACGAGCCAGACCACGCACCCCAGTGCTCCGAACCTCATGGCGTCGCCTCCGCTGGGCCCGCAACCTCGAGCGGGACCGCATCTACCGAGCCTTCGTCTTCCGGGATGGGGCCTTCTTCACGCGCAATACGGAACGTGACCCGCCGGTTGAGTTGAAGACGCCCTTGGGGGGCGACCGCCGGGTCTATGTCATTGTCGCTGTCGCCCGCGTTTTCGGGCTCCGGCACCAGGGGTTGCTGCTCGCCCCGCGCTGCCACGCGAAGCCTTCGCGGGGGGACACCGTGGCGAACCAGCCAGCGGTAGACGAAGTCGGCTCGCTTGCGCGACAGGGCCCGATTGTAGTCGTCGTCGCCGACCGAATCCGCGTGGCCCTCGATGACGACGGTCTCGCCTTTCTGCTGGATAATGTCGAGTGCTTGATACAGAGAGGCTTCGCCGCAGGCGATCAGTTCCGTGGAGTCGAAACGAAAGAGGACCGGGGAGAACAAGCGAGCTTCTACGCGCCGGGTCACAACCTGGTCGAGCAGGTCCGTCAGTTCCGCGGAGGGCGGTGTTGGTG
>JAPPOR010000048.1:1934-2905 GCA_028817905.1 Myxococcales bacterium
CCGGCGACCCGTCCCGGGCCGGCCACCCCAACCCGCCCCGGGTCCACCACGCCCCCTCCTCCCCCCGGGGCCACAACCGGGGCGCGCCGTCCCGCCCGTCCCCCGTCGGGCGGGGGGGGGGGGCGGTTTGTGGGCGGGTGTCGCCGCGGCGGCCGTCGTGGTGCGGCGACAGCAGCGACTGGGAGCGGCTTCGGCTCGGCAGGTGGGCGATGGACGAAGACGAGGGATACCAGCCAGTAGTCGGCATCTGTCGACGCCTCCGGTCCGGTCGCTGTTTGAAACACCCGACCGAGGGTGAGCTCCGGTCCCACGGATCCGCTTTCGGTTACCTCGTACTCTATCCGCAGCGAAGCGTCGGCTGACGGCCGCGTGTGCTGCCCTGTTTGCGCCAGGTTCCCATGGACCGCGGCTCCGATGCCGATGGGGCCTGCGAGCGGTTGGGCCTGCACTCGAACGCCCAGGCCCGCCTCGGCCAGGCTTCCCCACGGCTCTTGGGACACGTATCCGAGCAGTGAGAGACGCCCGTCCACTGCCAGTGGCCCCAGTACTGGATAGCTAATGTTGGCGGTCAGGCCGCCGCCGACGCCGAGGTAGTTCAGGTACCCGAGTTGGTCTTCGCTATAGAGCGACCCCACACCTGCGCCTACTCCGACGCTCATGCGATGCTGTGCGGTCGCTCGCTTGGCCGAGCTGGCGTCTGCAAGGATGCAGCCCAGGCTGAACGCCAGGATCCAGTTGGCCGACGCGCAGGCGACCAAGATGCGCTGCCGTTGCCTCATATAGGTGTGTCGCTCCGGGGCCCGCGAATTGTCGAAGGTGGGCTTCTCTGCTCGGCTGGTATTTCCTGCTGCGGCGAGCACCCTGTGGCGCAGTTCTCATCCAGGAGGGGCTTTTCCCCGTCGCGGCCAAGCCCGGGCTAGCCCGGATCATTCACGACTTCGCCCCCGCCTCGCTTGTCCTTCGACTCCACA
>JAPPOR010000159.1 GCA_028817905.1 Myxococcales bacterium
CGCAGTTGGCCCATCCCGGATCCGAAGAGGCCGTGCATGTCGAACAGCAGAGGCACCGGCGCCTCACCATCGTAGCTCGAGGGCACGTGCACGACATAGGTGCGCCGTGTGCCCGCCACGTCGAGCGAGCCCCTGGTGTTGCCGGCCTCGAGCGCCGAGGTCGCCGGACATGTCGCAGCCGGGGGGTCTGGGAGCGCGCCCACGCCGGCGTCGAGCATCGGGCTCGCATCGGGCTCTGCTGAGGCGCGCGCGGCTGCCGACGGGCTGGCTTCCTGCCGGGTGTTCGGGCCGGGTGTCTCCTCAGGCACGGCCCCCGCGTTCGAGGGCACGTCCGCGTTCGATGACGATGGCCGTTCGATCGGGTCCCCGACGCTGCCCGGCCCGCCAGCCGTAGCCATGGCCGGCGCCATCACCGGCGGTGGTGCCGGTGCAGGGGGGGCAGGCGCCGCCCCATCCGCACCAGCCAGCGGGTTGTCCTGGGCCGGCGTACCACCACACGCGATCAGTGCACCCAGCAAGGGCCCCTGAAGCGCCGTCGCCCAACAGCCTTTGGATACAGACATGGGGCCAGCCTGAGCCGTAACGCGATTCGGCGTCTTTCAGGATCGGGCGCCGGCGCGCCCTTTCACGTACTGGCGAGATCCCTCGTGAACTCGGCTTCGTAGATGGATTCGGCTTCACAGGCCTTTCGAGGACCGACGGGAATACTCCCCGTAGTTCCTAGGGCCGCGAAAGTCCTGTGGAGTCGAAGGACAAGCGAGGCGGCATCGAAGTCATGAATGATCCGGGCTAGCGCGGCTGTGATCTTAGAATCCTTGATACAATGCCAACGGAGGAACGGTGAGTTCCCCAAACTTGACTCATCTGTAAACGAGAACGTTGGTCAAGGGGACTAGCGCATCGGTCAGCGCGGCGCTCTTGATATCCGCGCCAGCTCGCTCGGTAGTATATCGAGGACCGAGCGAAATGCGTGACTGAAGGCGGCTGCGCTCGAGAATCCCAGGGCGGCTGCGACCTGTTTGATCGAGCTGTTGGGCTCGCTGAGCGCGCTCAGGGCAGCCATGATGCGCGCGCGCTGGCGCCAGGTTTTGAAGGTGAGACCGGTTTCGCTTGGGAACAGCCGGGTGATGGTCCGCGCGGACGCGCCGGCCCGCCGCGCGAGCTCACTCAACTCTTGCGTGCCGGCTGGGTTGCTCATGACTTGCTCGGCAACGTGACGGGCCCGTGGATCGCGTGGCAGTGGGATGAAGGTGCCCGGATCTTCCGCTTCGGCGAGTTGGAAGAGCGCGACCTCGGCCAGCAGGTGCCGCAACTGCGGATGCGTGCTCAGGTCGAAGGAGCCGAGGATCGCCTCGCGCAGCAGCGGTCCGACCGCGACAACGAACTCTCCCGATAGCCGGTGCGCCTCGGGATGCGCTTCGAAGTGCTCGCGTGGTACCAGCAATGAGCGCATCTCGATGTCGGCCAGTACGTCGACGGCGTGTGGCAAGCGAGGAGGCAGCCACACAGCGCGCTCTGGCGGCACGAACCAGCACCCCTTCGGTGTGCTTACCTGCATGATCCCCTGGCATGAGAACAGCAGCTGAGCCTCGGCGTGCACGTGCTGTCCAAGATGGGTGCCGCGCCGGTAGGAGCGCGCGAGCACCCCGTTCAAGTGGCTGAGATTGCTCGAGGAAGCTGTGTGGTGTGCAGTTGGCTTCTGATCGATGTTCATTGGCTGCTCGTCGATGAAGGGCCGTGTCTACGCTAACCCGGCAGCCAACGAAAGGCACGCCGTGAACCAACCGCGCACCGTGATCGGCTTCGTCAACGCAGCCCACTTCCTCGACCACTACGCGATGCTGATCTTCGCCGCCGCAGTGGTGGTGATGGCTCCCATCTTCGGCATGACCTATTCCGCGCTGCTGCCGACGGCGACACCAGGGTTTGTTGCGTTTGGTGCGGGCTCGCTGCTCACTGGCTGGCTCGGAGATCGCTGGAGCCGCCGCCACATGCTTGCGATCTTCTTCTTTGGTATGGGCGTGACGCTGATCCTAACCGGCTTGTCGCGCACGCCGCGGCAACTTGGCGCGGCGTTGTTCGCGATCGGCTCGTTCGCCTCGATCTACCACCCGGTTGGTACTGCGATGCTGGTCGCACACGCTAGCCATATCGGACGGGAGGTCGGGATCAACGGGGTTTGCGGCAACCTCGGTGTAGCCTGCGCAGCACTGGTGACGGGAGTGGTGACGGAGTACTTCGGTTGGCGTGCCGCGTTCGTACTGCCGGGGGTCATCGCGCTTGCGGTTGGGGCCAGCTTCGTGTGTGCGGTCGCCGATGAGCCGCGCACGGTCTCCACGAGCACAACGACGCGCACGCGTGTGGGTAGGGCGGCGATGAAACGCGTGGTCCTCGCGCTTGTCGTCACCATCACAGCCAGCTCGACGACCTTCAACGCGATCACGGTGGCGCTGCCGACGCTATTCGCGGAACGCCTGAGTACACTCACACGCAGCACCGCGGGGATCGGTTTAATCGCCGCCGGTGTCTATGTGTTCGGGGCGTTCGCGCAGTACAGCGTCGGCCGGCTCCTCGACCGGCACCCGCTCAAGCGGGTGTTCCTACCGATGGCGTTTCTGCTCGCCCCGCTGCTGGCAGCGGCCGCGTACGGGAGCAGTTGGGTGCTGATCCTGATCTCGGTCGGCATCGTGATCGGCATTTTTGGCCTGGTTACGATCAACGACACGATGGTCGCGAAGTACACGAGCGATGCGTGGCGCTCCCGCGCCTTCGCCGTGCGGTACTTCTTCGGCTTCACGGCGGCAGGGGGCTCAGTCGCGACCGTGGCGTTGCTGCACGAGCGGGGTGGCTTCCAGCTGATGCTGCAGGCATTCGCCGGGCTGTGCCTGCTGGTGGTCGCTGGCGCGTTCATCTTTCCGAGCGACCGAGAACCAGGGATGCCCGAATGACATCATGGCGAGCCGAGAAGGCCGAGTTGCGGTCGCCATCCTACAGATCGACAACTGCAAGCAGGGCCTGACAGGGCGCTCCCCGAGGCTCTTGCTGGTAAGATGCCGACAGAAGGATTGCCAGAGGATGCTTGAGTGAGCGAACGGGCCCGCAATGTGGGTGTGGTGTGCTGTCAAGTCCCCGCGTCGTCGATGAAGACGCGGTCCTTCTCAAGCACTGTCATCAGACGCCAGGGCAGCAGGGGTTACGCCGACTGCCCAGGCACGGCGGCGTGGGGCATGCTGGGCGCCGGCCTTGGCAGCGGTTCGGCACCCTGCCGGGCCTCTTTCGTGGATACGTACATGTGAAATGCGCCGAACCCCCCGACGTCGTAGTCCTGGTAGTCAAAACCCGACTTCCTGTGGAGCGCTTCGAGATCCAGGCGGGGCATCGCCAGGATGTTCCGGGCGCCGAAAACCCACATCCGGCCGCGCAGGTTACCGTTTCTGGGGCTGTCATATTCCATGAGGATCAACCGGCCGCCGGGTGTGAGCACTCTGAAGTGCTCGTCGAGCGCCGCCTGTGGATCGTCGTAGAGCGTGAAGGCATCCGTGTTGATCACGGTGTCAAAGCTAGCATCGGGAAACGGTAGCGCGTGTGCGTCTCCCTCGAGCAAGGTCGCCTGTAGCTTCCTGCGGGCAAGCCTTCTGCGAGCCGCCTCGACGCACCGCGGGTTGTAGTCAATCCCGGTTACCTCGTACTTGTCCGCGTACAACGACATCAGGTACCCCACGCCGAATGAGACCTCCAGCACGCGAGGGCCGCGGATGTGTGAAAGCGCATGCTGCTGCCGTTGACCCCACGAAAAGCTCAACAGGAATTCGTAGACGCGCCAGAGGCGCTGGTTCCACCACCAATCGATGGCTTGCCAGCGGCGAATGGCCCGGGGCTCCGTCTGCATCTTTGTCATGAAGTTTCCTTTGCTGGGTCGACGTTCGCGTATCCCGCGACACGTCGGGAATGCGCGCCGTCGTATCGGTCGTGGCCGTTGGATTGCGCGGAGGGGCCTGAGTACGTCGCCCTCGCGCTTGGTTTGGCGAACATGGGGCGCGGGCGGACCTCTTTGGGCCAGACCTCCTGGGTGGACCTCTTGGGCGGACCTCTTGGACGGACCTCTTGGGCGAGCCTAGGTAGCGGTCGCGCTTCTCGGAGAAAACGCTGGGCCTTTCTCGGAGGGACTTTGCCGGCCGATGGATAGGACATCCCATCGCGCAAGACCGCCCGGTTGAGGAGCAGGTCCGCGACCTGTGCACGGATAGGGGCGGGCGAGATCCATCGCGGGTCGCAGCGGTGGAGGTGCGACCGGGCGCGCGTCGATGATGTGAAGTGCTCCAGGCACATGGCTCGTTTGGGTAGTCACACGAGCCACATGGATCCGTTCAGATGGGGAGAAATAACTTCGGGCGAAGCTGCGCCGATCAAGCAATCGAGCTCTGACACGTGTGCAGTTCGCGCATCAGTGCGGCTGCATCCATGTCACCGAGCTTCGCTGCCTGCAGATGGCTACGGAGGTTTGCTTTTCCGCGCCGTAGCCAGGTATAGACGGTGTCGATCGGCGCGGCCATCACCTCCGCGACCTCGGGGCCGCTCAGCCCCTCCCAGTAGGTCAGTTCGATCACGAGCTGCTGGCTGACCGGAAGACGCTGCAACGCTTCGAGTATCAGCCGTCGACGGTCGTCGCGTTCCACCGCACCGGTGGGGCTGGTACCCAGGCCCGGAAGCGACGTGACCCCGAAGTCGATCTGGGCGTTCTTCCTTTGCTCGCGAAGGTACCGGTACAACTTGTGCCTCGCGACACCGAATAGATAGGTGCGAAAGCTGCTGGCGGCTCGGAAGCGTTCGCGGCTCTCGACGCAGCCGAGAAAGACCTGCTGCACGAGATCGTCCACATCGTCGCGCACCTTGGATCGAAAGAACCGCCAGATGGCCTGAAAGTGACGCTCAACCAGTTCCTCACCGGCCCGCGTCTCGCCCGCGACCCAACGCTCTAGCAACACCTCGTCGGTGCCCACCTACTTCCACTCCCCAGTTCTGGTTGACCGGACGTCCCCGATCAGCACTCAGTGCTTGGACTATGACAAATCAGACCAGGGCTGGCCACCCGGGACCAACCATCCTGCACCGGGCGCTCGCTTGAATGTCCCGTATTGTGGTCACCAATCTTGGCTGGCACCAAAGATTTGCGGCACTCAGTCTCGCCTCGCTTGCCCTTCGACTCCACTCGGCCTTGTCTGGCCTGGAAAACACGGGAGTTTTCCGGTCAATCGCCGAAAACCCTGTGAAGCCGAACCTCTGCGCGATCCGACGTCGAAGGCATGAATGATCCGGGCCAGTTGACATCGTCTTGGGGTGGGGTCGCTCGCTTAGGGCGCCAGCATGCGCGCCCAGCGGGCAGGCTCGGCGATGCGATGGGCCGCGAACCACGGTGAAGCGTCCGCCGGACTTTCCGATGTCTGTCTGAGCTCTGCCAGCCGGAAGTCCGCGACTGCCATGTGGCCTTCCATCCCCGCGACGTCGAAACCATGGCGCGCACGCTCGTATGCGTTCACCGCCTGATCTCGCTCGCCCCTTCGGCGTAGCATGCCAGCCTCGAGGATGGCCGCGGCCGGCTCTGCCAGGAGCGAGGGCAGACCCCTCAGACGCTTCGCCAACGCCACGGCCTGCCGCCAGGCCCGGTCGCCCGGCCGCGCGCTGTGTGAAAGCTCGATGCAGCCCCACAGGTACAAGAGGGTGCCGGACGACAGAACTGAACGCCCCACTCCAGAGCGCGCAAAGCGTCGGGCTTCGGCGCGCTTCAGCGCGTATGCGGCCGCCACCTCGCCCAGGTAGAGCAGACGGTGGCACTCGCCCCATACGGCGATCACGTAGAGCGGTGATACCCGCTTGGCACGCCACTCTTCCATCGCCCCGTGGGTGTAGCGCCCCATGGCTTCGTGATCGCCCGCAGCCAGTCGCGTCCACGCGTGCGCATTGCCAATCTGCGCATCCATCGCAGGGTTGCCCACCGCCCTGGCTTCGCGTTCGAGCTCGGGGGCAGCGGTGGCGAGCTGGGCAATATGTCCGGCGAGCACGTGAACCGATGCCGTCAGCGCTCGCAGTGGCAACAGCACCCAATCGCCGGGGAACCGCGGCTCGACAATGAAGCGCTGAGCCTGGGTGAAATAGATCACACTGCGTCGGTAATCGGCCCGCACAGCCGCCACCACCGCTCGGTTGATGAGTACCACTGCGTGCGCCATCGGGTCGCTCATCGTCAGCCGCTGTGCCTCGTCCAGCATCGCGTCCTGGTGCGCCGCGCCGCCCAGGCCCAGGACGCTGTACACGTAGGCAAGCTGGGCAAGGCCACGACCGTACTGGGCCTTGGAGCCGCGGCGCAACGATCGCGCTCCGCTCCACAGCAGCAGCGCCGTGCCATGGGTCGCCATCGTCAACGACAACAAGTAGCCCGGCTTGAAAACCGCCTCCGCGCCTTCGTCGCGAGCTTCAGCGTAGTCCCGCCGCCGCAAGCGTCTGGCGAACTCGGCACGGGCCAAGCTGACAGCGCCCAAGACGGTAGCCCCCAGATTCGAGGATGGCAGCCATAGGGCCCATCGCCGTAGCGCGGGGCGAAGCAGGCGAAGGCCATCGGCGGGCGCTCCGCGCAGTAGGAACATCTCGGCCGCCCGCATGCGCAGCGAGTGGCTGGTTTCGGGCAGTCCACTGGCTGCCTCGAGGAAGAGTGGCGCAGCGCTATTGACGTCGCCCAAGAGCGCGGCAGCATCGGCCAGCTTCGCGACCAAGGCCGGGGGGCGTTCAGGGGCAAGGCAGTCGAGTGCGCGCCCGTAGAGCGTGCGCGCGCGCTGCAGCCCCACGCCCTCGCGAGCAAGATCCCCCGCCTGTTCAGCGTAGCGTGCAGCGGGACCAAGCTCACCTGCGCGTAGGTAGTGCTCGGAGAGAAAGTCCGGGCCGAAAGTGCCGAGCTGCTCGGCAGTGCGTGCGATCGCTGCGTGGCCGCGGCGCTGCTCCTCGGGCTGCAAGACGGAGAGCACGGCTTCGCGCACCCGGTCATGATGTGGTGTGAGGACGGACCCCAGCTCGCGCCGCACCGAGCGCAATAGACCCAGGCCTCGGAGCAACGCAAGCTGCCGCCAGGGGTGATCCTGGGCGCCCGCGGCCCGAGCGAGTAGCTCCAACTCGATCGGCTGCCCGGCCAGTACAGCCAGGACCAGGAGCTCACGGCTTTCGGCGTCGAGCTGCGCCAGCGAGTCGGTTACCAGGGTGTGAAAGTCCGGAGGACTACTACCCCCGCGCCCTCGTCTTAGCAGCAGGGCCCGCAACAGCAGCGGGCTGCCCCCCGCGTCGAGCACCAGCGCTTCTAGAAACGCCGGCGACATCCCACCCGACAGGGCTCGCACAAGCCGGGTCGCCTCCGCGTGGGGGAGTGGGCCGAGCGTGAGCTCGAGGTGGGGACACTGGGCTCGGGCTTTGCGTAGCACACTCAGGCACGGGCCCTCTTCACCCGACCGGTGGTTCGCCACCCATGCGACGGGTGGCGGTTCGGGCCCGAGCAGGAGGTACTCGAGTAGCGACGCCCCATCCGCGTCTCCCCACTGCAAGTCGTCCAAGAGTACGACGATCGGGCGCTCGGTAGCGATCGCCCGCAAGAGCGCCGATAGCGCCGCGTACGCTTCGGTACGCACCCGTCGTGGATCCCCGCGCGAAGACAGCTGCGAAGGCGCGGCCATCCCGCCCGTCGCCAGTCCGGTAAACACCTGGTGCAGCGCGCTCCACGTGTCGACCCGAAGGGACCTTCGCGTCTCACGCGGCAGGCTCAGGACAAACGCAGCCAGTTCGCCCACCACACCATCGAAGCCCTTGTACCTGGCCACCTCCTGCTCGTAGCAACGACCGCTGAGCACCAGGGCACCCCGGTTCGCAAGTTGCTCAGCGAGACGCTCCATCAGGGCGGTCTTGCCGAGGCCCGGGGCCGCGCTCACAGAACATACGCGGGGCTCGGGGGAGCTGTGGTCCGCACAGACGCTCAAAAGGGCGTCCAGTTCTTTTCGGCGCCCGATGAAGACCTGATCTTCGGGCGCAAACATGGCAGGAAGTCGTGGAGACCGGCTCAGGCTGCGCGCAACATCGTCCGCACCCAGGCGTTTGGATGGGTCGGGCGCGAGCAGTCCCGTGCTCAGCTGCCGCAGCGCTTGCAGCGCCCGAGACGGCGTGCCGCAGCGCTGGGCTGCAGCGAGTAGATCCCGCAGCACGGCGCCTACCGCAAACCAGTCGCTCTGTGGCCCGCCTCCGCTTCCAGATCCGGGAGTGTCTGGATTGAGCAGTTCGGGTGCCATGTACGCCGGGGTCCCCGAGCCGTTCCATGGGCGCTGATCTCTGAGCGCTCGTGCTATACCGAAGTCGACCAGGATCAGTCTGCCGTCCGGTCGCAGGATCAGATTCGAGGGCTTGATGTCCCCGTGCAACGTACCGCGGGCGTGGATGACAGCCAGGACATCCAGTAGCTGCGCCAGGCAATTGTGCGCGAACGTGGCGTCCACCGACTCACCTCGCGCGATGATGCTGCGCAGTGATATGCCCGGCACCAGCTCCATCGTGAAGAACGGCGGCAGCTCGTCAGCGTGCAGCTCACCGGTCGTGACGAGGTTTGGGTGAGCCACATTGGTGTGACTGCGAAACTCGCGCGTTAGACCCGCGAGCGCCCTCTCATCTGTTACATGCAGAACCTTGAGGGCGAGCTCGCCGCCGTGCTCCAGGTCTCGAGCCTCGAACACGCTGCCCATGCCACCACGCCCAAGGCAGCGCCGCAACTCGAAGCGCCCGAGCAGGGGCCCCCTGTCCAGCTCTTGCCGGCGAAGGCGTGACAGCAGCCGAGCCTTGCAGAGCTCAGCGTCCAGGTCGCGCGTGGCAGCGCTAGCCTGCGCGTCGATCGATGCCTGGGAAGGGTTGCGCTGCATCTTGGCAAGTCCGGTCCCGCGAAGGTGGCTCTATCCTGAGCGATCGGTGGCACGGCCAGGGAGCTGGCCATCGATCCTTGGCCCCGGCCAGCGCTTTGGTGGTGGGTCATGGGTACATAAGGGTAGTGCCACAACCCCAACGGATCCTTTCACCTTTTGGTGGGAAAGCCGCTACCTGGGCGAAAAATCTCACTCCAAGTCGTCCAAGCAACCGGAATAGCAAGAGTTTTTCTCGATCGCCGCGGGTGTGGCGGGAGGCGTGGTGTTCCTGCCTCAATAGCAACGTGGCTCGTCGGAACCGCAGCGGAACCTTACATGCATGTGCATGCCATGGCGGGGGGCGTGGCGGATCAGGGCACGGCGGTCGCGCTGAGGGAATTCGATCAGTTCGCTCAGGACGGCGTCCGGCAAGCCCTCATCGCGGGCGGTGCGGTAGAGGCGGCGTTGCTGGCGGCGGGACAGGAAGATGTAGCGAACCTCTGCGGTGCGCGCGAACGCCTTGACCAACGCCAGGGTCGCGCTCCAGTCGATATCGCTCGGTCGGCGGGCACCCAGGTTCCAGTCGTTGAGCGTCCCATCGGCGGGGTCGCCAGCGCGAGCCTCGAGGTAGGCGTCGACGAGCTCGGCCCGCAGGGGCAGCCAGATGTCCACGTCGCGACCGCTTTGGTGGGAGTCATGGGGCGCAAACTTGCCGCCCCGTCGCTGGCTCATGTCGCTGATGACCAGTGGGCCGTCGTACTCGGAATTGGCCCGGAACTTGGCGATCGCCAGCTGCAGGGTGCGAATCGTCTGGCTCGACCCGTACGCGACCTCTGGTCGCCGAATAATATACAGGGAGGGGTTTTCGGGGAGCTGAACTCCGTGCAGGAGTCTCCCCATGGAGGGGTGTCCGCGGCTTTCCCCGTGATCCGGTACGGGCAGCAGGGGCAACCCCGTCGAGTCGAGGTCCAGCTCCAGGCCGACCCCGGTGGAGGGACGAAAGTCCGGGGGCACCTCGAGTGTGAGCTCGGTCCGGAGTCGGAGCCGTTCGATCTTGCGGTTCCATCCGCGCAGTTGCTCTTCGGTGACGCCATGGCGCTCTGCGATCAGGGGCCAGCTGTCCCCGGAGCGAACCAGATAGACGATCCGTTTCGGGCTCGCTTGGGCCGGCCCGTCCGGCGGCGACCCTCCCACGGGACGGCTACGGCAGACCCGGGCCTCGGCGGCGCCGGCGTGTGCCCGGCGGGCGCCGTCGGTCGTCCGTGTTGTGCTGGTCGCTGCCTCCTGCCGAAACAGCTTCGCCCCCGGCGGAGTCGTGGGGGTGGGTTCCGCATCGGTGCGGTCGGTCATCACCAGCGCGGTGGCGGCCGCCAAGCTACACAGGCCGATGCGAATACCGCTGAAACGTTTCCGTACTCGCAATGGGTCTCCAGGTTCTTGCGGGATGTCCGCTGCCGTCAACCCGCCACGGCAGTCCTACTCCATCCGATCGTGCAGGGAAAGCGGCCGACGCAGAGACACACATGCACTGCCCCTTCGCCCGTCTGAGTCGAATCCCGCGATGCGCCACGTCGAGTGAAAGGCTTGGCCCGAAATCGCGCCGGCCCGGCCAGTCCTTGTCTCGGCTCCGGTTCCGGTTCCGGTTCCGGTTCCGGTCCCGGTCACGCTCACGACTGCCAACTGGCTTTACTGTGTTTGGGCGGTGGCCCGAGAGGCGCGCCGGACGCTCTGCCGGACGCCAGAGCATCGCCGGGGTCCGGTCGAGAAGCGTCAGTGCGGGCTCCGCCATTCGAACCTCGATGTCGCCCCATGCAGCCGCTCTGCTTCTCGCAAACCAGGTGCCCGTTTACGAAAGACCTGCGCGACACCCTGTGCTTGAACTCCCCATATAGATGGAGGCTGCATGAAGGGCGATCGTGTTGGGAGCCTGCTGTCCTCCGCAGGAAATCGCTTGGCCCACCAAATCATTGTTCGACAGCAATGTGGGCAATAGGTACCAGACAGGGTATGACCAACCCATTCGCAGAGCCCGTGAAGCTGCCCTGGCTTTCGGGGTCATCGCAATCGGAGGCAAGCATGGCGGCTTGGTGCAACGCGAGCAACCCTATGGCGCCAGGATGCGGCGCTCGATCCAATCTTCAGGCGTGCCTGCTGCTTTTGGCAGGCGCAGCGGCAACTGCGTGCGGCGATTCCCAGACGGCGGCGGGGACCGAACCGGGCGCACCGGTGAAGATGGCCATGGTGGCCGGTGAGGGGGCGCCGGCGGCGCACGAGTCCACGGCGGACTCCGCAGACGCCAGCGGGGTGGGTACCGAACCGGCGACCGCGAAGCCCGTGAACGTGCCGGAGGCCGGCACAGGATCGATGACACCCGGGCCCATGGGGGCAGGACAGGCAGGCACCGACCCGATGACAGCGGGCACAGAGCCGGTGGATACAGACCCTGTGGACACCGCATCGATGACGCCGGACGGCATGGGTGCGCCGCCGAGTGGCGCCGACTCGATGGGAGCAGACCCGATGGAAACGGAACCCGTCCAGCCGGGCACGCTCAGCCTGCCTGCGCCCGACGAAGTCGGACCATTTGAGGCCGTCGAGGTGGAAAACGTGGGGGAGGGGTTCGAGAACGCCATCGCCTCGGGCGATCAGGGCGACGGTCTGGGATGCGTCCGGTTCATCATGAGCTTCGGCCAGGATGAAGAGGGCGCCCGCAACTACGCGATGATCCCGGAAGGCCACGACATGGCCCTGTACACCCTGTATCGACCCGCCGAGATGCCGGAGGGGCGCCGATTTCCGGCACTGAGCTGGGCCAACGGCACCTGCGCCCATCCCGTTGGCTACGCCCCCATGATCAAGCACATCGTCTCGCACGGCTTCATCGTGGTCGCTGCCCACTCGCGCTACACCGGAAGCGGTGCCGCCCAGGTCAACGGGCTCAACTACCTGGTCGCCGAGAATGACAACCCTGACAGCGAGCTGTTCGGCCGGATCGACACCGACGCCCTGGGCATCTTTGGACACTCCCAGGGCAGCAGCAGCACCGCCGCAGCGTCGGATGACCCACGGGTTCGCAGCGTCGTCTTCATGCATGGAGGAACCGCCAACCCGGACGCCCCGGCGCTCTACCTGACCAGCGATCTGGAAGCCCGGGGCGTCATGCGCGGCTACAACTCCGCGACGGGTCAGGCCGCCTACGGCAGGCTCGAAGACTCGGACCACATCACGATGATGGTGGAACACGAGCGCATGGCCCCGGAGGTCACGGCCTGGTTCCGCTACACGCTGCTTGCCGACGAGGAAGCGGCAACCTGGTTCGTTGGGTCCGACTGTGTGCTGTGCAGCGACTCCGAGTGGGAGTTCATGGCCAAGGGACTCTAGCGGGTCAATAGATGAAGCGCGTCATTACGCGGGGGGCGAACGTAAGTGAACCGAAGGACGTGGCGGCTTGATCGCCCGGTTCGAACGTGTCCTCCATGGTTTCGAAGTCGTCGCGGTCGCGAATCACTGTCACAGTGAAGTCGGTCATGAGATCCCGCGAAAACGTACCGCAATCGGAGAACAGGCTCACCGCAACCACGTACTCTCCCTGGGGAGCTGTGCCCTCGCGCCAGAAGACGTTCTCATTGCCGCGACCACGGTCCCCCCGTGACTCGCACCCGGGATAGCTGTCCAGGTCGAGTTCGCCGCCCGAGCGCGACCTCGGCGCAGCGAAGTAGATCACGTCTCCGTTCGGATCGGTCACCATCAAGTCCAGGTCGACCACCCGGCGCCAGTTCAGGTTGATTTGTATGTCGCCGCTGCCGACCTTGATCACATGCAGATCGTGGCTAGTGATGGTGCCGACCGCTGGAGCTCCTTCGGCATCCTCTGCGAGGGCGAAATAGAACCTGTAGTCGTCTTGGTCGGCGCCCGCAGCCACGCGGAGATCCATGGAAATCGGGTTTGCATCGTCGGGTGGCGTCCAGACGTAGAACCCGCGACCCCCGCTTGAGCTATCGCGCAGCCCCTCAGTTCGCCCGAACCAAAACACCACGCTGTGGTTGGCCAGATCGTCGGTCCCACTCCAGTCAAGGGAGAGCGGGACAGCCCCTCCGCTGACGGTCGCGTTGCTTCCATCGACCTCCAGCGCTACCGGTAGGTCTCCCGCGCGGGGCCGGGCACAATCCCAGTAGACGGACTCGGTGATGAGCGTGCTGGTCGAAAACGCGGTTTCCGGTGCGTCGGCGATTTCGCACTTCCTTGGTTCGCCGCTGAGTCCGCGCGGCGCATGCGGAATGGACTCGTCCGCACAGGCGACGCAGACCACGAGCATCCCCCAGCTCAGTGGCAGAAGTTCCCCTCTCACGCAGGCAATTGTGGCACGACCAGGTGCGGGTCCATAGCCCGGCCCGTTGCGATTCGGTGGAGATCGTGCCGAGTGTCGGGTCTCCCCTGACATGCCAACGGGCTCTTCGAGCCGTGCTGTCCCCTTGTGAGCCGTCCGCTCTCACCAGTCGACGTATAGCGGTTCCGCCATCCACGGCAGCTTGATCCATTGCCAGGACCAGGCAAAGCGGTAGAGCACAGGGTCGTGGGGCTGGTGCTCGACCCGCAGGCGAAAGTGGCCGCCAGTGATGCTCAGCGCCCCAGGGCGTTGTAGGAAGGCTGTGCGAAAACCGGGAATCGCCATGGAGCCGAGCACCGGCGCGTGGTCGATGACCGCGGCGAGCAAGTGCTCGCACTCGGTTTGCTCTTCGGGCTTGAGTTCGTTTGGGAGTGCAACCGGGTCGGTGGGTCCGCAACCGCATAGGACCTTGGCCAGTGAGAGCTGGTACTCGAGCGGCTCGGGTTGGGCGAGTCCGACGTATGCCAACAGGGCGATCGCTCGCCCTTGCGTGTGCTCGTCCGCGAAGGCTCGCACGCTGGGGTCGCTCGAAAGCAGTCGGACACGGGTGAAGAAGCGCTCGAGAAATGGCCACAGGATCACCACTCCCGCGTCGTCCACGTAGAGCTCCTCAAGCTCGAAAAGCGCGCGCCGGCGGTTGGCGCGAACCGCGGGGCCGGGACCGCTGGCCGCCTCGAGGGAGCGGGGCCGAGAACGAACGCGACCGGTGCTTTCCGCGTGCGTGGCATCGGAGGAGCTCGGTCGAGGGGCGACACGTGGCGTATCCAGGTGCCCATGGCGTAGTGGGCTGGCGGGAGGGGTGTTCGGTCCGCGAGCGCCCTCGGTATGCGCGGCAAGGGCGGAACCCGGTTGATGGGCCGGTCGCCGGGTAGCCTCGTTCTCGCGCCTCGGCGCGTTGCCGGCCGCGTGGTTGTCCTCGCTGGGAACGATCGCGGCGGGCGAGGGGTGAGCTCTGTCAGCACCGCCCGCATGCCCACGGGTCGCTTGGCCCCCCGGCGGGGCTGGGGGCGCGGTCGTCTCCGCGTCGGTTTTTGGGAAGAGCTTCGCGAAGCTGGCAGCCAGCGCCGGTCGCATGCGGGTGAGCACTGACCGGGCCGAGGCCAGCGATGCGGCCGGGCCGGATGCGAGGTCGCCCAACAGGATCGTCCAGAGCGCCTCACCGGCGAGGCTACCCTCGGCACCGAGTAGGCCCAGCACCTGGGCCCGCGTCTGCGATGCACCTGCAAGTGTGCCTGTCGGCAGCCGCCTCTCGAGCGCCGCGAACACGGAGGGCGTGTCGCGGTCGCCATGGAGTGCCAGCAAGCGCGCAAACCGCTCGCCGGTGCACAGCCGTGCCAAGCGCTCGAGCGCGTCCGGATCGGTGCGGAGGGTCGACAGAAGTTCCAGCCAGAGGTTGGGCGAGCCGGCGATCAGCCCATCCAGCTGCGTGGTGAGCAGGGTCGGGTCGTCGCGGGCAGCCCACCAGGGAAGGTTCCCCGTCAGGGCGTAGCAGCGCAACAGCGACAGGGCGTCCTGACCCGGCCGTCGAGTCGCGGGAGCGTGCGGAAGGCGCTGTCGCAGTGCTGCGCGCAGGGCTTCATCGAGGGCGTTGATTACCTCCTCGTCGAAATTCTCGGCACAGACTCTACCGAGGTCGAGCTCCAGGGTGTCGACGCGAACCAGGTGACCGGGCGGGCTGAGCTCGTCGCATACCTGGCCGAGCAGGTCGGCGACCCGGTTCGCAAACAGGTGGCTGATCCGGTCGGACCAACGCTTCGCCTGTTCGACATCGTCGACCTGGAGCTCGACCTCGACACGGTTGACGCGGTGCCCGCCCGGGGGGGCGCCCATGGCTCAGACGACCTCGATGGTGACCGCCAGCCGGCGCTCGACGGGCAGGTGGGCGTCGTCCAGGCGCTCCAGGCAAAGCTCCAGGTGGGTGGTCTCGGTGAGCTCGCCCAGGGGCAGGGACAGGTCGTCGCCTGTGCCTTCACGGGGCTCGCCCAGCTGCACCCCGTCCCGCCATAGGGTGTAGCGCTCGCCGGCCACCGCCGCTTCGACCACGAGGGTCACGGCGTCGCCCGCCGCGGGCGCGGCGGGTGCGACGCGCAGCGTGGGGCTGGCCAACAGCTGTGCGGTGTGGGCCAGGGTGGCCGTCACGCCGCTCATGGCCTTCCGAGCCAGCACCGACAATTCGCTCCCGACGGGTACCGGTGGCAGGGCGAGCAGCGGAAGGGGGGGCGGCCGGGTGGCGACCGAAGTCCCGGGGTTGAACGGGTCGCGCGTGATCGCCAGATCGAGTTCGACCCGCAGGCCCTGCGGCTCCTCACCGATGCCCTTGTTGCGGCCCGTATCCGTGTCGTCGCTTTGATGGAAATAGGCAGCCTGCCCCAGTGGTCGCCCGGCCTGGTACAGCTGGTAGTAGACGCCGGGCTGGCCGCCGCTGACCAACCAGGGGCCGACGCTGCCTTGCCCGTCGATGCTGACCTGCAACCGCAGTTTCTGCTCGGGGTTGGGGCGCACGAACAGGGCGGCGGCGCTGGACAGCTGGATCGCCGAACTGAGCTG
>JAPPOR010000134.1 GCA_028817905.1 Myxococcales bacterium
TCTGTTCTTCGGTCCGTCCCCAAGTCTTCCAGATCTGTCTGGTTGTGCACGACCTGGTGGCCGCGCCATCTTCGCTTGGGCATTGGACAGACTCCACCGCTGCACGCGAGGGCGAGCTCGGAGCTGGACGTCCATCAGAACGACGGACTCCATCCGACTCCCCACGCGTACGTGAGAAGGATTCGATTCAGTGGTGGACCGCGCCGGCGCTCACGCCAGCACCCGCAGCAAGCAGGGCGTTAGCGCGAAACGGGGACGAGGCCCAAGTTGGTTTGGCTGACCAGCATGATGTGCCTCCCGCGAGGGAGCCGGAAAGCTAGCACAGAACGGAGAGTTGCCAAGGCGCGCAGAGAAGTTTGGCTACCCGCCATTCGGAATCGCGATCAGCTCCCGTCGCCCTACGGGATCGATCCCGGCCGCCAGAAGACGCACAGCAGCTTGTACCGCGAAGCACTTGTCGCTCGAGTGAATGTTCGAGTAGAGCCCCAGTAGATAGCTTGGCTCCACTACGCGGTAATCGCCGAGAACGCGACAGGGCACGTCGGCGCGCACGAAGAAGTCGATCGTGATCCTCAAACCCGCACCGCCAACAGCGACAGTCTTCTCGTAGCGGCGAAAGTCTTCGTTGCTCGGCAGCTTGTCGTACTTCGTCCAGACTTTAGCGAAACCCCGGCCCTTGAGCATGGTGACCACCGCCGCGACATCGCGAGGCGCGACGAAGAGATCGATGTCCTTGTGGTCGTGCGCATGCTTGAGCTCGACGTGGCCGGGCGGCGACATGAAGTGCCAGGCCCATCCGCCAGAGACGATCACCCACTCCCGCACGACCTCGAGTTCACGAAGGCAGAGGTCGATCCGCTTCTGCGGCCAGGTCTCCCCGTAGCGCTGCGTGTTGTGACGGTCTCCCATGGGAATGCATCCATCATGGCCCGCCGCGGCGGGCTCAGTCTTCTACCGAAGCGATCATGAGCAACTCGCGCGCCAAGTGTCGGAGGGCTGAAGATCACTGGCTGTTCTGCCACCTAAGCCAGTCCTACGCTCTGCGCCTTGCTAGGCTGCGAGCCAATAGTCTAGATATCTATCTAGATGGATAACGTAGAGCCGGAAGCGCGCCTTCGGCTCGATCCGCAAATCTCGCATAATTCCGGGAAGTTATGTCGTAGCAGGGGCCTCTTTGAAGACCTTGGCACAGCCTTCGCTATTACTCGGGGGGCGGTCAGGGGCAAGATGCCCAACGGCCTTCGTTGAAACATTTGGTTGACTCACACGTTATGGAGACACATCACTACGCCCGCCGGGCACAACGGAGTTGGACCCGTACGGCGACCATGGATCGAACGATGACCCAGAGCTCACAACAGATAGCGGTTTGTCCACACAGCTTGCGCGGGAAACTCCCACGCGGCGGCCGGACGATTGCGCTCCGGAGCTATGAATGCTCCGCGATGAGCAATGGCTTTGCCGGTCTGTTGGAGGATCCCGTCTAGGGCGGTCAAGACGCGTGTGCGTGACGACCGCCCCAGGCAAACGCCTCGGGCGGTTTTTTTGTGCCGCGAAACGGGCACGGGCTTTCGGGGCTGAAGGGACCGCGGTTGTAGCCGTGCAAAGCGAAGCGGACGCAGATCCGCGTAGCTGCACGGGTACAGACGGGAAGACGGGTCGAAGACCCTAGTCAACTGGCATCCCATCTCGGCTGTAAACCGGGCGCGCTTCGGTGCATTGCAGGTGAACTAGGGTCCTGCGGACCCGTTATCGTTTCCGAAAAGCTCCAGCGAGCTGGACCTTTTCACAACACGATCGAGTCCTGCCAGCCCCACCACTTGGCTTTTGGAGGATGAATGACGAGCAGACACAAACGGGAGCTGCACCCAACGGGGCTGTAGCTCAGCAGGCAGAGCAGCCGGCTTTTAACCGGACGGTCGAGGGTTAACTAGGGTCTCCGACCCGTTGCGAACCCTGCAAAGCTCCAGCGAGCTGGACCTTTGCACGAACCGTCGATGCCCAAGCTCTGTTGCGTCACGGATCCGTAGCTCAACTGGCGGAGCACCCGGCTCTTACCCGGGCGGATGTGGGTTCGATGCCCACCGGATCCACTGCGTCTTCGACAGACGTCGAAGGCGACAGGCGAAGTGCGCGCTGGCGCGAGTGTTTCGTCTGACTGCGATGTCTTTTCGGGAGTCGTCCAGCGGCCAGGACAACTGACTCTGGATCAGTAAACGGGGGTTCGAGTCCCCCCTCCCGAGCCAATGTCGCAGGAGTTCTTTGACAATCGAGAAGGCTCTCGTGCGGGCGCCCGGAGTGGCGATCCGGGCGCCGCACACTCTATTCCAGGGTAGCCAAGTGGAACGGCGGCCGACTGTTAATCGGCAGATCGCAGGTTCGATCCCTGCCCCTGGAGCCACCACATCCACGTTCGTACGTCGGGCGCTGGGCGCAGGTTGGATTCCAAACCCGACCGCGGGGGGTTCGATTCCTCCACGACGTGCCAAGCTGCCACGTTGCGCATCTGGGATGCGAGCCGGTTGTCGACCGGCCGAGACGGGTTCGATTCCCGTACGTGGCGCCATCAACAACACGCCACGGTAGCTCAGCAGGTAGAAGCGCCTGGTTGAAGCCCAGGAGGCACTGGTTCAATTCCGGTCCGTGGCACCGCGGCGAATGCAGCGGGGACTACATCGCAAACCATGAAAGGCACGGCTCATGAGTAGAGCTGCGGATTCGTCCGTAGGGGGTTCGAGTCCTCCCGTAGTTGTCTCCGCGTTCCTGGTCGCCGCTTTCATTTCTGGAGGGAAGAGGTCTCCACACCTCTTGCTGCCTAGCGCAGATGCCGTGGGGACTACATGGCACATTGAGGTGAACTAGGGTCCTGCGGACCCGTTGCGAACCCTGCAAAGCTCCAGC
>JAPPOR010000240.1 GCA_028817905.1 Myxococcales bacterium
GGGCAGAGCCCAGTTAGGGACGCGGCAGCGGACCGTAGGCTCCTGTTGCTGCCTGGTCGGGGGTGCAGACTGCCTCGGCGCAGCACCACGCTTCAAACACGGGGTTCCCCTATCGCCCCTTATTAGCCCCACATCACCTTGAGGTCAGCGGCAACCTCGAGCGACCGAAGCGCTTCCAAGGACATTCCGCTCCAGGCGTACAATGATCGCAAGTGTGCGTTGAATCGACAGAGCCGGGCTAGCTGGTCATTCTCGTTCTTCGGCGCGGAACACCACCTGGCCTTCGGGGACCGGGGACCCGCTCTGGGGGTCGATACCCAGGGCAGCAAGCACCTGGGGACAGGTTTCAGGGGTGGCACCGGCGATGCAGCCCGGGATGTTGGCACTCAGATCCATTCCCGCGAGCAGGGCGTTGAGATCCAGGACGATCCGGTGGGTGCGGGGGTCAAAGCGGGACAGCACGATCTCGGCGCGGTTCTTCTGGGCGCATTGCGTCGAGGCATCTCCGGGACTTCGGTCGCAGCGCGTACTGCCGATGTGAATGGCAAAGGTTCCACCCGCCGCGAGGCGTAGATCCGTCCGCAGGTGTTTGTAGCCATCGTTCCAGCTCCAGTGCATGGCCGTCAGATCGAGTGGCGCGTCGGCTTCTGTCGGGTCACCATGATTGAGCCGTTCGGGCACGCCGATTTGGAGTGCGAGGCCCACGTAGCTGCCCGGCGGCACGCCCGCGCGCACGACTCGGTTGACCTCCGGATCGCCACCCTCGCAGTCGCCCTGGCCGTTCTCGAAGTCCAACAGGGCGACCTCGCCGTTGTGGAAACGCCCGTCGCTCGCGAGCGTGGCGGCAACGCCGGTCCCGTCCGCCTGCAGTAGCACGAGATCGGAGACGAAGAACCTGAGGTCGCGCAGGGTCACGACCGATGCGGGCTGCCCCGCACCGTCGAGCTCCCTGTCGCATTCTATGGGTGTGCCAGCGAGTTGGGCATCGAAGTGAAGCTCGAAGCGGGACAGGTCTTCCAGGCCGTCGCTCTCCTGCGCACCGGTCCCCTCGCTTGGTCGACGGCCGGCCCCCGAGTCGTTGCCTTCGCTCTTCTGAGCGGCGTCCTGGTGTTCGGCCCCGCCGTCCGGGTCCACGCCAGGGTCCAGGCGGGGCTCCATGTGGGGCCCCATGCGGGGCTCTGGGGCCCCGAGGCGAAACCCAGCGTCCAGGTCGGCTCCGCCGTCCGGTTCGAAGTACACCCGCATTGGGTCGTTGTGTTGGGTGCCCGCATCTGGCCCGACGGCCGACGTTTCCGAGTCGGTTGCTGGCTCGACCGGCGTGTCGCTGCATCCACTGGTCAGCGCGACCAGCAAGAGCGGCCACCACGGGTGGGGGCATCTTCGGCGAGACTCTGGGGTGGCCTGTTCGATGAGCATGAGGACCTCAGTGGAATTCGAAGAAGACGAATGCGGAGACATCCGCGGCGCACAGGCGATCGCAGGTCCCGCCCGGGGGCATGTCGATGGTGGTTCGATCCGCCATCGCCTTGGGGGAACCGCAATAGGTGCACGTCAACAGGTCGGGGGCGGCGATGCCCTCGGCCTGGTCGCCGTGGCACACGGCGCAGCTGCTCCGGTAGATCAGTCTTCCCAAGTCCACATCACCAAGGGCCGGGGTGACCTGGCCCGCTGTGCAGGCGGGGCCCTCGCAGAGGACCGCTCCGGAGGCACAGGCACTGGGGACGGGGTGCTCGGGCCAGCTTTCGTTGTTCGCGTCGCGGGCTGCCGACAGCTCAGCGACGAAGGCGTCGTCGCCATAGCGCTCCGGGCATATGCGCTGCAACAGGTGCTCATGATGGCGGACGGCAAAGGACACGGCCCCGAACCCTGCGGAGTGGTGCTGGGCCGCATGACCCAGCACGTCGCCGGCGGCGACCTGTTGATCGACCGCAACCAGGATATCGGTTAGGCCCGAGTACTCCAGCCAGTAGGCCGAAGCCTGGTTCAGTCGCACGGTCACGGTATCCTGAGTCACCTCGCTCACCACCCCGGAGGCCGTCGCGAATACGCTCGCAAGCTCCGTGGTCACCAGTGAGATCCAACCGCCTCCGCTGGCTGAAAACCCACCGAAGCAGCCCCGTTCGGCGTCTACTGGCCGGTCCATAGGGCGGTCGCATCGCAGGTCTCCCAGGCGCCCGGTTGCTGCGTCGTACGAGCCGGAGAGGTCGATGGGCGCGTGGGTCAAACGCGGCGGGCGGACATCCTTGGGCACCACCCAGCCGCCCTCCCGCTGAGCCTGTTCTTCGCCTCCATCTACGGCGCCGTCGATTGCCGTGCCATCGCCTACAGTGCCGTCACCTAGGGCGCCGTCGCCTACGGTGCCCACGGGGCCGGCGTCGCCCGGTTCGTTTTCTGCCATGGAGGCATCCAAGTCGGACCGTGCCGTGGGCTGGGGTGCTGGGTCACGAACGGCCGCATCGGGGGCGTCGGAAGGGAGTTCCCCGCCGCTATCGGGTGCTCCAGAAGGGGGCTGACTTGCGTCGGGAGGCCGCCGGACGTCGTCCACGGCTTCGCCAGGTCCGCCGTCGGTCGTCGTGTCCGTCCGTTCCGAGACCGTAGTGCACGCGACCGATGCGACCATCGCGACCACCACAAAGGGCGGGAGCGCCCTACACGAGCGGAGGGACTTGGTGGGCTCGTGCAGGGCGCTCCGTCGAGCGAGGCGCTGCGGAGTGCGTGAATGATCCGGGCTAGTGCTGGGAGTGGTCACCGCCACTGTCGCCACCCTGTGTGTCGATGCCGCCGGAGTTGTCCGCAAAGGTGAAGCGCGAGACGACCCCCTTTACAGCAATCGCTGGGCCGGCGGTGCCGTCCGCGAGGTTTACGGGCACCACGCCCGCATCGCTGGTGGTGAAGTAGTGGTTTGCCGCGATCACACCGCGCCGGGAGAAATGGGAGGCACCCACGGGCGGGGTCAGCGGGCCGACGTCGACGATCGTGCGCGCGTGGTCGGGCATCTCGTCGATCATCCCGATCATCGGCATGTTCAGGATCCATACTTCGGTCCCGTGGGACTGCGGCACGACGACCTTCATGTCATTGTAGTTTCCACCGGGGACCCAGGAGTGGGTCCCGCGGGCGCTGGGAGAGCCGCCCATCGTGAAGGTCACATCGGGGGTGGTGGCGTCGGTGACGTCTGTGTCATTCATCGTGTCCAGCACGTGGACGTCATCCCCGTCCATGAGGAACAGATAGCGGTGGTCGACCGATTGCGCGGCGCTACCGATCAGGGCGCTGTCGTCGTAGTCGGAAACGACACTGTCGGTCGCCATGTCCACCACGGCGTAGCCGCGTGTGCCGCCGCTGCACTGGAAGTACGCGTGTCCGTTGTAGGGCGAGATGGCCTTATCGTGCGTGCCCCCAACCTTGTGTGTCGACGCGCTGCACACGGACGGCTCTCCTTCGCAGGTCTCGCCGCTGTCGTTGCAGTCCGAGACGCCCGCGCACGGAAGCGGAGCATCACTCTCGCATAGTTTGATCGCGTAGCCGACCGTCTTGTGGTCCAGGTCGACCGGGAACGCGGCCGGGTCTGCGACGTTCGTGGCATAGGCCTTGGGCGCCACCATGGGGTCGTACAGTAGCTTTCCATGTCCAGTCTGGCCCAAGGCTGCGGTCACGGGGCCTTGGACCGCCAGCGTTTCGGTGTCGATCACGAAGAACGCACCCATGGCGTCGGCGTGTGTCCACATCTCGTTGCCGTGGTTGGGGTTGAACAGATGGATGGGCCTGCCTCCCACGTCGAGCGAGGCAACCTTGTGCTGTGTGGCGGTATCGAACACGTGCACCTGGTCGTTGCTGCTGTCGTTGACGAATACGCGCGAGCCGTCGGGTGAGGGGAGGGCATCGGACCAGCTAGCGCCCTCAAGCTTGATCTCCTTTGCGACCTCCATGGTATCGGCGTCGATGACCGTGGCGTAGGAGTCGTCCCCGTCCGTACTGAACACGTACACGGCTCGGCCCGAGTACGCTTCTGGTGTCGGAGACTCCGCCAGGCATGCATTGATCTTGACCTGGTCCTCGGTGTCGCCGTCCTTGATGTCGATGCGGACTTCCCAGCGACCATCCATGAACAGGTTCATGCCGGACAGCGTGTAGACGCCGGAGCTGTTGGCGTCGACAACCTGCACGGCGTCGGTACCGTGGTCGTGCGCGACCATCCACGGCTCCACGCGGACCTCAGCCCCCGGCACCGCCTTGTAGTCGGGGTCGAACACTTGCACGGCCCATTCGTAGACGCCCGTGGCGTGGACGGCGGGCGCGCTGCTGACCAATCGCACCAGGAACTTCTCGTCCTCACCGAGCACTTCGAGGCCTCCGCTGACCGGGTCGCAGGCTTCGCTCAGGTCGGGCGCTTCCTTTGCCCCAGCGGGCGTCACCAAGTCGACGATTTCGTCGAGCTTCTTGCGGTCATCGGCCTGGAAGCCCTCGTCGTCCGCGCCCCCGGTGCCGGCGGTGTCGACACTCTTGGCGAGCCCGGTCAGGGCATCGCGATCTGACGCGGTGAAGCCGTCCGAGTCTCCCTTGTCGGACGTGGCGTCTGACCGCAGGTCGTCCACCTCGTCCTTGAGGCTGTCGACATCCGTGGCGATTTGGTCGAGCGACTTTCGATCGGCTTCGCTCAGCCCCTCGGTGGTCACCACTTCGTCGCCGCATCCGGCGAGCATGGCGGCCACGATGAGCGCTGCTGCCACAAACCTTTCAAGCATGTCCGTATCCTCCGAGGCGGGGCAACCGAATCGTCGGGCCGTCCGCCCTGTCCCTTGAGTTAGTGTCCCCACCCATGTCGGGCAATGTGACCGATTGACGCGCGACGATTTGCCACACCCTGTAGACTTCGCCTTTCCTCGCCCGTGCCCGTGCCCGTGCCCGAGAGTCTTGATCGGCAAGGCGCGCCGATACACGCGGGCCCGACGAACCCACCCCTCGGTGCCGTCGTTCGCGGTACAAAGCCGCTGGACTCTGCAGTCCTCCGCGTGACGGGGCCGGCAGGCCGTGCTAGCTCCCTGTCTCCGAAGTAGGGTAGCCGCGTTGCACCTTTCGGAGCTTGGAGCAACCCACATGTGCAGTGATACATCCTCGTCGCAATCGGTTCACGTCGGGATCGTCGGAGCGACCGGCCTTGTCGGTCAGCTGATGCGATCGATCCTGGAGGAGCGGAAGTTTCCCGCTGCTTCACTTCGTCTTTTCGCATCGGAGCGATCCGCGGGCCGGCGGATCCACTGGAAGGGGCAGGAACTCGAGGTCGAGGATGCCCGCACGGCCGACTATTCCGGGCTGGACATCGTGTTTTTCTCGGCGGGCAGTTCCACTTCGCGCGAGTTGGCGCCGCGCATCGTCGCGGCTGGCGCAGTCGTCGTGGACAACTCGTCGGCCTGGCGTGGCGATCCAGACGTCCCGCTCGTGGTGTCCGAGGTCAACCCCCATGCCCTCGCCGCGCTGCCCAAGGGCATCATCGCCAATCCCAACTGCACGACGATGGCGGCCATGCCGGTGCTCAAGCCGTTGCATGATGCCGCCGGCCTGCGTCGGCTGGTGGCGAGTACATATCAGGCCGTGTCAGGGGCTGGCCTCGCCGGCGTGGACGAGCTCAAGGTCCAGCTCGCAGCGACCGGAATGGATCCGTCCTCCGCCGTGTTCGATGGTTCGGCCCTGGACGTTCCGGCGCCGAGGAAGTGGGCGGTGCCGATTGCGCACAACGTGGTGCCCCTCAATTACGTGCTCGGAGAAGATGGGTACACAGAAGAGGAGCTGAAGCTGCGGGATGAGACACGCAGGATTCTCGAGCTGCCCGACCTTCCCGTTTCTGGCACGTGTGTGCGGGTCCCGGTGTTGACGGGTCACTCGCTATCGATCAATGCGGAGTTCGAACGGCCCATTTCCGTGGAACAAGCGGTGGCTGCGCTGCGGGCTGCTCAAGGAGTCACCGTGACCGACGTTCCGAACCCACTTGGGGCGACGGGTCAAGACACGGTGTTGGTCGGTCGCGTGCGTCCCGATCCGACAGTCGAGCACGGCCTGGTGCTGTTTGTGACCGGCGACAACCTTCGCAAGGGGGCGGCGCTGAACGCCATTCAGGTGGGTGAGCTGATCCAGCAGCGTCGACTTTCTGAGCCGTCGGGCCGGTAGACGACAGCGAGCATCCCATGAACGCTGCCGCCTTGGTCGCCATCGCAAGCCGGCCCGCCCCGCCCCGCCCCGCGCGCGGTGGCTCACCGCTTCTTCGGGAGCCCCGGGAACGTGTCGTTGGCGCGTGAGACCACGTAGGCGCGAATGGCGTCGGACTGCTCAGGCGAAAGCACCTCCGACAGGCCCACCATGCCCTGGTTTTCGTGCGACCCGGACAGCACGATCTTGTTCCAGCGCTCGGGCGAGCCGAGGGCCTTGGACCAGCGCAGGTCGGGCAGTACCCCGCCGGCCATGACGGCCGAGCTGCCATGGCAGGTCATGCAGTGGGTGTGGAACAGGGCCATGCCCTGCTGGTTCTTGGCCTGGTCGCCGAAGCGCGTGGGAGGAGCCTGTTGCGGCACCGGGGGCGGCTCTGCGGTAGGTAGCTTGCCGGTGGCATCGAGCCGGAAGGTGAGCACCCGGCTCTTGTTCCCCGCGAGGGCGCCCTTCTGGGCCGCCACGCCTGCGCTCAGGGCGGCCGCGCCGCCCCAACCGACCACCACCGTCAGGTATTGTACGCCGTCGACTGCGTAGGTGACCGGTGCCGCCAGGACGCCGGCCTGCGTCTCGAATGCCCACAGCCGCTTGCCGCTCTTGGCGTCGTAGGCGCTGAAGTTGCCGGCGGCGGTTCCCTGGAACACCAGCCCTCCGGCGGTAGACAGCACACCGCCGTTCCAGAAGCCGGGATGCTCGACCTTCCAGACCTCCTTCTGGGCGACCGGATCCCACGCCTGCAGGAACCCTCGCGTCACCGCCAGCGCTTGTGCGAGCACCTTGGGGTCATCCGGCGTGGCGCTTGCTGGCGGAAACAGGGCGACGTTGAAGCCGATCTTGACAGGCTTCCAGGTCGGGTCGTGCACATAGGGGAACATGTTGGAGGAGGCCGGGATGTACACCAACCCAGTCTCGGGGTTGAACGCCATCGGCTGCCAGTTGTGCGCACCGTAGGGGCCCGGCATGGCGATCCATGGCTTGCCGGTCTTCCAGTAGAATGCCTCTGGATTGATCTGGGGCCGCCCGGTCTTCTTGTCGATGCCGCTGGCCCAGTTGACCTGGGCAAACGCCTCCGCCGACAGGAGCTCCCCCGTGGCCCGGTCGAGCACATAGAAGAAGCCGTTCTTCGGGGCCTGCATCAGGACCTTGCGAGGCTTACCGTCGATCGTCAGGTCTGCCAGCACGATGTGCTGCGTGGCGGTGTAGTCCCAACCATCCCCGGGTGTGGTTTGGTAGTGCCACACGTACTGCCCGGTATCGGGTCGCAGCGCGACGATCGAGGATAGGAACAGGTTGTCGCCGCCCTCTGGGCTGCGGAAGCCCGGGTTCCACGGCGAACCGTTGCCGACCCCTATGTACAGGAGATCGAGCTCGGGGTCGTAGGCCATCGAGTCCCAGACCGTGCCGCCACCGCCTAGCTCCCACCACTTACCGGTCCAGGTCTTGGCCGCTTGCTCTAGAATCGGGGCCTCGAAGGGCTGCTGCGGGTTGCCGGGCACGGTGTAGAAACGCCACAGGAGCTTGCCGTCGTTCGCGTCGTAGGCCGACACGTAGCCGCGCACGCCGTACTCGGCGCCGCCGTTGCCGATCACGACCTTGCCCTTGATGATGCGTGGTGCGCCCGTGATGGTATAGGACTTCTCGGGGTCGACTGTCTGAACCGACCAAGCGGGCTTGCCGGTCTTGGCATCCAGGGCGACCAGGCGCCCGTCCAGGGTGCCGACGTAGACGCGACCCTGCCAGACGGCGACACCGCGGTTGACCACGTCGCAGCACGCGCGTACGCCGACCCGACCCGGCACGAACGGATCGTATTGCCACAGGAGCTTGCCGGTCCTGGGGTCGATCGCTTGCACCTTGCTCCACGCGCTCGTCGAATACATGACCCCGTCCACGATGATCGGGGTCGCTTCCTGGCCGCGGTTGGTGTCGAGGTCGAGGAACCAGGCGAGGCCGAGCCGTTGCACGTTTGTGGCGTTGACTTGATTCAGGCGCGAGTGGCGCTGCTCCTGGTAGTTGCCGCCGTGGGTGAGCCAGCTTTCGGGCTCCTTGTCAGCCGCGGCGATACGGGCGGCATCCACTGCGGGCGTTTGGCCAGCGCTTGGTGCACCCTCGCCATCGGGCGTGCCTTCCGGCGCTTGCCCAACCGCAGTGGGCTCGTTGACGGGAGGCTGTCTGCTGTGTTGGCAGGCGGCGGTCATCAGGCAGGCGAGTGTGAACACGGTGGTGCCGAGACACGCTTCAGCGCTTGCGCGGTTCATGGAGCAGGGTCCTTTCGCGAACGGGCCGGCAGGCTACCGATGGCGCCCTGCGTTCGCAAGCGAGTTGGGCCCAGGGTGGCCATCCGACTAAGGGGGGCCGCGCTTCACAGTCCGGTGCGCCAGGGACTGCAGTCCGGAGCTACGGCGACCTCAACCGGGAGCGCCGGGTCCGCGGGTACCCCGATATAGGTAGCGGCGGGGTCGCTGCTCGCCCGCCTGCGCGCGTGCGTCTGTCACGCGCTTTCGGTGGGGGGAAAGCGAGCAGGCCGGGTCGGTCGCGGCCGGGTCGCCGGTCAGAGCGAACGCCTGGCAGCGACAGCCGCCGAAGTCCTGTTCCCTGCGCTCGCAGTCTCGGCAGGGTGGCTTCATCCAGGCCTGGCCCCGAAAGGCTTCGAAGGCGGGTGAGCGATGCCAGATCTCGGCCAGGCTGTGTTCCGGCGCGCGCAGAAATGTCAGTGGGAGACTGCGGGCCGCGTGGCAGGGCAGGGCGGTCCCATCCGGTGCGATGTGCAGGAAGCGCCGGGCCCAGCCGTCCATGCACGCGCGTGGGTGGCGCGTGTGGTAGTCGGGCATGACAAACAGCACCTCCATGCGGCCCGCGAGCCATTGGGCTGCCTTGCTGGCAAGGGTGTGGGCCGCGATCAGGGGCGCGCGTGCGGGCAGGAGCGCTTCGCGGTTGACGAGCGCCCAGCCCAGGTACTGGGTATTGGCCAGCTCGAGGCGATCGGCGCCCACCTGTTCGGCGTAGGCGATCAGGGCTTCGACCTCGTCGAGGTTGTCCCGGTGCAGCACGACATTGAGGGTGAGCGGTAGGCCGAGCGCCTTGACCCACTCGAGCACCTGACGCTTGTCGTCAAAGACGTCGACGCCGGCGATCGCGCGCGAGCGTGCGCGGTCGATCGACTGGATGCTGACCTGCACATTGTCCAGGCCGGCCCGTGCGAGCTCCGCGAGGCGCTCCTTAGAGAGGGGGACCCCGCTGGTGACCAGGTTGACGTACAGGTCCAGGCTGCGGGCATGGCGTACCAGTGCCTCCAGGTCCTTGCGCGCAAGTGGTTCTCCGCCCGTCAGGTGCAGCTGCAGCACGCCGAGCTCGCGCGCCTGCGTCAGGATCGTCTGCCACTCGGACGTCGACAGTTCGGGGCCGTGGTCGCGGGCATCGGTCGGGTTGGAGCAGTAGGGACAGCGCAGGGGGCAGCGGTAGGTCAGCTCGGCGATCAGTGTGTAGGGCAGGTCGGGCATCCCAATGCCTCATCCGACCGACTGCAGCAGCCCGCGACGTTCCAGTTCCTGCAGGAACGCGATCACGTCCTGCTCGATCGTCTGCGGGGATGCTTCGGGGAAGCGCTCGCGCAGGATCCGGGCGATTTCGGCGACCGTTACCGGTTGTCCACACGCGCGTGCGATCGCAGCGGCCACCTCGTTGAGGGAAAGGCCGCGCTCCGGGTAGAGCAGCATGGGGGCCTTGCGGTTGCTGTCGAAGACCAGCTTGACCTTGTCCGCGAGTTGATAGCGGCGCGCGGGCTCGATGGTCATGGGGAGGGTTGCGCCGGCGGAAACGCGCGGTCGACCGCATCGAGCAGCGACCATAGGATGTCGCACTTGGTGGTGAAGGCGGCCAGGCAGCGCTCCTGCTCATCGCGTGTGCGCGCGTGCGTCAACACGAATGACAGAGCCTCCTCCGAGTCGCGCCGCGCTTGGGGGACGCGGCGCCTGAAGTACCCCTGCAGATCGGGGTCGATCCAGGGGTAGTGGGTCTGCCAGGCGGCGATCCGGGTCGTCATGATGTCTGGCGAGAAGAACTCTGTCAGGGACGAGGCGATGGCTTCCACGATGGGGCGCTCGCGCACCAGGGTGACATAGGCGTCGCAGGCGAAGCGCACGGCAGGCAGCACGTGCGCAAGGCTGGTCATTTCCTGCGGATCCAGTCCCACGCCGGTGGCGAGCTTTTGCCACAGGAACAGACCCCCCTCGCCCTCCGCCTGGCCGTCGTGATCGTGAATCCTTCGGATCCAACGCCTGCGCCAGGCCGGGTCCTCCAGTTTTGACAGAATGATCGCGTCCTTGATGGGTACGCGCGTCTGGTAGTAGTAGCGATTGAGCACCCAGGCCTGCAGTTGCTCGCGCGACAGCTCACCCTTGTGCATGCGGACGTGAAACGGGTGCTTGTCGTGGTAGCGCTGGCTGCCCAGGGCGCGCAGCCGGGCCACGAAGGCATCCTCTTCCAGTGGCGATGTCTCGGGGGCCTCTGGGGACGTCATAGCTCCAGCTCCAAGCCGTCGTGGGCGACCTCCCAGCCGGCCGCTTCCACCGCCCGCCGTTCGTTCGAGTCGGTCCGCAGGATCGGGTTGGTGTTGTTGATGTGGGTGTAGATCCGACGGGCGTTCAGATGCTGCAGGCGAGCCAGGCTGCCGTCGGGTCCGCCGATCGGCCAGTGGGCCATGTCTCGCGCCCGCGAGGTGCCCAGGCCCAGGTCGATCAGCTCGCTTTCGCTCCAGAAGGTTCCATCGAACAGCACACAGTCCGCGTTCGCGACCCGGGGCTCAAGCCCGGAAAGGGAACCGGCCGCGGTCAGATACACGCATGTGCGTCCGCTTGCGGCATCCTCAATCGCAAAGCCCACGTTGTCCTCAGGCGAAGGGTTGCCCGTGTGCATCAGGTGAAGCGGCCGCTTGCCCGGTGCCGCAAACGCCGTGACGGTCAGGCCCGCCCGCTCGCCGTTCAGGTAGGTCAGCTCGAACGGCTGGTCGAGCACCAGCTGCTTCCATGTCACGTGCCCCTCGAACCGTTGCAGGGTCCGATACATGGCGTTGCGGTCCGCCAGGTCGGCCCGAACGCGCTCGGTCGTGTGCAGCGAGAGGGGCTGAGACTCGCGTAGGCAGAACAGGCCGAGGACGTGGTCGAGGTCGCCGTTGCCCACCAGCACGCCCGCGATCGGTGAGTGCCGTGGGCCGCGCGGATGAAGCGCGGGCGTTTGCTGGATTTGTTCGAGTACGTCCGCCGGGCAGTTGAACAGGAAGAACCGTTCGCCATCCGCGCTGACTGCGATCGAGTCCTGGGTCCGTGGCGTAAGCGCCGGGTCCCCGCGGCGCACGTCCGCGCAGTTCGGACACGCGCAATTCCACTGCGGGAAGCGACCGCCCGCGGCCGAGCCGAGAATGCGTACGAACATAGGGGTCCCGCGCCCTAGCTAGAGAGTCCCCGGCTAGCGCTGCGCGCTGTGTTCGGGCTCATTCGTCTGTGGGCGAGCAAATGGCGGTCTCGGGTTGATCGGGTCGTCGCGGTCGAACTCGAAGTCGTCCTGGTAGGAGCCGATTTCGGCATCCATTTTGATCTCGACAAAGGACGGCGATTCGTAGGGCATGGATCCTCCAGCGGCCGGGGACGTGTGCTCGTCCTGGGCCGCTGGAAGACCCTACCATGGGGGCGGGGGCGGGCCCAGCTGTGAGGAAGCTAGCCGAACGCCGCGGGGCGATTCCGCGATACTTGAACAATTTTCGCCGCCGTCCCCTCGGCCGATGACCATGGGCCGGCCCATGCGGTATATAGCGGTCCCGATGGAGCGACCCCTCATCCTTCTGACCAACGACGACGGCGTCCACGCGGCCGGCATCAAGGCGCTGCAGGAAGCGGTGCGCCCGCTCGCCGACGTGGTGGTGGTGGCTCCGACGCACGAGCAGAGCGGCATGAGCCACGCTGTCACGATCGATCGTCCGCTCCGTCACATCGAATACGGGGACGGCGTCCACTCGATCGACGGCACGCCGGCCGACTGTGTGTACCTGGCGCTGTTCGAGGAGCGCTTTCTGTCCAGGCGCCCCGATCTGGTGTTGTCCGGGATCAACCACGGTCCCAATCTGGGCACTAGCGTATTCTACTCGGGGACCGTGGCCGGGGCGCGCGAGGCGGCCATGCGCGGGATTCACGCCATGGCCCTGTCGTTGGAGGGGCGCGAGGACTCGGACTTCGGGCCTGCGGCGGCGCGCACCGCCGGGTTTGTGGAACGCTTTTTCGAGGCGACCAAGCCCGAGGGGCAGACGGTGCTCCTCAACATCAACTTCCCGAGCGAGCTCCGAGGCGAAACCCGCGTGACACGGGTGGGACGCCAGATCTATGAGGAGAATGTGATTCCCCGGCGCGACCCGGGCGGCAGGGAATATTTCTGGCTCGGTGGCCGGGTCATTGACAATGGTCAGATCGAAAACTCCGACGCCCAGGCCGTCGCGGAGGGCGCCGTGTCGGTGACCCCGTTGCGGTTGGAAGCGACCCTGTCGGATCATTTCGGGCTGGCTGCCTACCTCGCCGAGCCGCCTGAATGATGTTGGGAGAGCAGTGATGGACGAAGAGCGCATCGAGCAGATCAAGAGCCTCATTCGGGATGTGCCCGACTTCCCCAAGCCGGGCATCCTGTTCAAGGACATCAGCCCGATCCTTGCCGACCCCTCGGGTTTCAACGTGTGCCTGGATTTGTTGGCTGAGCACTACGATGGCAAGCCCCTGGACACGATCGTGGGGATCGAGTCCCGTGGGTTCATCTTCGGGGCGGCGCTGGCGGCCCGCATGCGCAAGTCATTCGTGCCCGTGCGCAAGCCGGGCAAGTTGCCGGCGGAGACGTTCGCGATCGAGTACGAGCTGGAGTACGGGACCGATTCCGTCGAGATTCACGTGGACGCGCTGAAGCCGGGCGATCGGGTGTTGGTGCTGGACGACCTGCTGGCCACCGGCGGCACGGCCGCGGCGACCGGGCAGCTGGTGCGCAAGGCCGGAGCCGAGTTGATCGGGGCCGCGTTCGTCATTGAACTCGCGTTCCTTTCCGGTAGCAATCGCCTCGACGTTCCGGTGTTCAGCCTCGTCAAGTATTAGCTTGGCCGACGGGCTGGTTGCGCGTTTCGGGTACCGGCTTGACCTCGCCGGTGGGATGCAGATGAAAGCGCGGCCAGTGGGGGGCGATGTCGCGGATGTGTTCCGGTCCCAGGAACTGTTCGCGTAGGAAGACACTGGCGGCGACCGAGCCAAAGCCCTGGATGAGCGCTTCTTGCAGCCTGGCTTGTAGGGCTACCCCGCGTTCATCCAGCGGGGCGCGGCCGCTGGGCTCCATGTAGTTGACGATCAGGCGCAGCTTGGCTGCATCCATGACGAGGATGTCGTAGCGGAACAGGGCCTGGAGATAGTGGCCAGAAGCCATCGTCATGGCAGCCGCCTCGGCATTGGCTGAAAGGGGTTGTGTGAACACGGCGTCGTAGCGGGCACGGCCGCTAGCGATGACGTGCTGCGTCAACATCGTCAGATGATACAGGGAAGGCACGTCGATGGCGGCTCGGCCCTTGCCGAAGATCGGGCCCAGACCCGCGGCCAGAAAGTGCGGCTCGAGCCGCGCCCGGAGCAGCGCGCTCAAGCGACCGGCGATGCGCTCGAAGGCATGCAGGGTGTCCCTGCTCCAGCGCCCGCGCATGGCATTGACGTGGGTCTCGATTCCCTCCCAGCTGTGGGGATCGCGCTGCTGCACAAAGGGCACGAACTCGGACCAGAACGCCGCAAGCTGCGCCTGGTCGAGGCCAGGGGCACTTCGCAACAGAAGGGCGTGCGGATCTTCGCCGGCTGCCGCTCGCTTCAGCAGCGGTCCCAGCACCGAACGGCGCTGCCAGGTGATGTGGTCCCAGTGCCACAGCTCCGGTGGCGGCAGAGCGTGGTCCCAGAAGCCATCCTGCAGGCGCATCTCCGGGGCGTGGGGGCCGAGGCACCTGCGATGCCACCAAAGCCCCGTGGCGCGCTTTTCCTCCAGGCTGGTCGGTTCGAGCATGTACAGCCGGGCGCGCACCGAAAGCGGCGCGCCGTCGCGCTTGAGGTCGAAGCTGGACGGGCGCAGCAACGCCCGGTCCATCTTGCCTTCCAGCATGCGCTGCATCGACAGCTGCAAGCCCGTCTGCTTGCCAAAGCCGTAGGGAGACCAGGTGCCGAAGATCGCCCCAAGAACCCCCGAGTCTCCCACGGAGAACGCCTCGTAGAGCACGGCCGTATCGCCTCGTGCGTGGTGCGGCGCCGCCCAGCGCGGCGGCGAGGTCTCCAGCACCGGCGTGAAGTTGTACTCACAGGTTCGCCAGTGCGCGCCATCCCAGGTTGCCTCGAGGACGGGCACGATCTTGACACCGGGATAGGTCTTGGGGGGGAACACGCCATAGGCATGCACCCAGCGCAGTGGGTGCAGTGCTCGCAGGGCGGCCAAGGGCCACGCGAGCCATCTCGGCACCCGATCGAAGATCGACCAGTTGAGCCAGGCGTTCGCGACCAGGCTGTTGGAGGGAAAGCTGAGCAGCGCGGCCAGCGTGTGCGCGATCGCAAGGGCATTCACGACGTAGGGCCCCTGTGGGGATAGCAAGCTGGACAACTGTAGCTGTGCGGGCGTCTGGACGTCCCACCACGTAACCGTCAAGACCATCAGCACCAGGCTAAAGAACCCGAAACTGCCGCACGCCCAGATGCCGACGAGGAAGAGCATGATGGGAACGGTTGCAATCGCCTTGGCGATACCCGGCGCGAAGACCAGGAAGGGCAGTGGGACCTCGACGACGAACATGCCCAGCATGCAGGCCTTGAGGACCCACATCGGTGCCTTGTGGAAGTACCAGCCGCCCGGGGAGGGCAGCGGCTGGGTGATCAGAAAGCCCTTCAGATAGCCCAGGTCCTCCGAGCTGCTACCCAGGAACTTGACGCGCCCGAACCCCAGCAGCAGCCGAAAGACCATCAACTGATAGACCCAGGCAAGCGCGGGAACAGGTGCCGCCTGGGCGGACAGCTCCGGAAGAGGGCTGAGCTCCGGCAACAGGACGGCGAAGAAGCCCGCCTCGAACAGCAGCGAGTCCCAGGGAAAGATCAGGTCCATGACCGGATCGAGGCTCAGGTACATCAGATAGCAAACGAGGAACGCCACGGCCGTATGCGGTCCCCCAAGCAAGATGTAGAGCCCGCTGCCCAGCCCAACCAACGGCACCGCCCGCAGGGTCCGATCGCTCGCCCCCAGCCACAGCAGGGTAGGGAAGTAGACCGCGCGCCGAAGCCCGAAGTCCTCCTTCATGCGGGCGCGCCGCAGCGCGAAGGGCACGATGCCGTCCGCCCCGTGCAAGGCCACGATCTGCGTCAGAATCGACCCAAACGAAATGCAGTAGACGAGGGCCAGCAACCGTTCGAACAGCCCCCAGACAAGCTCGGGCGAAGGTAGGCTGGATGGACTCAACGTCGGCGCTCCAAGCAAGACTCTCCGACGCCCCGCCGGCCCCCTCAAGGGCAGCCGTGGCCACCGGCGGGGGGGCCGACCCTCGCCCCGCCCACCAAGCGGACCCCAACTCAAACACATCGGGATCGCGAATCCAGCCCCGTCATGCTAGACA